>CAYPUQ010000063.1:5016-19454 GCA_964413655.1 uncultured Solibacteraceae bacterium | reverse complement strand
CGTTGAGGGTGATGACGGTCGAGCAGTTCCTACAGGCGGAGTGGTAGGTTAGCCCAAGGTTAGCCCTACTATTGCGCGGCCCGAGCGAGCTTGTCCCGGTAATGGCGCAGGCCTTGGTCGAACATCGCTTGAGCCCGCTGACGATTGTCGCCGGGGCCGAAGTTGTTGCGTTCCTCCAAATAGGCCCACTGCCGTTCGAGCATGGCGATCAGGAGTTCGACGTCTTCCCTGACAAGGGTGGGATTGCCGCCGAACTCGACGTAGATCGGGCCAGAGTGAGCTTGCGGCATACCGATGACTCCGATGGAGGGCGGCCCAAACGCGCGAGCGGCGAACCATGAACTGGAGGTAAGGGTCACCTCTCTACTGATGCGCGGCTCAGAAGTGGACGCGATCACATTACCGTTGTGAATCAATTCGAGGCGGTCGATGGGCATTCGCGCAGAAACTTCGGCGGAGAGCCGGGCGGTGAACGAGGAACCGGCCGCGGGCCTGGCGACCGAGCCGATAGGCGATCCGTTGACGTTGAACGTGAGCAAGGGGCCATTCGAGACGAAGGCGCGCCCTTCGCGGTACCGGTCGATCCAGCGCTGCCAGACCATTTGCGAGCCGACTTCCACATATTGGCGGGAAGCGCCGGGGATACTGTTAACGCCCCGCCAGTTGGTGAAGACGTCGGTGCCGGCGCCGGGCGCAACGTGGAAGCCGGCGTTGAGGAAGCGGTACCACAGATCGTACGCGGGGCCCCCGCGAGGCAGGACGTCGATGGCATCCATGCCGCCGAGGGCCGCGGTGAGGGGCGACTCTTTCGCACCGAGATTGCTGTCGTAGACGTCAGGGGAAACCGCCATCGGGTGGACATAGCTGACCAGCCCGCCCTGTTTGCGCGCTTCGATGGCGGCCATGGTGTTCAGCGGGAAGTCGTACGGCGAGTCGCTGCCGATGACGCTGGTGTAGGAAGGCGGCACCTGCTTCTTGATGTTGAGGAAGGCCATGTGACCGAGCGGGTCGCTATTGCGGAATTCCTGTCCCCAATAGAGAACGTAGCGGGAGGTTGACAGCGAACTGACGCCGCCGGTGAAGAACTCCTTGTCGTGTACGAAGGCGCCTTCGGAGTTCGCGACGATCATGTTGGCGGTGTTCAGGTCTTCCGCTTCAAGCCATGCCAGCGAATCGGGCGGGCGCTGGTAGTAGCTGCCGTTGTAGTTGGCGTGAAAATGGTTCTCTCCGGTGTACCAGCCGCGCTGCATCCAATTCGCCCAGCGCTCGAGTTGAATGGTGATGGTCTGGGTCCCGTCGGCTGAAACGTCGATCGTGCGCTCGGCGACACGGTATTCGAATCCCTTGACCGCGACCACACGGAGGCGGCCGGCCGGCACGTCGAACTCGTCATCGCCGGAAGCGACGAAGAATCCTTCGCGGGGACCACCGGGGTCGAGGCTCTGAAAGAAGACGGGGACGCCCTGCGGAGTATAAGCCTTGCCGTCGGAGGCGATCACGTAGAGACGGGCGCGGGTGCTCCGGCCCATCTCGTCGAGCAGCTTGACCTGCACGCGTCCGGAAGGGTTGCGAAACTTGAGTCCGCGGATCGCGACGTGACGCTTATCGCCGCCGGTGGCGGGTATGACGAACAGGTCGAGGTTGCCCAGGTGATTCGAGACGTGCGCGATCGACCGGCCGTCGGGCGAGATGGCGGGCGAGTACTCGTCGCGCGTGGTCGAGGTGATGGCTCGCGGCTCGCCGCCGCGAGGGCCGATACGCCAAAGTTCGTGGTCGCCTTTACCGTTGACGTGGGCGCCGGAGTAGATGACGCCCGACCCGTCCCGGAACGCTGCGATCGAAGTGATCTGAAAAATGTCCTCGCGCCGGTAGCGAGTGAGCGGCATCTGCACCATGATCGGTTTGGCGGCGGCCGGCATGGACCAGACTTGGATCGGGCTGTTGCGGGTGTTGGCCAGGAAGACTGTGTCTCCGCCGGCCGACGCCGCGACCCAGTTTCCCGCCGGTGCACGCTGCATCGGAAACTGGCGCTGGCGCGGCGGCGAGCCGTCGAGCGGGATCTCGTATAGAAGGCTGCCCTGGTTGGGAACGCGCAGGCCGCAGAGAATACTCGCGCCGGATTGGGTCCAAGTGGGTGTGCCGCCCGTTGGGAAGGGGGTCGAGAGTTCACGCTCGGTGTGAGCAGCAAGGTCGAGGACCATGAGCTTTCCGGAAATGTTGGGCTGTGGTCCAGCCGGTACGCTTCCGCTGATGAAGGCGATCTGTCCACCGTTCGACGACCAGGCGGGATGGGCATGATAGCCGGACGACGTGGTGAGTTGCGTGGCATCGCCACCGTTCGTGTCTACCTGCCAGATGGAGCCGAAGAGAGAAAAAGCGAGCCTGGCGCCGTCCGGCGACCAGGTAGGATCGGTTGCGCCCCACGCGGTACGGTCCGCGTCGGCCGCGTGAGTGGGAGCGAACTGGCGGAAGGTGAAGGTCACCAGCAAGGCCAGTATGGCGGCGAGGAACAGGTGACGGGATCGCATACAGAAGTATAGTCCGGATCGGGCGCCGGGGAATAGCCGGCAGCGCCCAACGCCACCGATTTTGGCGGCATTAGACTTGTAGCAGTGTCTGCGCCGATTATCGGAGAACGATCAAAGCTTCTGAACATAGCCGCTCGACGACGCAAATACGGTCCGGCGCTGGCGAGGGCCGTTTTCATGGCCGGTGCGGCCGGGTTGCTGTATTACGCGGCTGCCCAGTCGGGGGAGGGCTCTCTCCGCGTTGAGATCCGGGACAGGGCAACCAACCGCCCCGTTCCGGCGATGGTGTGCATCACGTCGCTGGTGGACGGGAAATGGCGGGTGCCGCCGGACGGATCGGTGGCGCCCGGCTACACGCGGGTGCCGGATTTTTACGAGCCGCGTCCGTGGAGACCGGGCGACATTGGCCCGGTGCGGCTGACTACGGGCGACTACAAGGATAATCAGACACGATCGAGCATTTATGGCGCGTCGTCGTCCTACCCTTTCTGGCAGGAGGTGGCTGCGTATTTCGTACCGCGGCCGTTCTCCATCACGCTGCCGGCGGGGCGGTGGCGGCTGGCCGTCGCGCGCGGTATTGAATACGTGCCTGTTTTCGAGGAGTTCGAGATCCGGCCAGGCCAGCAGCTCGGCCGCACAGTGCGGCTGAAGCGCTGGGTCGATATGGCGAGCCGCGGCTGGTACTCGGGCGACGACCACGTTCACTATCCACGAACCAAGCCGGAGCACGATCAATTTCTGTTGGCCTGGGCGCGCGCCGAGGACGTCCACGTGCTCAACGTCGTGCAGCAGCGCACGATGCGCGCTGTCACCTTCCCGCAGGCGTTCGGAAGCACGCGGCGGTACCAGGAGGAGGATTTCGCGTTGGTGTCCGGGCAGGAAGAACCGAGCATGCAGATCGACGAACAGGGGCACGCGTTGGCTCTCAACTTGACCGAGCCGGTCTCGGATTTGTCCCAGTTCCACCTGTACGACGTGACGTTCGATGGGGCGCGCAGCCGCGGCGGGATCACCGGGTATGCGCATATCGCGTGGGCGCCGGAGTGGTACAGGCGCACGCGCCCGGAGCTTTTTCCGACGTGGGACTCGACGCTGAACGCGATCTCGGGGCGGATAGACTTTTTCGAGATCATGCAGTTCCGGATGCTTGGGTTGGAGGACTACTACGATTTCCTCTCGCTGGGGGTCCGGCTGACAGCGTCGGCGGGATCGGATATGCCGTGGGGCAGCACCATCGGCGAGGTGCGCACGTATGCCTATACGGGCAAGGGTTTTTCTGTCGACCGCTGGTTCGACGCGATGCGCGAGGGGAAGACGTTCGTGACCAATGGCCCGATGGTGTCACTGGCGGTAAATGGCGCTATTCCTGGAGAGGAAGTGAACGTGGCGCCCGGGGCAACCGTGCGGATTACAGCGAGGGCTTGGGCGCCGAAGGAAATCGGCGCGCCGCGGACAATGGAGGTTATCGCGCTCGGGAAGACGTTGCGAAAAGTCGATTCGAGCGGCCCGGACAAAACGGAACTGAAAGTGGACATGACGGTGCGGGTGGAGGAGAGCCAGTGGATTGCGGTACGGGTTGCATCGGAGAATGGCGGTCTCGCGCACACGTCGCCGGTCTACGTACGTAATCGCCGGCGGCCGGCCCATCCTGGACCGCGCCCGCGCGCCGGAATTGGTCAAAAAGCGGTTGATGGTTCTGGAACACGTCGAGAAACTCCTGCGCGAACCGCGGTACTTGAGCGGCTATGCACCGGGTGAGGCGGAAGCGCACCGGGAGAGAGTGCGAATGGCACGGACGAAGTATGAGGCGCTGTTGAGCCGGTAACCGCGCGGCTCAGGTATTCGTACCGGTCTACGCCTGCCCGGGAAATTTCCAGATGCGCAGTGCGTTCTTTCCCAGCAGCAGTTCTCGATCCTCGTTCGTGTAGAAGTCGCAGTACTTGTCGACGAACTCGAGTTCCTTGTCCATCGGCAGTTCCCATCGCGGCCGCGGATAGCCGGTACCCCAGATCAACTGCTTTCCTCCGAACTCTTCGTAGATGGCCTTATAGAACGGGATTGTGTCCGGATAGGGATACTGCTTCACCTCCGACATCTCGTACGGCTCGGACGAGCTGATCCAGACCTGCGGAAATTTCTTCAGGCGGAACATCTTCCGGAACTCCGGCCATGGATCGGCCAGCTTCAGGTCGGGCTTGCCGGCGTGGTCCACCACGATCTTGACGCCCGGAAATCGCCCGGCCATGTCTTCGAGCATTGGCATCTGGTGCGGCAGGATGTAGAAGTTGAACACGGCGCCCAGCTTTTCGGCCTCGCGCCAAAGCGGGTAGTGTTCTTTGGAGTTCAACCAGGTCGATTGTGGATGGTAGATCGGGCTGAATCGCATGCCCTGAAAGCCGTGCTCTTTGACCCAATACCGCAATCGCTCGTGGACCTTGGGATCGAGCGGGCTGATGAGCCCGTGAGCCACGAACAGGTGTGGATACTTGTGCAGCGAGTAACTGATGTAGGAGTTGTCCCAACCGTAGTAGCGCGGATTGATGAGCACCGCATAACGCAGGTTGAAGTCGCGCATTTGCTCGACTTGATTCTCGATCGGAGCCGCCATCGGCACCTTGAGGTTGGGCCGCTCAGGATGCTGGAAGGGGAACTTCGGATCGAGCGTCCAGACTTCGAGGTGCGTATCGATGATCAGCCGCGACTTCGTGGATTGCGCCACTGCGGAAGCGGCCGCGGCGGTCTGGGCGAGAAAGGCACGGCGCGAAAGCATAGCAGCAGTTTACTCCAACTTTCCGCTACCATACGTCCCATGGCGATGCGGACGGTGCCGGTTACCGAATCCAGGATTCTTCAGGCGTATCAGGCAAAGACGCCCGGCTCGCGGTCCCTGCACGGCCGGGCCAAGGCGCTGCTGCCGGATGGCGTTACCCATGTCGGCCGGTATCTCGATCCGCACCCCGTATACGTCGAGCGCGCCGAAGGCTCGCGCAAGTGGGACGTGGATGGCAACGAGTACGTCGATTTCCTCGGCGGACACGGCGCGCTCATCCTTGGCCACAATCATCCGGCGGTGCTGGACGCGGTGATGGCGCAGACCCGGAAGGGAGTGCATTACGGCGCATCCCATTCATTGGAAGTGCAGTGGGCCGAACTGGTGCGGCAAATGATCCCCTGCGCCGAACGGGTGCGCTTCACCGTAACCGGCACGGAGGCGACCCACCTGGCCCTGCGAGTGTCCCGTGCCTTCACGGGCAGGAGCAAGATCGTCCGCTTCGCCGGGCACTTCCACGGCTGGCACGACCATGTTTGCTTTCCGCCCGGCGGCGCACCAGGTATCATTGCCGGGATCGTCGAGGACACGCTGATTGCCGAACCGAACGACGTCCAGCGCGTGGAGGAATGGTTCGCCTCGCGCGACGACGTTGCGGCGCTCATTCTCGAGCCGACGGGAGCGACCTTCGGCCAGATTCCCACCTCAGGCGAGACCTTGCTTCGTCTGCGCAAACTCACTGCCCAATATGGCGTACTTCTCATCTTCGACGAAGTGATCTCAGGTTTCCGCTGCTCGCCGGGTGGCGCCCAGCAGTTCTATGGTGTGACGCCGGACCTGACAACGCTCGGCAAGATCCTGGCCGGCGGGTATCCGGGGGCGGCGCTCGCGGGCCGTGCTGACGTGCTCTCCGTCTTCGACTACCGGTGGACCGACGAAACCCTGCAAATGCCGCTTGTGGCTCATCAGGGAACCTACAACGCGGGACCGGTCTCCGCGGCAGCGGGCATCGCGACTCTTGATGAAGTCCGTCGCGGCGATGCCATTGACCGGGCGGCGCGGAACGCGGCGGCAATCCGCGACGGAATCAATGCCGCGATGCGCCGCCGCGGCCTCGGCTGGTGCGCCTACGGCCAGTTCTCGGACTTCCACCTCCACCGCGGCGTCGCATCGCCGGAAGAGATCTACGCGGGCAAAGTTCCGTGGCGGACGTTGAAGGGCGGCATCCCTCTGGAACTCGTGAACAAGATCCGTGCCGGACTCCTGCTGCACGGCGTCGATGTCGCCTCCTGGCCCGGAGGATTCGTTTCCGGCGCACATACGGATGACGACGTAGCGCGTACCGTCGCGGCGTTTGATTCCACGTTCGGCATGCTGGCCGCCGAAGGCGCATTGTGATTGCCGGGACCGCGAAGCGGGCCACCCACACCCGGCACGCGGTGCTTGCACTTGTGTTCGTCGCCGCGTTCATCACGTACCTGGACCGCGTATGCATGTCCGTCGCCGCGCCGGCAATGCAGGCGGACCTGGGCCTGTCGCAACTTCAGTTCGCCTGGGTGTTCACGGTCTTCTATATCGCCTACGGCGTGTTCGAGATTCCCACGGCGTGGTTGGGCGACCGGTGGGGCCAGCGGCTCATGTTGATCCGCATCGTGGGGTCCTGGTCCTTGTTTACGATTTTCACGGGGATGGTGCGCAGTCTCCCGGCGCTCCTGGTTACGCGCACGGCGTTTGGAGCGGCCGAGGCCGGCGCCTTTCCCACGCTGTCTCGCGCGCTGGCGCGATGGTTTCCGTTGCACGAACGAAGCCGCGCGAACGGCGTCATGTGGATGGGTGCCAGAACCGGCGGCGCGCTGGCTCCGCCCGTCGCGGTCGCGCTCATGGCGGTGATGGGCTGGCGCTACACGTTTGCCGTTTTCGGCTCCGTGGGATTGATCTGGTGTGTGGTCTGCGCGTACTGGTATCGCGACGATCCGGCCGATCATCCATCGGTCAATGCCGCCGAACTTAACGTGATCCGCATGGGGGCGGCGCCGGCTCCACGAATCGGCGAGCGTGTGCCCTGGAAAGCGCTGCTCCTCAACCCGACGATGATCGCGCTGTTCTGCAGCTACTTCGCTTCGGGGTTCGGATTTCAGTTTTTCGTTACCTGGCTGCCCACTTACTTGATGAGCGAGCACGGACTGACTCTGCAACGCTCCGGAGTCTACGCGGCGCTGCCGCTCGCGGCCGGAGCGCTGGGGTGCCTGTTCGGCGGACTGATCGCCGACTGGATCACGCACCGCAGCGGCAGCGTAACTCTTGGACGCCGCAGCGTTGGAGTGGGCGGCTTTCTGCTGGGGGCGGTTGGCTATGTGGCGGCAATGTATGTCCACTCCGCGGAAGCGGCGATCGCATTTCTGGTCCTGGCCAGCGGCGCGCACGACCTCACCCTGCCCGTGCTTTGGGCCACCACCACCGACGCTGGCGGGCGCTTCGGCGGAACCGCGTCCGGCTTCGTCAACTTCGCATCGAGCCTTTCGGGCATGCTGGCGCCCCTTTCGGCAGCGCTGCTCGCCCGGATGTTCGGTTCCTTCCACGCCGTGTTTTTCGCCGCGGCCGCGTTGTACGTGGTGGGGGCAGCGCTCTGGCTTGTCATCGATCCCAAAAAATCGCTGCCCGCGCAAAAGGACGACCTCCCATGACACGAAAAGACTATCTCTATCAGCACCACACCTGGCCGGAACTGGCTCAGGTGGCGAAGCGGCAGCCGGTTGTGGTGCTGCCGATCGGATCCGTCGAGGACCATGGTCCGCACCTTCCGCTGGATGTCGACAACTTTCTGATCTGGAGCATTTGCGAGGCGGCGGCCGGGCAGGCGGAAGGCGACATCCTGCTGATGCCGATCATTCCGTTCGGCTACGAGACGCATCACATGGACTTTCCGGGCACCATCGACATCCAGATTCAGCATCTGCTCGACTTCGTGCTCGACGTCACCAAGAGCGTCGCGCATCATGGCTTCCGGCGTATTCTCATCGCCGATGGGCACGGCTCCAACATGCCGATTCTCGACCTCGTCGCGCGGCGGACAATTCTCGAGACGGAAGCGCTGTGCGCCCCCTTCCTCTGGCCGTCGCTCGCCCTGAAGGAGATCCGCGAGTTGCGCGAGTCCGGGCGCGGCGGCATGTCGCACGCGTGCGAGCTTGAGACTTCCGTCTATCTGTATCTCGATGCGGGCCGCGTACAAATGGACAAGGCGCGCAAGGAGACGGGCCAGCCGCCATCGGACTTCATCTGGAACGATCTCACCGATCCCGGTCCCATTCGCATGATGGACTACTGGACGTGTTTCTCGAAGTCGGGTGTCAACGGCGATCCGACGCTTGCCACGGCGGAAAAGGGAAGAATTATCTTCGATGCGGTGGTGCGCAACTTCGTCCGTCTCGCGCGCGAGTTCAAGAACCGTCCGCGCGGCGAGCGGGTGGACTATCACCAAGTGGAGTGGCAGGACTGAACTTCGCCCCGGCTCTATTCCTTCAGCCGGTTCAGCGTGTACGCCGCGAGCCGCGTGATCAAAGGCGATCCATCCGCCCCGCGAATGCGGGCGGGCCGCAGTTCGTAGATGCGGCCGGGAATCAGACTCTCAACCTCCAGCGCCACTCGATAGCCGTCTTCCGAGACACTGACGCTCTTCAATTTCACGGGCGTGACATCCGTCTTCGGAGAGCCGTACTGGCCGTGATACAGGTAGTAGTAATGGGTGAGTGAGTAAGCCCCCGGCGAACTGGCGCTTGCCCGGTCCACCGGCTTCGTGAACGTCAGATCGAAGCCCGTTTTCGTGAGGCGCAGGTTCAGAATATCCATGGGCGCCTTGCCGGTCCATAGAATGCGTTGAATGCCCTCGCCAGAGCCCCAGATTCGCGAGGTCTGGCAAACGTACAGACTCTTCCCGTCGGGCGCGAACGCGATGCGATTGTTCCCGGTGCGAAGGCCGTTTCCTTCGACGAAAAGGAAACTCGCGCCCTGCCATTCACCGCCAACCTTTTCGAGGTCCGCTCGCAGGATTCGCGGATACGTCCACTCGGCCACGAACATTTGTCCCGCGTACGGCCCGAACTCGCCGCCGGTGAGGTCGTAGAGGGGCTGCGTCACCGAACCGGCCATATCGTTTTGGGGGAACTGAATGGCCGGCATCTTGCGCCGCTTCGCCAACTCGTCCACGGTGGCTTCCACCGGATCCCTGCCCTCGAATGCCGGGTCCCAGTTGAGCGATGCCGGGTGGCCGTGAAAGTCGTCTTGCGTGACATGATGCAGCGGCGACGTGCCCACCCAGTCGCCTTGATTGTCCGTGACGAACAGGTCCCCTTCCGGGGAGACCACCAGGCCATTTGGCTGCCGCAACCCGCAGGAGACGCGGTCGAGTTTCCCTTCGGGACTCACTTTGACCACGCAGCCGCGATACCGTACTGGCGAGTAGTGGCCTACCCTGCCGATCATGCCCGCCTTCGCTTCACGCGCCGCGCGGCCGCGTGTGGTCATCTCTCCTCGCACCGGCGGACGAGGTTCCGCTCCGTTCGAGGCGCAGCCCAGGGCGATGTATAGATTCCCTTGTGCGTCGTGTACCGGCCCATAGAGGAACTCATGGTAGTTGCCCGACATGCCCCACGAGTCGGCGATCGTTTCGTAGACGTCCGCTTCGCCGTCGCCGTCCGTGTCGGCCACCCTCGTCAGTTCCGGAAGGTGCGCCACGAAGAACTCGCCCGGCTTTCCCGGCAGGATGCCGAGCGGCGTTTGGAGTCCCTCGGCGAACTTGGTCCATCGCCGGCTGCCGGTGTCCAGAAGGTAGATGTAGCCGCGCCGGAAGGCGGCCGCGAGGCGTCCATCGGGGGCGAAAGCGATCCCGCCGACCTCCGGCGCGATGCCTTGCGGAGTCGGAATGGTCTCGACGCGGTACGAGTCGGCCGGCGCCTGAGCCAGCACCGCGCCGAGGGCCGCGAGGAACAACAGCAGTGCGCGCGTCATTGGCCCGCCTCCACGCTGAAGCGGACCCCCGACCCGCGCGGGATGTCCATTCGTCGCGCCCCGTCGACGAACCACATCGGCTGGTCCACCTTGCTCACGGTGAAGTGCCGCACAAGGCCGCCCGAACCCTCCGCGGCGACGATCCGCTCGCTGACTTCCATGCCGTCCACCTCGTACCGGAACTCAAGGTGGCCGTCCACCAGGCGGTATCCGCGAAATCGCCGTGGCGGCTCGCGGTCCGCGGACCCGACGCGGATCGGGAAACCGTCGCTCCGATAGAACACTTCGCCGATCAGTTTCGCCGTCGGCGTTAGGCGGTTCGCGTCCGTCTTTTTCACCAGCGTCTCGGAAAGGTCGAGAAATCCCCCGCGCCAGGCGTAGCGTAACCTCGACTCGCCCGCGTCGAAGCAGTACGACAGTTTCCCGGGAAGTCCCACCGCGATCGCGGCGGGCGTCGACTCCGGCATATCCCAGCGCACCACCACCGGACGTTTGCCCGGCTCCGGCCGCGCCTCGCGATCGTCGGCCACGCCGGTCTTGCCGAATCCGGCCGGGACGTCGATGCTGGCCGGAGCACGGAACGCGGCCCACAGGCTGTCAATAACGCCGCTAGCGCTGCGCCGGTCCATCGACGTGAAGTAGTTCGGCATCGAAGTCCCGGAATGTATCCGCGCCGGGTCCAACATCCAGCGCTGGTACCAGTCGTAACGCAGCCGTTCCGCGGTGTCGATGAGTTGCGGTCCGTCTTCGCCGAGCGATTTGTGACCGCCCCAATCGTGGCAGCCGATGCAGGCCATCCCTTTCCGCTTGGGATCGGTACCCAGGAAGCCAGCGCCGCGCGCCGCCTGTTCGGCCGTAAGCTGGGGCGATTCCGGACCTTCCCCCGGCTCGACTCCCGCGGCCTTCGCGAAGGCCACTGCCATGCCGCTTACCCGGTGCGGCGCGTAGTCGGGCATCCGCAACGTCTGCCAGTTTCTCGACCGTACGCGCCCGGTCAGTACTTTCCCGATCCAGGACACGCGTAGTTTCGCGCCTGCCTCCGTGAGTGGCGGAGTGGCTTCCGGTAGAGTCGCTGTCGGAGGCTGCCCGTCCAACTCATGGCAGGCCACGCATTGGAATTGCCGCAGACTGGTTTCCAGGCGGTGTACCGGCGCCGCGCTCACGTCCGGATGCGCGCGATACCAGCCGACGAAGGCATTCAGCGCGGATTTGTCTTCCCCTGTCAGCCGATATTGCGGCAGGCGGGCATCCACGGCCGGAGCCAGGCAGCCGCGACCGGCGGCCAGCCGCTCGAGTGGCGGCGCTGTCTGGCGGTTCACCGCGGGGGCTCCGTCGTTCAGCGCATGACACGCGATGCAGCCCTCCGACTCAACCAGTGCTTTGCCGCGCGTCGCGTCGCCGGCGGTGAACGGCTGTTCGAACTCGGGTTTCCTCAGATCAACCAGGTACGCAGCGAGGCTTTGCGATTCCTCCTCGGTCAGCATCAGCGACGGCATGCGTCCGCTTGGATCGAACTTGGCGGGGTTCTTCAGGTACTCCACCAGCGCCGGAGCCGTCGTCTTCGATCCCATTCCGTCAAGGGAGTGTTCGTCCTGACCGTGGCACGCCGAGCACCCGATGGAGCCGAACAGGCTTATCCCCAGGCCTGCGTTGCCGGAGCGAGACCTGCGCGCTAGCGCGGCGCTTGGGTCTCGCAGCGACGCGAGGTACGTGGCGATGTCGCGCCGGTCCTGGGCGCCCGCTATGCCGGGCATCGCCGCGCCTGGGTGGAACGCTTGCGGATCGTCTAGCCATTTGTGAATCCACTCGGGCTTCATCCTCGACCCAGCGGCCGTGAGGTCCGGGCCTAACCGGCCTTCGAGCGATGCCGCGCCGCTCCGGTGGCAATTCACGCAGCCGAGTTCTTCGGCAAGATAGCGGCCCCGCGCGACCAAAGTGTCGTTCTCACCGGGAGTCTCCGTGCGGGCGTGGAACAGGATCGAACCGGGTACCGGCTCGGGCGCAAAATGCGCGGCCCGCCACATCAGCCTCACCACCGCCGTTCCCGGCGTGCGCCGGTACTTCATCGTGATAGGATGCCGCCCTGCGCTGAGCGAAACGGGTGTAGTCCCAACGGCTGCACCGTTGATGCGAAGCTCCACCGGGCCTGGATCGAAGGTGTAGTCGCCGGCGGCGAGGATCGAGATCAGCCCCGTCCATTCGGCCTCGAACGCGGGCTTCAACGACGGGTGGATCGATTCGCCCGGCTCCAGGTGTAGCTGCGGAGCGGCCGCGACGGTCCGAACGCGAGTCGTCCCATCGGAGTATGTGGCCGCCAGACCCGTCAATGGGCGGTCATCGCTTGCTTGCGCATAGACCGCGATGGTAGCGGCGAACAAAAGGACAGCGCATCGTATCGGGGCCTCGAACTCCGAGGATGCGCGGCCGCTTGCCTGCTGGGCCGGAGTGGCGAAATCGCCGCACCGAGGTCTCCCCAGGAAAGATGTACAATCGGCGCAAGCCGGCACGCCCAATCGGCGCCCGTCCGATGCCATGCTGAATGTCACCTTTCGATTCTATGCGGAACTGAATGACTTCCTCTTGCCGGAGCGCCGCTTCGCTGAGTTCTCTCATCGCTTCCTGGATGTCGCAACCGTCAAGGACCGCATCGAGTCGTTTGGCGTGCCGCACACGGAGATCGACCTTATCCTCGTCAACGGACGATCGGTGGATTTCGCCTACCGGGTGCAGGATGGCGACCGAATCAGTGTTTACCCGATGTTCGAGGCATTGGACATCGCCGGGCTCACCCGATTGAGGCCCGAACCGCTCCGCGATCCACGGTTCGTGCTCGATGTTCACCTCGGACGACTGGCCGCATTCCTTCGGATGTTGGGGTTCGACACTCTGTATCAAAACAGTTGCACAGACGAGCGCCTGGCGGAGATCTCGTGCCACGACCGCCGGATTCTCCTGACGCGGGACGTGGGTCTTCTCAAGCGCCGTTCCGTGACCCACGGATACTTCCTGCGGGCAAATCAACCGCGGCAGCAACTGATCGAAGTGGTCACGCGCTTCGATTTGCGGCGCCTGGCAAAACCATTCTCGCGGTGTCTGCGGTGCAACACCCTGCTGACGCGCGCGAACAAGGATCAGGTGCGTCAGCAGCTTCCCGCTGAGGTTGCCCGGCTGCACCACGAGTTCCTCCGCTGCCCGGACTGCGGCCGCGCTTACTGGAAAGGTGGACACTTCCGCCGCATGTCGCAATGGATCGATACCGCCATCCAGGCCTGAACGGCACTTGCCGTCAGCCGCCAGTTTCGATCTACTGGAGCGAAGGAGCCAACCATGAAGCAACCCCGCCGCCAGTTGTTGAAATCGGCCGCTGCTGTGACCGCCGCTTCCATCGCCATGCCGTGCGACGCCGAAGCGGAGGCCCAAGCTATCGCCGCGCAGACTCCGTCCGCGGCAGCAGGCGCCGTCCTGACGCCGGGCCCCGCGATTTCACTGCCGAAAATCAAGATCGGCGACTGGCAAGTGTCGAGGCTGATCGTCGGCGGCAATCCCTTTTACGGATACTCCCATTTCAATCGCCTCTTCTCCGCCCACATGACCGAATGGGCCACTCCCGAGCGCATCTGCCAGGTGCTGAAGCATTGCGAACAGTGTGGCATCAATACCTGGCAGTTTTCTCACGATCCGCGTACCATGAGCGACCTGGCCAGGCATCGCGCCGAAGGAGGCTCGATGCAATGGATACTGCTTTCGCACCCTCCACTGGAAAACGATCATTCGCTGCTCAAAGAAGTTGCCCGCCAGAAACCTGTCGGCGTTGTGCACCACGGTGGTTCGACCGAGCGCAAGCGCCGCGCGGGCAAACTCTCCGAGGTTCGCGATTTTCTGAAAGCCGTCCGCGACTCCGGCGTCATGGTTGGTTTCTCCACGCACGACCCGGCGCTGCTCGACCAGGTGGAATCGGAAGGCTGGGACATCGACTTCTACATGACCTCGCTGTACTACCTCACGCGCACGCCGGAGCAGTGGCAGAAGGAACTGGGTGCACGGCCGATCGGCGAAATCTACTTGCCGGAGGACCCGCCAAAAATGTTCCGGGCAATTCGCCAGACCAAGCGGCCTTGCCTCTGTTACAAAGTGCT
>CAYPUQ010000063.1:0-4916 GCA_964413655.1 uncultured Solibacteraceae bacterium | reverse complement strand
GTTTGTCCCTACTGTGCGGTCGGCTGCAGCGTTGTGATTCACACGATGGGCGACAAGTCGCGGAATATCACGCCCGCCGTCGTGCATATCGAGGGCGATCCGGAGAGCCCGATCAACCGCGGCACGCTGTGTTCGAAGGGGATCTCGCTCAAAGAGTTCGTCAACAACGACCGCCGTCTTACCAGGCCGCTATACCGCGCGCCCGGCTCCGCCGAATGGACGCCGATCGGCTGGGAAGAAGCCTTCGAGAAGATGGCGCGACTAATCAAGCAGACTCGCGACAGTGGGTTCGAAGAACGCGACGCACACGGGCGAGTGGTGAACCGTCTGAGCAACCTCGCCATGATCGGAGGCTGCACGGACACCAACGAGGTCAACTATCTGCTCGGCAAGTTCCGGTTCGGCCTCGGCATCGTTCCGTACGAAAACCAGGCCCGTCTTTGACATGGCCCCACGGTGGCCAGTCTGGCCGCCACGTTCGGCAGGGGGGCGATGACAAATGGCTGGACCGATGTCGCCAACGCCGACATCGTGCTGGTGATGGGCGGCAACCCGGCGGAGAACCACCCAGTCGGTTTCCGGTTCGTGATGGAGGCGCGGCGGAGGCGCAACGCGAAGTTGGTTTGCGTCGACCCGCGCTTCAACCGCACCGCTGCCGTTTCCGATTGCTACGTGCCGATCCGCGCGGGCGCCGACATTGCGTTCCTTGGCGGCCTCATCCACGCCGCGTTGAGTACGGGCCGCTTCCAGCGAGACTACGTCGTTCAACACACGAACGCGTCCTTCCTGATCAAAGAGGGATACGGCTTCGAGGGTGGCCATTTCTCCGGCTGGGATGCGGCAACGAACAGCTACGATAAGTCGAGCTGGGAATACGAATTGGACGGGCAGGGGTACGCGAAGCTCGATCCGGCGCTTGAGCACCCGCGGTGCGTCTTCCAGCTTATGAAGCGGCATTACTCCCGGTACACGCGAGAAAAGGTAGCTGAGATCTGCGGATGCTCGCCGGAGGAATTCGACGAAGCCGCTAACATCGTGCTTTCCGCATCGACGGAGGGCCGCACCGGGACGGTCCTTTACGCGCTCGGTTGGACCCAGCACAGCCATGCCGTGCAGTTGATTCATGCCGCCGCGATGGTGCAACTTTTGCTTGGCAACATCGGCATGCCGGGCGGAGGCGTCAACGCCCAGCGCGGGCACGCCAACATCCAGGGATCCACCGACATGGGCGCCTGGAACATGCTGCCGGGTTACCTGAAACTGCCGCGTGCGGACTGGCGCAGCCTCGACGAGTACCTGAAAGCGAATACGCCGAAACCGCTTCGTCCCAATTCGCTCAACTACTGGGGGAACACGCCGAAGTTCATGGTCAGCCTGCTGAAGGCCTATTACGGCGAGAAGGCGGCGAAGGCGAACGGCTTCGGATACGATTGGTTGCCCAAGGCCGGCGAGACCGGCAACCATAGTTGGGGATTTCTGTTCGATCGCATGTATTCGGGCGGCATCGAGGGAATGATTTCGTTCGGCATGAACCCGGTCGCTAACGGCCCCAACACACGCAAGATGCTTGGGGCGCTGGCGAAGCTCAAATGGCTGATCGTCGCCGAGAACTTCGAAACCGAGACCGCCGCATTCTGGAATGTGCGCAAGCTGGCGGAAAAGGAGTACCCCACAGTCGCCGATCCTTCCCAGATCCAGACCGAGGTTTTTCTGCTGCCGGCGTCGTGCTTTGCCGAAAAGGACGGCGCTTTCGTCAATTCGTCGCGTTGGCTTCAGTGGAAGTACGCGGCGCTCGATCCTCCCGGCGAAGCGTTGCGCGATCAGGAGATCATCGGGCGATTGTTTCTAAAGATCCGCGAGTTGTATCGGGAGGCAGGCGGGGTCGCGCCGGAACCCCTACTGAACATGACGTGGGATTACGCCCTGCCCGAGCGTCCATCGCTGGCGGAGGTGGCGCGCGAGATCAACGGACGCGACCTACCGGCGGGCCGGCAGCTCTCCGGTTTTGGCGAACTAAGGGACGACGGCTCGACATCGTGCGGCAACTGGCTTTATTCGGGTTCGTTCCCCGAGGCCGGTAACATGATGTCGCGGCGCGGACAGGAAGATCGGACGGGACTCGGCCTTTACCCGGAGTGGAGCTGGAGTTGGCCGGCCAATCGCCGGGTGCTATACAACCGTGCGTCGCTGGACCGGAGCGGGAAACCTTGGGACGCGACGCGCGCGCCAGTTCGGTGGGACGGTGCACACTGGACGGGCGACATCCCGGACTACAAAGCGGATGCTCCGCCGGAAGCGCTTGGAGCATTCATCATGCTACCGGAAGGAGTGGCTAAACTGTTCACTCCGGACTTCGCCGAAGGCCCCTTCCCCGAGCACTACGAGCCTGCCGAGTCGCCGGTGGAGAACTCGCTGCACCCGGCCGTTAGCTCCAACCCGGCGGCAAAAGTATTTGCCGGCGAGATGGACCGGTTAGGTTCTTCGAAGGACTTCCCCTATGTCGGAGTCACCTATCGCCTGACCGAGCACTTCCACTACTGGACGAAACACGTAGCAAGCAGCTCGCAGTTGCTGACCAACTTCTTTGTCGAGGTGCCCGACGGGCTCGCTTCGAAAAAAAGCATCCGCAACGGAGATCGTGTGCGTGTCACCTCGGCGCGCGGGCAAGTGGAAGGCTACGCGCTGGTAACGCGGCGCCTGCGAGGACTGAAGGTCGGCGGCGGGATGGTCTACCAGGTCGGGCTGCCGATTCACTGGGGTTTCGTCGGACGAGTGACCGGGCCTTTGATCAATAACCTGACCGCGTCGGTTTACGATCCGAACTCCGGCACGCCGGAATACAAGGGGTTCATGGTGAACCTGGAGAAGGTGTAGCGTGTTCACCGTCGCCAAGCTCATCGATACCACGCTGTGCATCGGCTGCAAAGCTTGCGAGGTTGCCTGCCAGGAGTGGAACGATCAGGAGTTCACGCTTGGCACGTTCGACGGTTCGTACCAGACGATGCCCGATTTGGCGCCGAACTTCTGGAACCTGATCAAGTTCAACGAGGTCGAACGGAACGGCCGGATGTCGTGGCTCATGGCCAAGTATCAGTGCATGCATTGCGCCGACCCGGGCTGCCTGCGGGCCTGTCCGGCGCCGGGCGCGATCGTGCAGTTGAAGAACGGGATCGTCGATATCATTCAGGAAAACTGCATCGGCTGCGGCTACTGCATCACGGGTTGTCCGTTCGACGTGCCGCGGCTGAGCCCGGAGACCAAGAAAGCCTACAAGTGCTCGCTGTGCTCCGATAGAACGGCGGTGGGTTTGGCGCCGGCGTGCATCAAGACCTGTCCGACCAACTGCCTGACGTTCGGCGAACGCGGAGAATTGTTGCGACAGGCCGAATCGCGCGCGGCCGGATTGCGGGCCGTGGGCCACCGCGACGC
This sequence comes from uncultured Solibacteraceae bacterium, assembly GCA_964413655.1. Classification (GTDB taxonomy): domain Bacteria; phylum Acidobacteriota; class Terriglobia; order Bryobacterales; family Bryobacteraceae; genus CAYPUQ01. The sequence goes on along the minus strand of CAYPUQ010000063.1, from coordinate 1,487 downwards.
CGGCGTCTACGATCCTGAAGGCGTCGGCGGCGCCAACGTGATCTACGTGCTGAAAGAGGCATCGCGGCCGGAGGACTATGGGCTGCCGCGCGATCCGAAGATCCCGTTGTCGCTGTATCTTTGGAAGGGACCGATAAAATGGCTTGGCTCGCTGGTGATGCTAGGGGGCATTTTGGGGACGTTCTTCCACTACGTCCGGTATGGCCCGCGCGAGTATCGCGATGAAAGCAACGGAACGGAAACTCCCGAGGTTTGACGCGGCCGAGCGCGCGGTCCACTGGGCGGCGGCGATCAGCTTCCTTTATGTCGCGCTCACGGGGCTGGCGATGTGGTCGCATAAATTGTATTGGCTGGCGTGGGTGTTCGGCGGCGGCTCGACTGTACGGGCGCTGCATCCCTGGGGTGGTCTTTTGTTCGTAATGGCGCTGGCGCTGATGTCCCGCCGCTGGGCGGGGCAAATGAAACTCGATGCCGATGACCGCGCCTGGTTGCGGCAGGCACGGAAATACGCCGTGCACGACGAGGCCGGACTCCCGGAGGCCGGGCGCTTCAACGCGGGTCAGAAGATGCTGTTCTGGTTTCAGTCGGCCGCCGCGATGCTGCTGCTAATCAGCGGCGTGGTGCTGTGGTTCCCCGAAGTGATGCCCCGGCCTGTGCGGCTGGCCGCGGTTGTGATTCACCCGCTCGCCGCGATCGGCTCGATCGGTGGGATCATCGTGCACATCTACATGGGAACGGCGGCGGTGCCGGAAGCCTTCCGCGGTATGATCCAGGGGTGGGTGAGGCCGGGTTGGGCGGCATCCCATCATCCGAAGTGGTATCGCGAGATGCGGGGCCGCCGCTGACAACGGCGCGAGCGCGTGCTGCCGCACTCGCGGAGCGGTTCCTTGAGGCGCGCGAAGCGCTGGAGTTCTACGCGGCAATCGCCGATCTGACGGGCGACTGGGCGGAACTGCGCGCTGTCGTTGCCGCGAAAGGTCCGGCGTTGCTGCGAGACCTTGCGATTCAAATCACGGAGATCGAGTTGAAGGAAGCCGTGGACCGGTATCTCCACGGCGACGATCGCGAATCGCCCGCCAGCTTTTTCGCCCGCATCATGCTACGGCGCGAGCGTCCCCGCGCGGTCGGCGTGCACTCGAACCGCTGTCCGGAGTGCGGCGAGTCACCGCAGTGCGGCTGCTTACGTCCCGAAGGGCACGGGACCGCGTTCTTCCTTGTTTGCAGCCTCTGCGCGACGGAATGGCCGTTTCCCCGCGCACAGTGCCCCGCGTGCGGCGAGCCGGCCTCTTTTTACGAATCCGAGCGCATGGACCATGTGCAGACGCAGGTCTGCGAGCGATGCTCGCGCTACTTTCACGTGATCCATCTTGGAAAGGACCCCGCTGCGGTGCCGCTGGTGGACGAAGTGGCCGCACTGGCCATGGATGTCTGGGCGCTGGAGCGAGGCTTCCGGAAGATCCATCCGAATCTCGTCGGCGTTTAGCGGC
>CAYPUQ010000062.1:0-19841 GCA_964413655.1 uncultured Solibacteraceae bacterium | reverse complement strand
GCGAGAGGAACGGTGTGAGGTAGTTTCCGGTCTCGTTCGTCTCGGTGGAGAACGAGATGTTTTGGGCCAGATTGGTGACCGTGACCGTTGCCCCGGCGACGGGAGCGCCGGATGGGTCCGTGACCGTACCGGTGATACTGGAGCGCACTTCCTGGGCTACGAGCGCCACTGGCAGCGCGCCGCACAGAACGGCGGCTAGGAAACGAAAACGTAGTTTCATTGTGTCCCCTGTGACAAACAGAAATCGAAACGAGTATACGAATCTTGAAAGCCGGTGTCAATCCGTATTCGCGAGCGAGCATGCGATTGCGAGCGCGGGGCCGGGGACTGGCCTGGGCATGCAAACGAGCCTGAAACAGGGGAGGCGGCGGGCACGTCTGTGGGGCAGGAGGCTTCATAAGTCCATGCGAAATCGAGGACGGCGGATGCTGCTCGGAGGCATCGCCCTTTCCTTTCTTTTTCTCTCCGGTTGCGCGACAAAGATCGGCAACATCGTGACGGATCCAATGCGCTACAACAACCGGAGAGTGAACGTGCAGGGCGATGTCACACAGTCGGTGGGGCTGCTGGTGGCGGGTGGCTACCAATTGGACGACGGAACCGGGAAACTGATTGTCCTCTCGAACGGCCCTACGCCACCGAAGGGGTCGCGGGTGCGCGTGAACGGGCGGGTGCAGAGCGGGGTTACGGTGATGGGCAGGAGCTACGGAACCACACTGCGGCAGGAGAGCGTGCGCCTGAGCAGGTGAAAGCCTGCCAACTGACTGTGTTCGGCACCGCCCTCTTGGCTGGCGCTCGGGCGCGCCGGTGACCGATCTGTCCGCATGAAGTGCGGACATGCACGTTGAGAACGTGCGCCACGTCCTCCTGGCAAGCGTGACTGCGACGCTCGATTACTGGTGGACACGCACGTTGACGGGGCCAAGCACCGCGGTGAAGATGCCGGGCGTCGACGTTTGCCGGATGCGGGCGAGCAACGCCTCATAGCGCGGCTCCGAGCGGAGAGGCTCGAACCGCCAGTCCAGCGAGGTGAACAAGATCGCCTCGTCACGTTCGATGAAGCCCCGTTCCAGCCAATGGATCGCTTCGTCGAACCGCCGCAGCCCGATGTAGACGAGGGCAATTGCTTTGTGTTGCGAACGGCCGAGATCAAGCTGGCGGCGAAGCTCGGCCAGGATCTCCAACGCTTCGGCTTCGCGGCCCGTTACCGCGAGCAGATGAGCGAGCGACGGTTCGCTCCACGGGTCGTGCGGTTGGTGATCGATGGCCCGGCGGTACAGGGCTTCCGCTTCCTTCACGCGGCCCAACTGCTGATGCCCGGCTGCCTGAATCCATAGGGACCGGGTGTACGCCATCTGTTGCTTGCCCGGATTGATGGCTTCCGCCGTGATGCCCTCGCGGATCGCTTCCTCCCATTGGCCGGCGTCGAGAAGCAGCAGTGCCTTACGGTTACGCAGGTTGGGCGCCGACGGCAGGAGACTCGCGGCGCGATGGACCTCGCGCGCGGCTTGATCGGCGCGACCCCGCATCCGAAGCAGGTCAACATACCGCTCCTGGGCACGCGTATCCCGCGGATTCAGTTCGAGTGCCCGGCGGCAGGCCGCTTCCGCGCCAGGAATGTCCCATTCGCGGAAGAAAAGGACCGACGTGAGTATAGTCCAGGCTTCCGGGAGACCCGGATCGAGATCGACGGCGCGGAGCGCGGCGGCCTTGGCGGCGATGAGGCGTTCGGGCGGCCGGTTCCGGTCAATTTCGTACAGCCATTCATTCGCCTCGGCCAGCCCGACCCAGCCTCGAGCGAAGCTGGGCTCGGCGCGGGTAACCTCCTCGAACAACCGAACCGACTCGATCACCGTCGGCGGCACCGACGGGACGACGCCCTCGCGGAGGACCGGCAGGCGCAGCAACTCGTAAGCGCGGAGATACAGTTCCATCGTTTCCGGGCGGACCGCGGTGTCGCGGTGGCCGCGCGGGAGCAGGGCGCCAGCGACGGCGGCCGCGGAAATTATAAGGGCCAGCAGAATGAGCGCAGGGACGAGAACTCGCCGGAGCGCGTGCGGACCGGTCCGCCGGCGTACGTGAAAGACGGGAACGTAACCGCCCTTTGGCAGTTCGATTTGGAGCGGTTGATCCTGGCCTGGCCCCTCGTAATACGCCCGCAGCCGGGCGCGGAGGCGTCCGGCCTCCACTCGCACGGTGGAATCGATCTGCGGGTTGTAGTCCGGCCGCCGACCGTAAACCTCGACAGCGATGAGGGATTCCTTGATCTGATCGCCCTGGCCGGCGAGCGCGGTCTCGACCACGAAGGTGAGGAATTTCGCCAGTTTGGGCGCGCCGGCGAAGTGCGGGCTGGCGGCGATGTGGTCCAAATGTTCCCGTATCAACTGGCTGTTCGCGCCTGCTTCGGGGGTCTCCGCAATCACTCCGTGCATGGTCTGTATTACTGAATACGCGGAAACCTCCGCCATTCGGACAAGCCTAACGGGTTATTTTTCTCGAAAAACAGGTTGCGAGGGCTGCGACAACCGATCCTAACGTGCTCCGCGGCGCGGGCAATGCGCAGACCTGAGTAGATTCGCAGCCGGTCTGGCAGCTTCAACGCCGCCCCAAGCGAATACTACTCAAAGAGGAAACACAGATGAAACACATTCTTTCGCACATCGAAATCGTCCGGCGCGGCGGAAAACTGCGCAGGATCGTTCTTGGAGTCATAGCGGCGGCGCTGTTCACGGCAGCCGTACCGCCGTCGGAAGCACAGGTCTATCCCGGCCACATCTTCCCCGGCCATGCGCCGGAGAAGATCGAGTTCACGATCGACGTGGCCGAGGACATGGACAAGTTCGTCGAGCCTCGCGTACCGGTGGGAACGGAACCACTCCGGGGCTCGTTCTTCGTCACCGAGGGCAACATCTACGCGGCGGGCACCATTTCGAAGGGAAACAGCGAACAGTTCGACCCGAACACGCCGGGCGCCATCGGGACGTGGTTCTGCAAAGGCACTTTTCTTGTGGCCGGCTCGGAGTTCGACAAAGCGGCGGCCGCCGTGTTGACAGATCAGCTCTTCCTGCTGCCCAACGACAAACGTTCCATTGCTACCACCGGGACGGAAGGCGCCGAACCAACCGTCCGAGCGGTCGTCGGCGGAACCGGGCCGTACGCCGGCTACGTGGGCGAACAGCAGCAGGAGTTCCTCGGCTTCAACAAGAGCGGCGGCGTCAACCTGCGCGTTACCATCAGGCTGCGCAAGGCGACGAACTTCCGCTAGAGCGCTGGGAGGAACCGGGAGGACCTGGAGCAGCGCCATGAAACGAAACTGGTTCAATGCGTTGGTGGCGGCGCTGATAGTGCCGGTGTGGCCCTCGGTCGCACCGGCACAGATCGGCACTGAAATCGGCAGTGAAAAAGCGATTCCGCGGCATCTTCGCGACGGAGAGGAATTCGAAATCGGCATCGACGCCCTCCTCAAACACGGCGAGGCGCTGTTCAGCGCAGCCTGGACCGTACAGGAAGGCGCTGGCCGGCCGCTGACCAAGGGCACGGGCGCGCCGTTGTCCAATGTCACCTCCCCGTTGCTCTTCCCGCGCAACTTCAACCGCATCTCGGCGCCGGATGCGAATTCCTGCCTCGGCTGTCATGCCGTGCCTAGAGTGGGCGGCGGCGGCGACATCGTTGCCAATGTCTTCGTGCTCGGCCAGCGGTTCGACTTTGCCACCTTCGATCCGGCCGGCGCCGGTGCGGCCGACGGCTCACGGGACGAGTTAGGACGGCTGGTCTCGCTGCAGAACATCGCCAATGAGCGCGCGACCATCGGAATGTTCGGATCCGGTTACATCGAAATGCTCGCCCGCGAGATCACGATGGAGCTGCAGGCGATTCGGGACACCATCGGGCCGGGCCAGTCGAGACCTCTAGTGGCGAAAGGGATCTATTTCGGTGTCCTTTCCCGTTGGGTCGATGGCCGTTGGGACGCCAGCCGCGTCGAGGGCTTGCCGTCGGCCAGCCTTGTTCCAAAGGGTTCGGCGGAGCCGCCGAACCTCATCATTCGCCCGTTCCACCAGGCCGGCCGCGTCATCTCGCTGCGCGAATTCACCAACAACGCATTTAACCACCATCACGGCATTCAATCCACGGAGCGTTTCGGACATGGGACCGATCCCGACGGGGACGGTTTCGTGGATGAGATGACGCGCGCGGACGTGACGGCAGTGAGCGTCTTTCAAGCCGCATTGGCCGTGCCGGGGCGGGTGATTCCGCGCGACCGCACGATCGAGGCCGCCATCGAGATCGGCGAGGAGATGTTCTCCTCCATCGGGTGCGCGCGCTGCCATGTGCCCAGCCTTCCGCTCTCGGCGAAGGGCCGCTTCTATACGGAACCGAGTCCGTTCAATCCGCCGGGCAACTTGCGGCCGGGCGAGGCAGCGGAATTCAGCATCGACCTGACGGATAACCGGCTGCCCCAGCCGCGGCTGAAGCCCGATACCGCCGGAGTGATTCACGTCCCGGCATTCACCGACTTCAAGCTGCACGACATTTGCAGCGGTCCGGACGATCCGAACGGGGAACCGCTCGACATGCAGCATCCGCCGGGGTCCGAGGAGTTCTTCGGCGGCAACAGGAAGTTTCTGACGAAGCGCCTTTGGGGCGCCGCCAGCGAACCGCCGTACTTCCACCACGGCCGGTTCACGACGCTGCGGGAAGCCGTGCTCGCGCATGCCGGCGAGGCGCTCGCTTCGCGCCAGGCGTTTGAGGCGCTGCCGGCCGCCGGGCGGGATGCGGTGATCGAGTTTTTGAAAAGTCTTCGCGTTCTGGCGCCGGGGACGCGCTTCCTGGTAGTCGACGAAAACGGCAATCCCCGTGGGAATTTCAGCAGGGCAGGGAGATGAAAACAAAACAAACTGTAATCGAATTCAACGATATCGATCTGGGGACAGGAATACGCTTGCGCTACGCGAGCGCCGGCCCGCGCAACGGGCAGCCCCTGCTTCTGCTGCACGGCTATTCGGATTCCTGGTTCTCATTCAGCCGGGTTGTTGACCTGATGCCGCCGCACCTGCGCATTATCATGCCGGATCAGCGGGGGCATGGAGATTCGGAGCGGCCGGAGCAGGAGTACGCGATGGACGACTTCGCAATGGACGCCGTCGAGCTGCTCGACGGGTTAAGTATCGCTTCCGCCACCGTAGTGGGGCATTCGATGGGCAGCTTCGTGGCACAGCGCATGGCGGTGCTCGCGCCCGAGCGGGTCAGTGGGCTTGTATTGATTGGCTCCTCCGCGACGCCCCGCTGCGACGCCGTTCGCGGCATGATGAGTGCCATTGCGCCGCTCGCCGACCCGGTGGACCCGGCGTTCGTCCAGGACTTTCAAAGGAGCACCATCGTCCGGCCAGTGCCGGCCGAGTTCATGGAACGCGCCATCGCCGAGAGCCTCAAGTTGCCAGCGAGGGTTTGGAAGGCGGCTGTGGCGGGTATATTCGACGTGCCATTCACGGCGGTGCCGGGCGAGATCCGCTGTCCAACGACGATCGTCTGGGGCGACCAGGATGGCATGTTTGGACGGGCGGATCAGGAGGAACTCTTGAGACGGATACCTGGCGCGGTATTGCGTGTGTTCCCCGGAGTCGGCCATACGCCCCACTGGGAGGTTCCGGAGGACTTCGTTCGCTCTCTGGTTCGGGCTCTCGAATGACGATCTCGAAGCTCCGAGAGCGATCAACCTATCTATCAGCCGCGGTCTTCGTCGCCGTGGAGAGCCTCGGCAAGGCGTTCCGCGAGGTTCTCGCCGGTTTCCGACCACAGCAGGCGCTTGTCGAGCAGGACGGACTTCTCGAAATCCCCGGTGAGATGCAGGAGGCTGCGAATGTTCGAGCGCACGGGCCGCAGACCGGCCGACGTCGCCGGCTGGGGCAGGAACTGGTAATCGGGTCCGAGTTCGATCAGGATCTGCTCGCCCATTTCGCTCGGGAACAGCGGGCCGTAACACGTGATCGAAACCGGCGCGGGCGCCAATTGCCAATCGCCATCGACAAGCTTCCAGAGATCCCAGGAGGTGGCGACTTCATAGGAACAGTCGGCGTGCTCGCTTTCGCGCGCCACCGCGACGATCTCTTCCACCAAGGCGCCGCTTTCGAAGAGCCGCTCGACCAGCACGGGCTCGGTTTCATCGATGGCGTGAATGCGCAACAGCATTCGCGGGTCCAGCCGCGATACGGGGAACCTTCGCAAGACCACCTCGAAGTTGCGAAGCATGTTATGGGCGGTAAAGCCGCGGATCCAGAACGACAGGAAGACTTGATCACTCATGCCGAAAGACGCTGAACGCTTCCTACCAGCATGACAAAGCCGAGGGCGGCGACAACGGCGGCGCCGGCGACAGGCATCCAGCGGGTGAGCCGTTCGCTCTTGCCGAAGCGCGACACGGCCGGCCCGGCGAGCACGAAGGCGCTGCCAATGACCATCAGCACGGCGGCGAGTCCGACGCTGAAAATCAGCAGGAGCAGCAAACCGAATCCGATCTGCTGCGCGGAAACCGCGAGGATCAGCAGGGCGAGGGCCTCGGGGCAGGGAACCAGACCGCCGGACACGCCGAGGGAAAGCAGGCCGGCGAGCCCAGGCTTGCCGGGGACGGGATGGTGGTGGCCGTGATCGTGATCAAAGTCGTCGTGATGATGATGGCTGTGGCCCACGGCGCGCCGGTATAACAGCCACAGTCCGATGACGAGAATCAGGATCGCGCTGATCACTTCAAGCTGTGTGGAGATCCGGTCCAGGCTGACGTGCAGCGAGGCGTAAAGCACGGCGAATCCGAGGAGGAAGACGCTGAGCGTGTGGGTAACGGTGACCACGGCGCCGAGCAGCAGCGCGTCGCGCACGGTTCCGCGCGTGCCCACCAGGTAAGCCGCGACGAGGGTCTTGCCGTGGCCGGGCGTCAAGGCGTGTGCGGCGCCGAGAAAGAAGGCGACGCCGAGCGCAAGCGCGAGGGCCGCTGGATTGCCGGCCGTGTTGCGCAGCAGCGCGTCGAGTCCACCTTCCGCCATCGCCACCGATTGTACCGAGGCTCGACCGGCCGGCGCGCACGGCTGCTCATACGCGCTTACGCGCAGATCTTTCGCAGAGTAGCGACGGCCTCGTCCACCTGGTCGAAGGTGTTGTAGACGTGCGGTGAGAAGCGGAGTCCCTCGCTCGGACCGGAGGCGGTCGCTGACAGCGCCGCGCGGGACCGCGCCCACATCTCGTCGTCCAGTTTCTTGACGGGAACGCGCGCGTGTTGGACCTTGATGACGCAGAACGCGAGGTCGCCTTCCGCGTTGCCCACGAGCGAGATGCCGGGAGTTTCGAGCAGTCCACGGCGCAGCCGGTTGGCGATGGCGTACAAGCGCTGCTCGACGTTCTGAATTCCAAGAGCGGCGAGGAAATCCGCCGCGGCGTCGAAGGCCACCAAACGCGGATCGTCGCGCTGTCCCATGACTTCGAGTTTGCGTGCTCCCACCAGGTCGTCCTTCCAGCCGGCGGTCACGATGGAAGGCCAGACCTCGCCGAGCCGTTCCTCCCGCACGTACAGGATGCCGCTCTCCAGCGGTCCCATCGCCCATTTGTGGGCGCTGCCGGCGTAGGAATCGCAGCCCATCGCCCGCAGATTTACGGCGGCGGCGCCGAAGGTCTGAGCGCCGTCTACATGGACCCAGACGCGGTCCTGCCGGATGCGCTCGATGATTTCGCGAACCGGCAAATAGAGGCCGACGGTATTCGTGAGGTGGGTGAGCGCGACGACGCGGGTGCGTGGGCCAATGGCGCGCTCGAAAAGTTCGATCAACTGGCCGGCGTCACGGGCCGGGGTGGGCAGCGCCACCTCGCGGATTGCTAGACCCTGCCGTTTGGCGCGCACCTGCCAGGAAGCAAGGTTCGACGGGTGGTTGTGGTCGGTTAAGACAATCTCGTCGCCCGGCTTCAAGTCGAGGCCCTGAACGATGATGTTGGACGACTCGCTCGTGTTGCGTGTGAGGGCGATCTCGTTCGGATTGGCGCCCAACAGCGCCGCCAGTTTGCCGCGCAGACGCTCGTGGGCAGGCACGTACTTTGCCCGGTTCTGAAACGACGGGTTCCCCTGGAAATCCTGTAACTGTTTCTGGTAGCGGTCGAGCACCGGCAGAGCGCAGGGCGCCACGTTGGCCGCATTCATATAGATGAGGCCGGGCTCGAGCGGGAACTGTCCCGAGACGAAATTCCAGAACCGTTCGCCGCTGGGCGCGCCATGCGTCCGCATTTCGGCCATCCGCTGGCAAAAGGCCGGAAAACTCAGTACCGCGCCCGCCGCGGCCGGGATGCCGCGCAGAAAACCTCGCCGTGTTGCAGTCATCGGCTTCGCTCCTTCCCCGTATTGCACCAGAGTATCGGAATCAGCGGCGAATCGGAAATCGTCCCCGGCGGCGTAACGAGACGCTCAGCGAGCATCCGGACGGGCGCCCTCAACCGCCTGGTAGTCGATGGTGATTTCTTCGCCGGCCGGGATATGACCAATGGCCCGATCGACACCGTAGGGGCTGTCCGAGAAATCGGCACGCACGTTCGGCGTGTCCCTGTGGTTGATGAACCTTGCATCGTCACAGCAGAGAATGTACCGTCCGAGCCTCGCGTCCACGTAGCCGTAGTGCAGCAGCACTTCCCTGAAATGTTCCGGTTGGCTATCGAGCAATGCGGGATCGAGATCCAGATCGAAGCCGGGAGTAAACTGCCAGACAGCCGTTCCGGACGGGATGGGGTCGATGGCAAACAATCCGAAGCCATGAATGGGGCTCAGGCCGACGCGCGTTCGCACCAGCAGCATCGCCATTAAGATAGCATCGCGGGCGCGAGTGGCCACGCCTTCGACCAGTCGCGGGCCGCTATAACGGAAGTAGCGATGAAAACCGTACTCTTTTCCACACGACGATACGAAAGGGAGCTCTTCGCGGCAATAAACGCCGAGTTCGGGCACGACTTCACCTACCTGGAGACCCGGTTGCTCGAGGAGAGTTCGGCGCTGGCGCGGGGCTACGCGGCCGTCTGCGTTTTCGTGAACGACCTTCTGAACGCGCGCGTGCTGGCCGATCTCGCCGTCGGCGGTACGCGGCTCGTCGCGCTTCGCTGTGCCGGGTTCAACAACGTCGATCTCCACGCCGCCGCGGAGCACGGCATCCGCGTGGTGCGCGTACCGGCCTACTCGCCGTACGCCGTGGCCGAGCACACCATCGCGCTGGTGCTGGCGCTCAACCGGAAGACGCACAAGGCCTACAACCGCGTCCGCGAGGCTAATTTCTCCCTAGATGGCCTGATGGGCTTCGATCTGTACGGCAAGACGTTCGGGCTGATTGGACTCGGCAAAATCGGACTCGTGACGGCGCGCATTCTGTTGGGCTTCGGTTGCCGGGTGCTGGCTTACGACCCGTCGCCGCCCGAGGAGGCCGGCTCGCTGCCGATCGAGTTTGGTCCGCTGGACCGGCTGTTCGCCGAGTCGCGGGTCATCAGTCTGCACTGCCCGCTGCTGCCCGCCACGCGGCATATCATCAATCGCGAGGCGATCGCCCGGATGGAGCCGGGGGTGATGCTGGTGAACACCAGCCGCGGCGCGCTGGTGGATACGCGGTCGGTGATCGACGGGCTGAAGTCGGGCCAGGTCGGCGGGCTGGCGCTCGACGTGTACGAAGAGGAAGAGGGCCTGTTCTTCGAGGACCACTCGGCGACGGTGTTGCAGGACGACGTGTTTGCCCGGCTGCTGACGTTTCCTAATGTGATTATTACCGGCCACCAAGGGTTTTTCACCCAGGAAGCACTGGTTAATATCGTGCGGACAACGCTCGATAATATCGCCAAAATAGAAGAGGAAGGGCATTGCGCGAACGAGGTTCAGGCCGAAGGAGCGCGCCGCCGAGAGCCCGCTGTTCCGGAGGTGACGCTGGGATGATCCTCAATTCGCCGTTTTGACGCCTATTCCAGTGTGGGATCATGGCAGTAGCACGACACCACCGCGCATTGAGGAGGGCGGTTTCCATGCACTATCGTTTGTTTTCTATCTTCATTCTCGCTTCGGCGACATGGGCTTTTGCGCAGGAGAGTGAGTCCGGGCTGTCCGCCCGCCGGCTATATTACCTCGGCGCGCAGCCCAGTCAGGCCGAAGCGGCAAAGCCAACCCCACCGGCGAAGCCGGTTGAAGTGGCGAAGGCCAAACCGCCGAAGCAGGTTCCCACGAAGGTGACTCAGGCCGAAGCCAAGAAACCGGAGATCGCGAAACCGGAGATGCCGGCGAAGCAGGGCCGCACCGACGTGATCCCGGCCTCCGACAACAAGAAGCCCCGCCTTGGTCTGCGCTACAACGTGTTGATGGTGGACCCCAAGGGCGCTTCGGCGCCACGGGAGGTCGACCCGGAGACGGAGTTTCGCGAAGGGGACTGCGTGGCCATCCGCTTCACGCCAAATCGCAGCGGATATCTGTATGTATTGAACCAGGGATCGACCGGGCAATGGCAGGCGCTTTTGCCATCGCCGGAAATGCCGGAGGAGTCGAACGTCGTGCAGGCGTTTCGTTCCATCACGGTGCCCGAGAACTACTGCTTCGCTTTCGACAACAATCCCGGCACCGAGCGCCTGATGGTGATTATCAGCGACAGCAAGAGGGACGTCGACGAGATCAACGAAGCGATTCGCAGCCAGGGCAAGAGCGAGAAGCCGAAGCCGTCGCAGACCGAGGAAACTCCCGCGTTGCGGCCCAAGCCGGGCGAGTCGATGCTGGCGGCTAATATGTTGAACAGCAAGGTGGACAGTCTCGCGGGGCAGATGCGGACGCGGGACCTGAAGATTCAGAAAGTCGCCCAGCCGATGTCGCGGGACGAACCGCCCCATTCGGTCTACGTTGTGGCTGCCAACTATCGCGACCAGGATCTCTTCATGCTGGAGATCAAGCTGGTGCACAAGTAGGAGGAGCGCGCTATGCGACTTGCCGCCGGATTTGCCGCACTCAGCCTTGCCGTCGCCGCGTTGGCGGCCGATGGCGCAAAGGGCTCCCTCCAGGTGAAGCTGGAGCAGGAAGTGAACGGGCAATGGCAGACGGTTGACCCCCGCACGGTCCTGGAGACACCGGCGAAGATCCGGTTCCAGTTCGCGTCGGGCTTTCCGGGTTACCTGTACGTCCTTTATAAGGGCAGCGGCGGGGACAGCGGCTGGCTGTTCCCGGCCGAAGAGACGGGCACGGACAATCGCGTCGAGCCCGGTGTATTTCGCACGGTTCCGGCTACCGACGGATCGTTCGTAATCGATGGTCCGGCCGGCTTCGACCTCACTTACTGGATTGTCAGTCCGAGTCCGCTGCCGTCGCTGCCGTCGCCAACGGATTTCTTTGGCGACCGCGGCACGGAGCGCGACACGCTGCTGCCGAAGTGCCGCGAGGGCGGCCTGCGCGCCCGCGGCGGTTCGGGTTGTCTGGACGAACGGGCCGGCGTGAGTCCGTACACGGGACGGGCATCGGCGGGCCAGGCGGCGCCGCTTCGCGCGCGGGACATCCGGTTCCGCAAGGATACTGGCGATACTCTGATCACGCCGTCGCGGCCGGAGAGCGGCATGGTGGTCTACGAGTTTCGCATTGCTCACAACTGATCCCGTGTACCCATAATGAAAGTGGGACAGGATGCCATGAGTCGAATGACGAAAATTACAATTGCGTTCGCGCTCGCGGTGGTGCTCGCACCGGCCCAGCAACAGCCGGGCTCGCCGGAACTGGGCACGCGCGACCTGCTGATTCAGCGCATCCCGCCGCCGGGCGATTTCAGCACCGAGGTTCGTGTGCCGCGCGGCTATGCGCTGGTGCTCGCCGTCGGCGAGTATGCCAATCTTCATCCGGACGACAACCTGAAATACTCCGAGTCGGATGCCGAGGCCGTCTATCGCGTGCTGATCAGCAAAGAGGGCGGCAATATGGAGCCGGAGAACGTGAAGAAGTTCATCGGCAAGCAGGCGACGCTGGCTAACATCAAGAACGCAGTCGAGAACTGGCTGCCGTCGGTGGCCAACGAACAGGACCGCGTAATTGTCTACTTCGCCGGGCATGGCGTAGTGGACGGCGGCCGGGGCTATCTGGCGCCTTACGATATCGACGTCAAGCGGGTGGCCGAGACGGCGTATCCGATGGACCAGATCGGCACTGTGTTGGCCAACAAAGTGAAGGCCCACTGGAAGGTTCTGCTTACGGATGCCTGCCATTCCGGCAAGGTGACGGCGGAGACCTCGCAGGAAGCGATCTACGAGTCGCTGACCAAGCTGCCGCGCAGTTTCCTCACGCTCACCTCGTCGCGCGAGCGGGAGAGCAGTTTCGAAGATCCCGCGCTCGGAACGGGCTTCGGGCTCTACAGCTACTACCTGGTGCAGGGCTGGCAGGGCCAAGCCGACACCGATCCGGCCGACGGCATTATTACCGCCGATGAGTTGATCGAATACGTACGGCGCGAAGTGAAGTCGCACGCGCGGCGGAAGGGCCACAACCAGACGCCCACCGAGCGCGGCGACTACCCGAACGACATGATCGTGGGGTTCTCGGCGAAGCGCCGGGGTGAGTTGGCGGCGGTGGCGTCGAAGCAGCCGCTGGTGACGGGCACGCTGATCGTCGAAGCCAACATGGAGGAAGTGGAAGTCTACCTGGACGACCAGTTGGTGGGCAAAGTCGGTCCGGGCAAGAACCTCGTGCTGCCGGGGGTGTCGAGCGGCAACCATATCGTGAAGGGGGTCCGGCAGGGTTACGATCCCTCGACGCGCGAGGTCATCGTCGTGCCGGGCCAGTCGCACACCGTGACGCTGCGCATTCAGTACGCGCGCAAGGTGAAGGACTCGGCGCGGGCGGTGTACGACAAGGGGCTGGCGATCTACAGCCGGCGGAAGTCCGAGTCGGACCTGCGGAGGGCGGAGAGTTTTTTTCAGCAGGCCCTGAAGGAGGACGGCAAGTACAGCGAAGCCGCGCTGATGCTGTGCCTCACTCAGCAGATTCTGCACGAGACGGATAAGGCGCTTGGCAATTGCCGGAAGGCGATTCAGATTGATCCGGACTACGTCGAGGCCCGGGTGCACTATGGTGCGCTCCTGGTGGAATCGGGCGACACCAGCGAGGCGATCCGGCAGTTGAGTGCGGCCACTCAACGCGACTCGAAGCACACTCAGGCGTACTCGCACCTGGCCGAGGCCTTCTACCTGGCAAACGCATTCGACAAAGCCGAGGAGGCGGCGGACAAGGCGATCGAACTGTCGCCTCGGAACTCCCAGGCTTACCTGTTTCGGGGCGATGCACGGCGGCGGCTGAAACGCTTTGAAGAAGCGATCGAGGACTACCGCCAGTACCTGGCGCTCGACGACTTCACGGCGCCGCTGTACCAGAAGCTGCCGGTCTGGCTGATCGGGCACGGCCTGAGCTACCGCAACGCCGGCCAGAAGCGGGTTTACGCGACGCAGCGGTCGAGTGCTCTATATGGACTGTGTCTGAGCGAGGCCGAACTGGAGCGGCCATATCGCGCGAGCGAGTATTGCCGCAAGGCGTTGACGATCGACAAGGAAGACCCCTACACGCTGTACCTGCTGGGCACGGTTTATATGGAGCTATTCAATCGCGACAACCGCCGCACCTACCTGGTGTCGGCGAGAGAAAGCATCGAGCGCTCCCTCTCGCTTAACCCCAACATCGAATTCGCCTCCGAAGCAAACGCCAACCTCAAAGAAATTACCGAGTTTCTTTCCCTCGTTCGTTGACCCCTTGCTGAACCGGAACCCGCGCCCCGATCGTCGCGGTTCCGCTTGTGGCCAGAACCTGATTGCGGGCGGCCTCGGCGGCCAGCGACAATAGAGATTCATCCCCTCCTTCCATGCTGGACCGGATCACCGTGCACGGGGCACGGATGCACAACCTCAAGAATATCGACGTGGAGATTCCCCGGAACACGCTGACTGTGATCACCGGACTAAGCGGCTCCGGGAAATCGACGCTCGCCTTTGACACCATCTACGCCGAGGGGCAGCGGCGGTACGTGGAAACTCTGAGCCCGTATGCGCGGCAGTTCCTCGACCAGATGGAACGGCCGGAAGTGGATTCGATCGACGGGCTCAGTCCGGCCATTTCGATTGAACAGAAGACCACATCGCGCAGCCCGCGATCGACGGTCGGAACCGTCACGGAAATATACGACTACCTGCGCCTGCTCTACTCCTCGATCGGCATCCCGCACTGCCCGGACTGCGGTCTGGAAATCTCACCGCAAACGACGGCCCAGATCGTGGCCCAGGTTCACGTGATGGGTCTCAACGAGCGGGTGATGATCCTGGCGCCGGTGGTGCGGGGCCGCAAGGGCGAGTACAAGAAGGACATCGAAAAACTGCAGCGGCAAGGATTCGTGCGCGCACGAATCGACGGCACGTTGCGATCGCTCGACGAGGAGATCGTCCTCGACAAGCGCCGGAATCACACGATCGAAGTCGTGGTGGACCGTCTCGTCATCAAACCAGGACTTGAGAAGCGGCTGGAGGCCTCGGTGGAAACCGCGGCCAAACTGGCCGACGGATTAGTGCTGGTGGCCGTCGTGAATGGCGAGGAGCGGCTCTATTCCCAGAAGTTCGCTTGTCCGAACTGTGGCACAAGCATCCCGAAACTGGAACCCCGCTCTTTCTCGTTCAACAGTCCTTATGGCGCTTGCGAGCGGTGCCACGGATTGGGCAGCCAGTGGACGTTCGACCCGGCTAAGGTCATTGTCGACTCGTCGCGGCCGTTGCTGGAAGGAGGGCTCGGCCCGGGCGCCAGCGCGGCGCTGATGGTCCACCAGCTACACACCGCGGCCAAGAGGTTGAAGATTCCCATTCACAAGCCCTTCGAGAAGCTTCCGGCGGCGCAGCAGAAACTCCTGCTCGACGGCGGTTCGAGTTTTGCCGGGATTCTGAAGATTCTCGGCGATCTGTTTGAGGGAGCGGGCGAAGGTTACCGCGACTATCTGCTCGACTTCATGTCGGCGGTCGAGTGCGACGCTTGTGGCGGGGCGAGGTTGAAACGGGGACACCTTGCCGTTCAGGTGAAGGGCGTCACGATCGACGAGTTCACCGCGATGCCGCTGAACCGCGCGCTGGAAGCGGCGCGGAAATGGAAGTTGAACGCTCGCGAGGAACAGATCGCCGGCCGCGTGGTGGACGAGGTCAAGCAACGGATCGAGTTCCTGTGCGCGGTTGGCCTCCAGTATCTGAGCCTGCAGAGATCGGCGGCCACGCTGTCGGGCGGGGAGGCGCAGCGCATCCGGCTGGCCACGCAGATCGGCTCGCGTTTGCGCGGGGTGCTGTATGTGCTCGACGAGCCCTCCATCGGGTTGCACCCACGGGACAATGCGCGGCTACTGGACACGTTGGGCCGGCTCCGCGATCTCGGCAATACCGTTCTGGTAGTCGAGCACGATGAAGAGACTATCGGCCGCGCCGACTATGTGATCGACCTCGGGCCGGGCGCGGGACGCCTCGGCGGCCATCTCGTTGCGCACGGAACGCCCGGCGATATCCGCGCCAGTGCCGGTTCGCTGACCGGCCAGTATCTGTCCGGGGCAAAAGAAATCCCGGTACCCCAGTTCCGGCGTCATGGCAACGGGCGCCGGCTCATCCTGCGGGGCGCGCGGGAGCACAACCTGAGGAACATCGACGTCGAGATTCCACTCGGCATGTTGATTGCCGTGACAGGCGTGTCCGGCAGCGGCAAATCGACGCTGGTGCACGACATCCTGTATCGCGCGCTGTCGCGGCATGTCTACGGTTCGCGGCAGAGTCCCGGCACGCACGATTCAATCGAGGGGCTGGAACTGGTTGACAAGGTCATCGAGATCGACCAGTCGCCGATCGGCCGGACGCCCCGGTCGAACCCGGCCACCTACACCGGCGTGTTCACACCCATTCGCGACTTGTACGCGATGCTGCCCGAGTCGCGCGAGCGCGGGTACAAGCCAGGCCGGTTCAGTTTCAACGTCAAGGGCGGGCGGTGCGAGGCGTGCCAGGGCGACGGCTTGAAGCGAATTGAGATGAACTTTCTGCCAGATGTTTACGTTACCTGCGACGCCTGCCGCGGGAAGCGCTATAACCTGGAAACCCTTCAGGTGAAGTACAAGAGCAAGTCGATCTCCGATCTGCTGGAAACGACCGTCGAGGAGGCGGCGCCACTGCTCGAGAATATCCCGCAGATCTACACGAAGCTGGCCACTTTGAACGATGTCGGCCTGGGCTACATTCATCTCGGCCAGTCGGCGACGACGCTTTCCGGAGGCGAGGCCCAGCGCATCAAGCTGGCGCGAGAGTTAAGCCGGCGGCAGACGGGGAAAACGTTCTACATCCTCGACGAGCCGACGACAGGGCTCCACTTCGAGGATGTCAGTAAACTGCTCGACGTGCTACAAAGGCTGGTGGAACTCGGCAACACCGTTCTCGTCATCGAACATCATCTCGACATCGTCAAGAGCGCGGACTGGATTATCGACCTCGGTCCTGAAGGCGGTGAGGGTGGGGGTCTGGTCGTCGCCGCCGGCCCGCCGGAGAGCGTCATCCGCAGCCGCCGCAGCCATACTGGCCAAGCGTTGAAAAGGATCTTCCACGAGGTTTAACCCGTTGAGCATTTACCGTGAACAGCCGCTCGACCTTACCGGCCTGAAGACCGTATCGCTGCACGCGCGCGGCGGCAAGGTAACCACCGCGCATTTCGGCTCCGTTCACCGGAAGGGCAGCAGCCTCGCCGCGTGGCTCGATTCCCTACCCTCTCTGCTCGCCGCTGGCACACTGCGCGGCGTCGTCAACGCCATCGAACAGGCCCGCGAGAAGCGGCGCGCCATCGTCTGGGGTTTCGGCGGACACGTGATCAAGTGCGGCCTCGCGCCAGTGCTGCTCGACCTCATGCACCGCGGGTTCGCCACGGCGTTTGCCACAAACGGTTCGGGCGCGATTCACGATTTCGAGATCGCGCTGGCCGGACATACGAGCGAAGACGTCGAAGCCGTACTGCCCGACGGCCGATTCGGATCGGCCGAGGAAACCGGCCGCGAACTCAACCTCGCGCTGCGGGACGGACACCGCGATGGCCTGGGCGCGGGCGAGGCGCTCGGGCGCCACCTGCAGGAGATCGCCAATCCCTCGTTCGCCGGCGCCAGCCTGTTGCATGAGGCGTACCGGATGAAGGTCCCGGTGACGGTTCACGTTGCCATCGGCACCGATACTCCGCATGCGCACCCGGCAGCAAGCGCCGAGGCGCTTGGGGCCACCACCCACCAGGACTTCCGCTTGTTCTGCGAGATCGTGCGCGGGCTCCACGATGGCGGCGTCTACATCAACGTTGGATCGGCCGTCGTGCTGCCGGAGGTCTTCCTGAAGTCCGTCTCCTCGGTCCGGAATCTCGGCCATCCGCTCGATTCATTCACTACCGTGAACTTCGATTTCCTTCAACACTACCGGCCGCGCGTGAACGTGGTGGAACGTCCGCACGCGCAGGCGGGCGGCAAGGGACATTCCGTCACGGGACACCACGAGATCATGATTCCGTTACTGGCGGCGCTGCTGGTTGAGCGCGCGTCATGAACGGTTTTGAGGAGCAGCCGATTCCGGCCGGGGAGCAGTCCTCGCCCGCCGCTCCGTCGCCAGTCGCGCCGGAGTCGTGGCCGGTGTGGGGCTATTCGGACTTGGCGATCATGTTCTTCGTGGCCATCACGTGCTTGCTGCTGGCGGGTCTCGCGATGGCCGGGTTGACGTTTGTGCTCCCCTTTCGGATACCGGGAAGGGCCACGCCCCTCATAATCGGGCAATTCCTTGGTTTCGGGCTTGCCTTGGTCGGCCTTCGCTACCTGTTGAAAGTGCGCTACGGCAAGCCGTTTTGGGAGGCGATGGCATGGCACGGATCGCCGCGCGGCGTGATCCGGTCGATGTTTCTCGGACCGCCGCTGGCCTTCGCCATCGCGATTGGCGGCGCGGCGCTCGGTCAGGACCAGGCCGACATGCCGTTACTGGAACTGCTGAAGGACCCGGTGTCGATTGCGCTGCTTGGCATCGCCGCGGTGACGATCGGACCGGTGTGCGAGGAACTGGCGTTCCGCGGGTTCTTGCTGCCGGTGTTGGTGCGCTCGTTCGGTGCGGCGGTGGGCGTCGTATTGGCCGCGCTCCCGTTCGCGCTTCTTCACGGTCCGCAGTACGGATGGTCATGGCAGCGTGTGCTGTTGATTCTTCTGGCCGGTTGCGCGTTCGGAGTCGCGCGGCTTCGCGCCGGATCCACGATGGCCGCTACGGCTATGCACGCAACGTATAACCTGACATTTTTCACCGCATTTCTCGCTCAGAAGGGATTTCACCAAACGTAATGGTTGAGACGATTCAGTGGACCGGCCGCGGCGTGGTCATGATCGACCAGACGCGCCTGCCGCGCGAGGTCGAGTATGTCACTTGCCGGAACTATGAGGAAGTCGCCGAGGCGATCCGCTCGATGGTGATTCGGGGCGCGCCCGCGATTGGGGTCGCGGCGGCGATGGGGGTTGCGATCGGCGCTTTGCACGCTGATCCGGCGCGGCTTGACGGCGAAATGGAGACGATCTGCGCCACGCTCGCCGCCACGCGGCCAACGGCGGTCAACCTGTTCTGGGCGATTGACCGCATGAAGAAGCTGTACGCTTCGCTGCGCGGACGGCCCGTTGACGAGATCCGCCGGCGGCTTGTTGACGAAGCGCTGCTGGTGAAGGAAGAGGATATCGAAATCAATCGCGCGATGGGCCGCCACGGCGCGGAGTTGATTCCCGACGGCAAGACCGTGCTTACTCACTGCAACGCGGGCGCACTGGCCACGGCGGGTTATGGCACGGCGCTCGGCGTGATCCGTGCAGCGGTGGAGGCCGGCAAGAAGGTAGCCGTCTTCGCCGACGAAACGCGCCCGTTCCTTCAGGGTGCGCGACTGACCGCTTGGGAGTTGCAGCAGGACGGCATCCCAACCACGCTTATCACCGACAACATGGCCGGTTACTTCATGCGCGCCGGGCGCATCGGCTGCGTGGTGGTGGGCGCCGACCGCATCGCGGCCAACGGCGACGTCGCGAACAAAGTGGGCACGTACTCGGTGGCGGTGCTGGCCAAGGAGCACGGCATTCCTTTCTACGTGGCGGCGCCGGTCTCGACGCTGGATCTCACGCTCGACTGCGGCGACCGGATTCCGATCGAACAGCGGTCCGCGAAGGAGGTGACGGAGGTGTTCGGCGTGCCGGTGGCGCCGGAAGGAATCGCGGTGGAGAATCCCGCGTTCGACGTCACCCCGGCGAAGTACGTGACGGCGATCATCACGGAACGCGGCGTCGCGCGGGCGCCGTACGAGAAGTCGCTGCGGCGGCTCGTTCCGGCCTGAGCCGACCGGCTAAACAACTGCCGGCTAAAAGCCGGCAGGTTTGGATTTCGACTGAAAGTCGCCTGAAAGCGCGCGTCCGTACTCCGCTCACACTCCAGATTGACGGGGGTTCTGCGATTGGGCGCATAACCGATCGCTGCGTCCGGGTGACGGGTGCGGCGCCGCGAAAGCAAAGGTGCAACCTGCTGGAAGCTGTTCGCCTGAAAGGCGAAGGGATTAGACCTGGAGGCAAGAGCTAAACCACTCTCAGGGCGCGGACAACCGCCTCTGGACCTCTCTCTCGACAGCGCCTCCCTCGAAAATCTCCCCTGGCACTGCTGCAGACTCAACGACTTGTGTGTCCTACCGGTGAGCTCGCGGGGGAGGTGTCGACGTGAAAACAGTCCTCCACCTGGGACTGGCCGGGGCCAGCCGACAGCGCCGCCACCAACGAGCTGAGCGACAGTCTGGAAAG
>CAYPUQ010000061.1:0-20180 GCA_964413655.1 uncultured Solibacteraceae bacterium | reverse complement strand
CAAGTCAATTCGGAAGTTGGAGGACTTCGAGCTGCGGAGTTTGAACGTCCTGATCGGCGCAAATGGGGCTGGCAAGAGCAATTTTGTGGGGTTCTTCCGGCTGTTGCGGGAGATGGTGGAGCAGCGGTTACAGTTGAATGTGGCGAAAGAGGGGGGGGCGGACGCCCTATTGTATCTGGGGCCGAAGCTGACTCCCTCGATCATCGGCAGCATCTATTTTGAAGCAGGAGCAGAAACGCTTTGCTACAAGTTCGAGTTGGAGCCGACTGCCGACAACCGACTTGTCTTTCGCAAAGAGGTCGTGGCCCACACGGGAAGCCTGGGCGAATCAGGCAGGCCCCTCGGTTCTGGGCATCAGGAGTCCAGGTTAACGGACGAGGAGGCGACCGATGGCCCGGTAGGCACTCGGCTCTTGTCGAAGCATGTGCGTGACTTCCTGGCGGCCTGCGTGGTCTATCACTTTCACGATACGAGTGAGACTGCGGGCGTTCGCCGCCAAAATGCGATCAACGACGACAAGAGACTGCGGCCAGACGCAGGCAATCTTGCTGCATTCCTATACAGAATCCAACCGAGCCGGCCGAGCCTGTATACCAAGATCCGAGACGTGGTTCGTCTTGCCGCTCCCTTCTTCGATGACTTCGATCTTCGTCCTGTATCCGACAAGCCAGATCTGATTCAGTTGGAATGGCTGCAAGTGGGGTCCGACTATCCTTTTCGCGCTAATCACCTCTCGGACGGCACCCTGCGGTTCATCTGTCTGGCGACTGCCCTCCTTCAGCCGACGCCGCCGTCAACCATGCTCTTCGATGAACCGGAGTTGGGCTTACACCCATACGCGCTATCGCTACTGGCCGGACTCTTCAAACAAGCCGCGAGCCGCACGCAAGTGATTGTCTCCACCCAGTCGGCGCTTCTGCTGAATGCGTTCGAACCAGAAGATGTGATCGTAGTCGAACGCGCCGAGGGCCAATCGAGCTTTCGCCGTCTCGAATCGGCACAGCTTTCGGAGTGGTTGGAAGACTACGCACTCGGCGAGTTGTGGCAGAAGAATGTCCTTGGCGGGCGGCCGAGCCGGGAAGACGCTCCCGAGCCGTCGCGCAAGGCATGACCCGCGTCTACGTCCTCGTGGAGGGGCAGACCGAGGAATCGTTCATCAGAGACTTCCTTGCGCCGGTTCTGTGGCCCTCGGCGGTTTCCCTGATTCCCATCGGTCTCGGAGGCAATGCGAAGTACGCCCGCGTCAAGAGAGAAATTACCCGGCTTCTTAAGCAGGAAAAAGAAGCCTATTGTTCGACGATGCTGGATCTGTACGGATTGGGCAAGGGCTTCCCAGGGACGCCACTTCCTTCGAACCTCTCGGGCGCCGAGAAAGCGTGCCGAATTGAGCAGGCGGTCAAAGCCGACATCACCGACGTTCGATTCCTGCCGTATATCCAAGTGCACGAGTTCGAAGGGCTGCTGTTCAGCGATCCAGAGGCGTTCGCCGCAAAGCTCGGCGTCGCCGGTCAGACCTTTCGGAGGATCCGCGATGCGTTTGCGACGCCCGAAGACATCAACGACGATCCCAATTCAGCCCCATCCAAACGGGTGCTCCGCCTCTACCCCTCATACCAAAAAGTGATCGACGGAACGCTTGCCGCGCAGGCTGTCGGCATCGACCGAATGCGCCGAGAGTGCCCACACTTCGACGCCTGGGTCGAGGCGCTGGCGGTCATATCGCGGTAGGATCGGGAGATCATGGGGGATTTCCTGCGCGGATTCAACCTGCCCTTTTTCGGCTACGGCCATGATTTCGGCCGCAACGCCTGGGGCTACGATGGGCTGGCGACCTCGGGATGGCGGGTCCGGCAGGGGTTCCGGCGCGTGCGGCGCGGGCGCGCGTTGGGGATCGAGTTCGATCTCGATCCACACGACGAGCGGCGGCGCGGAGGCGAAGTGTTCGTCGATCTGGAGACGCATGCGCCACTTCCCTGCCCGTCACCAAGCGCGCCGCGTCCACTCGATCTCGACGGCGCTTCAGCCACCCTGCGCCTCCGCCTTCCGCCAGGTAGCGCCGGTTCGCCATCGGCACCAAATGGGATTCAACTCTTCTTCTCGACGAAACTCACGAGCGGTGGATTCGCGACGCTCTACACGCCCTGGCGGAACATCCCGCCCGAGTGGGAATCGGCGGAGGCGGAGATTGCGGCCGAGGTCCGCGGCGATGCCCCAACCGGCTTCGACGCACGGCGCGTCTCGCAGTTGGGCGTCCGGTTCCGGCTGAACGACGCCGCCACGGCAGGCGCCGGCGGAGAACTCGAACTGATCAGTCTGTCGATCGGATCGGCGCCGCCGGTGGTATTCGACTTCGCCGAGCCCCTGGTGTCGCGCGAACTGGCCGGCGCTTGTGAAGTCTGCCCGGCCGATGCGCCGTTGGTGCGGGTGTTCGTGCTCTGCGACGGCCGCGCGGGCATCCGGTTCGGTGCGGACTGCGAGGTGCTCGGCCTGGACGACGAGTTCTTCGCCGACTTCGACACACTGGTCGAAGCAGCCTCGCAGCGAGGGGTCCTTCTAATGCCGGCGCTACTCGATTTCCATTGGTGCCACCGCGCGAAGGTGGCTGGCGGAGTGCAGATGGGAGGTCGTAGCAACGTGATCCGCAATCCGGATCTTCGCCTTTCCTTCCTCTCAAACGTGCTGGAGCCGCTCTTGTGCCGCTACGGCAGTCATCCAGCGATCCACTCGTGGGACATTATTAACGAGCCGGAATGGGTGACGGCGGGGATTGCTTCCCGGCACCAGCCTTCGACCGAGGCCGACCCGGTCCCGGTGGAGGCCATGCGCAGCTTCGTGCGCGAGTGCGCCGAGGCGATCCACGCCAACACGAGCCACTTGGCGACGGTGGGAAGCGCAAAGCCCGTCTGGCTCCAACCGTGGCGCGACCTGGGTCTGGACCTCTACCAGTTCCACTGGTATGAGAGCTTCGCCGCCGACTGCCCGTTCCCATGGGCCGAGTGCGCGACGCTGGGACTCGACAAGCCGTGTCTGATCGGCGAAGTGCCGACGGCGAAGACTACTATCGCGGCTCAGGAGTTTCTCGCCGCGGCGCAGTCCGCAGGGTATGCGGGACTCCTTTTTTGGAGCAGCCGGGCGCGGGATTCGACGAGCGATCTGGCTGCGGTTCGCCCGCGCACCACGACGACAGCCGTGTGAAAACTCCGCAATTCGAGCCGTTTGTGAAACGAGACCGGGTTGACACCCGTCGTAATTAGCGACACGATACGGGAAGGAGGGTGCCTATGCGTCAACTTCTGACCGTGGCCTTGGCCGGCGCGGTATTGGCCTCCGGTGCTGCGGCGCAGCACATCGTGAGCGTCAAAGCGGGCTTGATCCACTACGTCGAGGGCGACGTGAAACTGGACGGCAACCAAGTGGAAATCCGCAAAAACGGCCAGTTTCCGCGAATGCAGAATGAGAGCGTCTTGCTGACAACCGAGGGACGCGCGGAACTTCTCATGGCCCCGGGCGTATTTTTGCGCGTGGCCGAGAACAGCCTGCTGCGGATGGTCAACGACAGCCTGACGGACACGCGATTGGAGTTGGCCGAGGGAGCGGTTCTCCTGGAGGCGGCCGAAGTCGAGCGCGGGAATAAGATCGCCATCCGAATGGGTGAGGGGACGGTGAGCGTCGACCGCAAGGGTTTGTACCAACTCGATGCCGCCGATGGCGAGGTTCGCGTCTACGACGGCCGCGCGGCCGTGGTGGCCGGGGATCGCGAGCAGACCGTCAGGAAGGGCCGGTTGCTGGCGCTCAACGACGACGCCGCCGTGCAGAGGTTCGATTCGAAGGACGGCGACGCGTTATACCGCTGGGCGCATCGGCGCGCCGGCTACATCGCCATGGCGAACGTGCCCGCCGCCCGCGCGGTAATGCGCCGGGGTTTGAGCTTTTCAAGCGGGCAGTGGATGTGGAACCCGTACTTCGGAATGATGACCTTCCTGCCGTTCCACTCGACGGTCTACAGTCCGTTCGGCAATTACTTCTTCTCGCCGCGTTCCGTGATCGCGGTGTACCGGCCGCAGCCGGTCTTCTCGCCCGGCATGGGTTCCTCCGGCTATGGCGGGCGCTATGATTCGTCGCTTGGCTATTCGGTGACACCGGGCCGCGCCTACGGTGGATTCTCCCGCGGCGGCGGTATGAGCGGCGGAGCACCTACAGCGGCGCCGGCTCCATCGGCCGGTAGCGCCGCGGCGAGCCCGCGCTCGTCCGACAGTGCTGTGGGGCGCGGCAGCGGCGGCGCCGGACGCGGCAACCGGTAAACCCGCTTACTTCAGAGTCCGTTCGAGAAAATCCGTAAAGGCCCGCAGCAGGTGCTGACGGGCCTTTCCCGTTACTCCGTGCGTTTTCTGCGGGTAGATCATCATCTCAAACGGCTTGTTTTCCTTCTGAAACGCGTCAGCCATTCGGAGTGTGTGCTGGAACAGCACATTGTCATCCTCGAAGTTATGGACCAGGAGGACTCGGCCCTTCAGATTCGCCGCTTGGTGCAGCGGTGAGCTGAGCCGGTAGCCGTCCTCGTTCTCAGCGGGCAGCCCCAGATATCGTTCGGTGTAGA
This sequence comes from uncultured Solibacteraceae bacterium, assembly GCA_964413655.1. GTDB lineage: Bacteria > Acidobacteriota > Terriglobia > Bryobacterales > Bryobacteraceae > CAYPUQ01. Next base: position 15,583 of record CAYPUQ010000061.1, on the reverse strand, counting down.
TGGTGTCGTAGTTTCGCCAGTCGGTCACTGGCGCGCCCGCGATACCGGCCCGGAAGGTATCGGGCGAATTCAGCATCGAGTAAAGCGTCATGAAGCCGCCATAACTCCAGCCGTTGACGCCGATTCGCTCGGGGTCGACGAATCCGAGGCTCACCAGATGCTCGACGCCCTCTATTTGATCGGCAAGTTCCTGTTTGCCAAAGCGGCGGTGCAGAGGCGTCTCCCAGGCATGCCCGCGATAGGCGGTTCCGCGATTATCCATCTGCCAGACGACGAAGCCGCGGTGCGCCAGCGCCTGGTCCCAGTCCGGACCGCGCCAGAGGTTCCGCACATTCTGCGCATGCGGACCTCCATAAACCTGGACCACCGCCGGGTATTTCACTGACGGGTCAAAACCGGCGGGCCTCAGCAGCCGGGCGTAGTACAGCGCGCCATCCTGGCCGCGAAACTCGCGCAGTTCGGTGGGCAGGATCTCGTACTCGTCAAGGACCTTGCGATCCTGAGCCTCGATAACGCCGATCCGGCCCCCGGCGGACGACGCCACCACCGTTTGTGGCGGCTCGCTCAGGCTCGACCACGTGTCGGTATAATGGCGGCAGCCGGGCGCCATATTGATGGCGTGGGTTCCGGGTTCCTTGGTCAGCCGCTCCGGCTCGGAGCTGCCCCGCAGATTCGCGCGATACAGGTGGCGCTCGATCGGCGACTTGGCGGTCGCGGTGAAGTAGATCGCGCCCGACTCTTCATCGACGCAGTGAAGATCTGTCACCTCCCAGTCTCCGTGCGTAATCGCGACGGTTGCCATGCGGGCGCGCAAGCTAACGAGATAAAGATGCCGGAACCCGTCCCGCTCGCTGCCCCAGACAAGCTGCTCGGTTTTGCTCAGGAAGCGGAAGTCGTCCTTAAGGTTGACCCAGGCCGGATCGGACTCGGAGACGAGCGTGTGGCCTTGGCCGGTCGCGAGATCGAACTCAACCGCTTCGAGCTGGTTCTGAATCCGGTTGAAACGATGCACGACGACTGCGCGCGAACCGGCGCGCCAGGTGACGCGCGCAAGCAGCCGGTCGTCCGATCCAGCGGTATCAAGCCAGCGGGTCCGGCCTCCGCCCGCGCTCACCGCGCCGAGCCGAACCGTCGAGTTCGCTGTGCCGGCCTGCGGGAAACGCTGCGGTTCGGCGAGCGGGCGCAGGATGGTGAGGTCGGCATGCGGATAGAGCATGACGCCGCTGGTATCGAACTGGAGGTAGGCGATACGCGACGAGTCGGGCGACCACCAGTGTGCGGTCGACAGACCCAACTCCTCGGGATAGGCCCAGTCGAGTCCGCCGTTCATCCGCGTGGATGTGCCGCCGGTGGTGAGGCGCGTCTCCTTGCGTGAAGCGAGGTCGAGCACCCAGAGATCGTGCTCGCGGCGGAAACTGACCTTGCGGCCGTCGGGCGAGATTTTCGGGTCCTGCTCGGCACCGGTGGTTTTCGTGAGCTGTGCCGTCTCCCGCGTTTTCAGATCGAAACGAAACAGGTCGCCCTTGACCGCCAGCAGCAGGAACGTGCCGTCCGGCGCCCACTGAACCGGTTGTTCCTTCACGCCGCGATTGGTCCAGTGGAACGGGACGGGATCGGCGACCGGTGCCGTCACAGCTTGCGATTCGAGCGTGGCGAGGTCGATCAGTGGTTCCTGTGCACCGCCGGCGATGGTGTAGAGGCTTAGTTGTTTCTCCTTTTGCACCAGCAGCCGCGACCCATCGGGCTCCCAAATGACCTGCGGCGTTGGCACCCGGTACTCGGCCGCCAATTCAAGCGTGACGGGCTTCTTCTGCGCGCAGACGAGCGCGGCGGCGGCGAGCAGGAGAAGCAAAAGCTGCATATAGAGGGTATTGTAGCGGGCGCTGCGCGCAAGGCCGGAGCCCTTGTGCAACGATGAGAGTGCGATGGCACGGAACGCTTGGCACAAGCTGCGCAACGCCATGGCCGGCGGGATGCACCAGCGGGTGACGGCCGCCGGACTGGTCTTCACGATCGTTGCGGTCCTGATCGGCACAGTCGCGTTCCTAACGGCGAACAACCTGCTTTTTCTGCTGCTGGCGGCGATGATCGCGACGCTGCTGGTCTCCGGTTTCATCAGCCACCTGTCGTTAGCCGGGCTGGAACTGAGCTTCGAACTGCCGGATCACATTTCGGCGCGGCGCAAGGTGGCTGCCCGGATGCGGCTGCGAAACGAAAAGAGTTGGATGCCGAGCTACTCCATCCACGTCAGCGGCGCTTCAAACAGCGTTTTTTCCACGCCGGTGTATTTCCCGGTGCTACCGGGCGGGCGGGCCGTGGATGTGATGGTCGATGTGGAATTCGCGCGCCGCGGCCGCCATCGCGAGGACACGTTCCGGATCTGGTCGAAATTCCCCTTTGGATTCGCTCAGCGCCAGGCCCATGTCCGGCGCCAGTACGAGGTCCTGGTTTACCCGTGCCTCGATCCCCTTCCGGCCTATGAGCAACTTTTGATGCGGCTGCAAGGAGAACTGGAGGCGCAGGTGCGCGGGCGCGGCCACGACTTCTACCGCATCCGCCCGTACGAGGCTCTCGAAAGCGCCCGCCACGTCGACTGGAAGGCCACCGCGCACACCGGCGAACTCCAGGTCCGCGAGTTCGTGCGAGAAGAAGAGCCGCTCGTGGAAATCGTTATGGACCTGGAAATCGACGAAGGGGAGCACGAGTGGTTCGAACGCGCCGTCGAGTGCGTGGCGTTCCTGATCTGGCGGCTTTCGCTGCGCGGTGGGCGCATCCTCTTCCGCACTCAGAAGCTGGAACGGATGCTGCCCGCCGAAGCGGACATTTATACTATTCTCAAATATCTGGCTGAGGTCGAGCCACTGTTTCGCAAGCGCGGCGCGCCAAGGAATCACTCGTTTGCTCCCGGGAATGAAAGCAGTCTCCAACTGGTGTTCACCAGCGCGCCGCAACGGCGGGCGGATGCCGGCTGGCGTCCTTTGTGCTTTGTCGATGATGCCATGCTGGCCGGGCGCGGCCCAGGACTCGACGCCGATTCCGGAACCCATCCGTAGCTCCATCACCGTCGTCGAGAAGCTGAGCACCGAGGCACCCGCTTCAGTGGTTGTGCTGGACCGTCCGGCAATCGACGAAACCCCCGGCGTGAACCTCGACGACCGGCTCCGCATGGTACCCGGCTTTACCCTGTTTCGCCGCTCGTCGAGCCTGGTGGCCAATCCCACCACCCAGGGCGTCTCGCTGCGCGGGCTCGGCTCCACGGGCGCGAGCCGCACGCTTGTTCTCTGGGACGGCGTGCCGATCAACGACCCGTTCGGCGGTTGGGTGTACTGGACCCGCGTCGCACCGGAGGAACTGGAGCGCGTGGAACTCTCGCGCGGGTCGTCGACGTCCGTGTTCGGCGACCGCGCCCTCGGCGGGGCGATCGCTTTGTTTACGCGCCCACCCGAGCGGGGCCGGCTTCGCGGCGGTTACGAAGGCGGGTCGCTCGGCTCGCACATCCTGACGGGTGGCTACGCCGACCTCTTCGCGGCCGGAGCGCGGCAGGTCGGATTGTCCACTAACATCCGCGCCTTCGACACGGACGGCTATTTCATTATCCCGGAAGAATTTCGCGGCGGCGTCGACCGGCGAGCGAACGTCCGCTTCACCGCCGGGGACATCCGCCTTGATTTCTTCGGCGCCCGCCAGAGCCTATTCCTCAAGCTGGACGTCCTCGCCGAGGAGCGTGGCAACGGGACGGTGTTGCAGCGCAACTCCACCAGTCTCGGGAATCTGGCCGCCAACTACGCCTGGGAGGGCACTCGCAATACGTTTTCGCTGCTCGGCTATCACACTAGGGGCGAGTTTCGCGCCGGCTTCTCCGCTATCCTGGCGGGCCGGAACTCCGAGAACCTTACGACTCGCCAGTCGGTGCCCTCGGAGGCCACCGGCGGGGCCGTGCTGTGGCGGCACGCGGGCCAGAGCTTCAGCTTTGTCGCCGGCAGTGACGCGCAGCGCGCCGAAGGTTATAGCCTGGAGACCGTCTACCCGAGCCTGATTCGGCGCGAAGGTGGCGGTACGGCCGTGCAGGCCGGCGGCTTCGGCCAGGGCGAGTTCCGCTTCGGCGGAATGCGGGCGTTCGCCGGAGGACGCGTGCAACGGGCCGCGGCGAACAACTACTTTTTCCCGAGCGCCGGGCTCACCGCCGGCTCTGGGCGCTGGCGCGGGCGGGTTTCGGCCTACAAAGCGTTTCGCGCCCCCACGCTCAACGAGTTGTACCGCGAGTTCCGCGCCGGCAATGCGGTAACGCTCGCCAACGCCGCGCTGCAGCCGGAGAGCCTAACCGGCGTCGAGGCCGGATTCGACGTCGTCGGCGAAGGCCGCCAGCTTGGCATCACCGTGTTCCGCAATGCCCTCGACGATCTCATCACCAACGTGACGTTGTCGGCGGCCGGCGGCCAGATCACCCGCCAGCGCCAGAACGCCGGTAAGGCCACCGGCCGCGGCGCCGAGGTCGAGTTCCGCCAGCGCTGGCGCCAGTGGCACAGCGAACTGGCGTACCTGTTCGTCGAGTCCCGCTTCGATAACCGTAATCGCACGCCGCAGATTCCGAAGCACGGCGGCTCGGCCCAAATCGGTTGGGCGGGGCGGACGACGCAATTCACCGGCGGTTTCCGCTCGACGTCGTCCCAATTCGACGACGATCTGAACAACTTCCTTCTACCCGGCTTCGGCATCCTCCAGTTCACCGCGCGGCAGCAACTTGGCCACGGTCTCTCGGCTATCGCCGCCGTCGAGAACCTGACCGACCGCGTGTTCTACGTCGGCTTTACGCCCGTGCCCTCGAACGGCATGCCGCGACTGTGGCGGCTGGGCCTGCGGTGGGAAGGTCGAGTCCGGTAGCAACTCTGCGTCAGACCATCGATCCGAGCCAGCGAACGGGGAAGCGGGCGCCAATCGCATTCACAAGGCGTTCGTCGGCGGTCACCAATGGCCGGCCAGACGCCACTGCCAGAGCGACATAGAGGGCGTCGTAAACAGCTCGGTCGCAGGCCAAGCCAATCATGACGGCGTTTTCGACCAAGTGACGGGTCGGTGAGGTTGGGATTTGCAGATCCTGAAGCCAATCGATCGAATCGAGAGCCGACTGCTCGGAGATCCGGCCTGCGCGGACCGATTTCCAAACGATATTGCCGACCTCAGGCCAGAACAAATCGGGAACGGACAGGTTGATCGCCCCTTTGCAAAAAACCGTCAAGCAAACGAATCGATTCGGCCGCGAGGGGCTCATGTTTGGAGGGCAGGACCCATTTAGCTGCAACACTCGCGTCGAGCACGTAGGCCGTCAACGGGAACGGTCCTCTCGCAACATCTGCTCCGACGATGGGAACGGTCCAGACGCCGCCGATCGCCGGGAGCGCAATTTGCGCGCGCGCTCAAGTAACGCCTGGCGCCGGGCGACTTCGGCCGGAGTCGGTACGCCTTCCGCAAGCAGCGCGAGTACTTCGGCGGAGATCGACGTCCTATTCCGCTGCGCGCGTGCGCGGAGCGCTTCGTACAACTCCTCGGGAACGTTCTCGACGTAGAGTGTGGGCATAGGTCTTCCTAGATTTAGTCTAGGCCTGCACAAGGTTCTGGATCAACGCACCGCCAGCCCCGCCACAGTGACCGCCGCGCCGTCGTCCAACTTGTCGTCCGGATGCGGCACCACGCGCTCCCCCGCTTCGAGCCCCGAAACCACCTCAGCCACCAGACCATTGCGATTCCCGACCTCGACAGGCCGGCGCCGTGCGAAGCCTTCCTCGATCGCGAAAACCGCCCACCCGCCGTCGTGGCGGAACAACGCGCTGGCCGGGATCTGAAGAACATCCGGCGACTCCCACAGAACAAATCGCGCTTCGACGCGATACTGGTCGCCGAGGCGTGTCCATTCCTCCGGCGGCGAAGTAATATCGGCGATTACCAGCACGCGCTGCTCCTCGACGCCGAGCGCCGACAACTTCGTGAAGCCCACCGGTTCGATCCGCCGCACCCGTGCTTCGAGCGCGCGGTCACCGCCCCAGCGCTCCAGCAGCACCCGCATCCCCGGAATAATCTTCACCGCGTCGGCCGACAGTACCTCCACGATCACCTCGATCGACCGTGAATTGGCGATTTCGACCAGAGCCTCGCCGGACTGGACGACGCCCTCGCTCTCGCGTACCACCTTCAACACCCGACCGCTGACCGGCGCTCGCACGGCCACCAACTCCGACGGGTTATGTGGCGCCGCGGCCGCCGACACCTCCAGTAACGCCTGGGCCGCCTCGCCTTCGGCTTCCGCCTGCAGTACGGCGTGCCGCGCGGCGACCAGCACCGCCTCCGCGCGCTGCAGTTCGGTAACCGTGCGATCATACGTGGCTTTGGGCATGTCACCGGTCTTCAACAGCCCGCTCACCCGCTCCAGTTCGTTCTTCCAGTACGCGGCATCGGCCTCGGCCGCCCGAACACGTTCGCGCGCCGCATTTGCCGCCTCCCGGGCCGCCCGGACGCGCGCCTCGCCCTCCGCCCGTGTCCGCGAATCGAGCGCCTGCGGCCGCAAGGGCTCGATCTGCGCGATCGCCTGCCCCTGGCGGATCGCGTCGCCCACTTTCAGATTGATCCGCCGCTGATAACCGGCCACCGGCGCGTAGACCACGAAGCGGTCCGTCACCCGCGTCTTACCCTCTTCCTCGATGGTGACCTGCATCGGCCCCCGCGCCGCCTCGGCGGCATCCACCATTACCGGCTGCGGCCGGTAGCCATAGACAATCAGGGCTATCACGCCGGCCGTGATAACAAGCGCCCAGATCCAGCGTCTCCAGTTCACGCGCAGTTACTCCCGGGTCTTGAGTACCGCGACGAGGCCGAGATGATCGAGCTTCCGGCGGACGATCAGGCCCCAGATCAGCGCGGAGACGGGCACGGCCGTCGCCGCGAAGGAGTAGGATGACGGCGGGACAATGAGCGGGAAGTGGAACAGGTCGGTCTGCATGCTAAATACCATGTAGCCACAAAGCACGTGTACGATGCGATTCGATCCTGCGCCAGGAGGCCGCCGGCAACAGCCCACCCCTAATCCGGGCGTTCCCCTGACGGCTCGCCGGAATTGGCAGCGCTTAATCTTGTGATCACGCATGATCTGACGCCATTTCCCTCGACCGCGGTCACCTCAATCTGAAGGCCGTGGTGCGTCACTGTGTCGCCCACCTTGGGCGGCCGGTCGAGCAGCAAAAGAACGAGTCCGCCCACGGTATCGACCTCTTTGTGGTCCAGCTTCGCGCCTACCCGCTCGCCAATCTCTTCAAGCCGCACCGTACCGGAGACCTCCAATCGTCCTTGCTCGTCCAGCCTGATCTCCAAAGGTCCGGAATCCTCGTGCATCTCTCCCGCGACCTCATCCAGGAGATCCTTCGCGGTGATGATTCCCGCGGTGCCGCCATACTCGTCCATCACCACGGCCAACTGCGACTGCTCGCGCTCCATCGCGGCGAGCACTGTGTCGACCTCCGCGGTATGCGGGACAAACGGAACGGGCTGGACATCCGCTTCGGTCAGAGGTTCTCCGTCGAGTAGCTTGGGAAGCAGCTCCTTTACGTGAACGACGCCGGCAATCTCATCGAGATCCTCTCGATAAACCGGGAACCTTGTGTATGTCGAACCTCGAAGGAGCGACGCCAGTTCCGCCGCGGACGCGTCAAGAGGAATACCGGCCACCTTCACTCGCGGCACCATTACCTCAGCGGCAGTCAACTCACTGAAACGAAGGAGATCCCGCAACAGAGCGCCCGCTTCGGCGCGCAATGCGCCGCCCTGCTGGCTCTCGGCGATCAGGTACTCCAGTTCCTCCGGCGTGTGTCCAAGGTGCTGCGCGAACTGCCGGTTCACGCCAAAGATGCGCAGGATCAGGTTCCCGAGACTGTTCAACGCGGCGACGAGCGGGTAAAGCACCCGCGTGACCCAAAGAACCGGCGGCGTGATCCACAAAGTCGTTCGCTCGGCGTGCTGAAGCGCGAGTGCCTTGGGAACCATCTCGCCGAGTACGATGTGCAGGTACGTAAGGAGCGCCATCGCGGTAACCGTTGCCGCGGCGTGCCGGGGTAACCACTCCACGGGGCCGAACAGCGCGAATAGGCCGGCGAACCACTCCGCCAGGACGTGCTCGCCGTACATGCCCAGGCCGAGGCTCGCGAAGGTAATGCCCAGCTGGGCCGTGGCGATGTACTGGTCTTGACGGCGTGGGTCGCGAAGAATCGCGACCACCTGCCGGGCGACGCGGTGACCCTTGTTCGCCTTGTGCTCGACGCTCGCCAGCGGAGTCCCGATAATGGCGAACTCGGCAGCCACGAAAACGCCATTGATGACGATCAGCAGAGCGATCACAAGAACGGGAGTCATATCACTCAACCGCGGATTCCTTGGCAGTGGGCGCTGGCCGTACCAGCAGCGAGACGATCGTGTTGGCGTTCACCTGCCCCACTTCCACGTCGGCCTCGCCGAACTTCAGGCGTTCGCCCGCCGCGGGAACTTTTCCCAGCAGATGCATGACGTGGCCCCCCAGCGTCTCGGCCGGACTTTCCAGTGCGACGCCGATCCACTGCTCGGCTTCGTCGATGCGCATCAGGCCCGGAAGCCGGACCCGCCCGTCGGGCAGGCGGCTGGGCTTTGGTTGCCCGGCCCGGTAATGGATCGAGGCTTCGCCGAGCAACTCGCTAAGTAGGTCCCCGAGCGTTACCAGGCCAACTACACTGTACTCGTCGACGACGGCCGCTTGGTGCGTCCGCCGTTCCCGGAAGAACGTGAAAAGTTGATCGGCGCGTACCGTCTCGGGTATTCTCTCCAGCGGACGCATTACTTCGCGCGGAGACGGTGGCCGGCCGTGCTGAACCGCGAACGCCACCACATCCTTCGAGTGCAAGAGACCGACGAAGTTGTCCTGCGCCCCGTCGCGCACCGGAAGCCGGGTGTACGGCGAACTCTTCACCACGCCGGCCAGTTCCCACGGCGAAACGTTGACATCGACGGAAACCACTCGGCTTCGGGGAACCATCAACTGCCGCACTGGCCGCGATATCAGCCGCAATGCGCGCCGCAATCGCTCGTGCTCCTCCGGCTCGAGCAGCCCACCCTTGCGGCTCTCGGCCACCAGCAGCTCGATCTCTTCGGGAGAATGGATGTGTCCGTGGCCGACCTGCCGGAATCCGAGCAGCCGCAGAATTGCCAGACCGCTGCCATTGAGGATCTTCAGAAACCAGGAATACAGGATGAGCGACGCCTTCATCGGCAGCAGCGTGTGAAGCGCCGCCTTCGTCGGATATTGCAGCGCCAGCGATTTTGGGACTAGTTCGCCGACGACGACTTGAAAGGTCGTCATCAAAATCAGGACACCTGCCGTCGCGGCTGCCTCGGCTCTCGCCAGCGACAAACCTCCACGCGACTGCACTAACTCAATTACGCTTGGCGTCAGGAAGGCCTGGCTGTAGGCGCCAAGAACCAGGCTGGACCAGGTAATGCCGATCTGGCACGCGGCGATGTAACGGTCCAGCCTGGCGGGATCTTCCAGGACCGGCAGGAGGCGCGACGCGAGACGGTGGCCGCTTCCTGCAAGCTGCCGTATTTTGATGCGCTGAACGCTGACCGCTCCGAATTCGGCGGCTACGTAGAACGAATTGATGGAGACCAAAAGGATAATGATCAGCCAGACAGTGAGCATCCGCCGCTCCTCAGCCGGTTCCCAATCGACGGCGGCAGCCGCTCGGGTTGAAATATACGGACAGGAGACACCTCCAGCACCTACAATCCGCTCGGGAGTTGCCGCAGTCGTCGGGATTCATGATGAACGAAAGCGATGGGCCGAAGCTCGATTTTAGCGCGAGATCCATGGCGCGGTTACTCCCGGGTCTTGAGCACGGCGACGAGATCGAGATGATCGAGCTTCCGGCGGACAATCAGACCGGAGATCAGCGCTGAGATGAGCACGGCCGTCGCCGCGAACGAGTAGGACGATGGTTCGACAATGAGCGGGAAACGGAACAGGTCAGTCTGCATGTTATATACCATGTAGCCACAAAGCAGATACCCGATGAGAAATCCGATCGGGAGCGCGATCAGCGTCAGGAAGGCCAGTTCCCCCAGCAGAATATACGAGATCTCGCCGCGCGTGAATCCGAGCACGCGCAGACTGGCCAGTTCGCGGCTGCGCTCCGACAGCGCGATGCGCGCGCTGTTGTACACCACGCCAAACGCGATGGTGGCGGCCAGTATCGTGTTGAAGAAGGCGAAAGTCAGCATCTGCCGCGCCATCGTTTCGTAGAAGTTCTCCAGCGCCTTGCGTCGCACCGAGACACCCGCGATGCGCGGAATGTCCTTTAGCTTGCGGTAAATGCTCTCTTCCTGGGGCCGGTCGACGCTTAGCCACGCGCCCGAGATCGCGTTCCCCTCCCGTAGCACCCGATTCAGTGCGGGCAGGCTCATGTAAGCCGCAAGGCCAACGAACTCCCGCACCGTGCCGGCCAAGGGAATCTGCCGCACCGGCCGGCTTCCTTCCAGCACCTCGACGGTCAACATGTCGCCGGGCTTGGCACGCAGAAAGTCCGCCAGGTAGTCGGTGAGCACAATGCCGCCGGGCGGCAGGCTGACCAGCTTCAACTCCGCGTCCAGCAGCCGGTGCAAGTCGCTCCCAGGCGGCAGACCTTGAACGGAGGTCCGGTACGTCCGGTGCCCGTGGCGCAGGCGAACAGGCGCTGCACGGTAAGGTTCAGCATGAGTGACGCCCGGCAGCGACCGCAGCGAATACAGCGCCTTCTCGGACGCCGGCTCGACGAAGGTTACCGTGACGTCGTCACGCTGTGCGAGCTTGAACTGGATGTTCACCATGTGATCCACGGTGTCCGCGAAGAAACCTCCCATTACCAGGATGGCGCAAGCGAAGGAGATGCCGACGATCGACAGGAACGCTTTGAGCGGACGCCGTTCGAGGTTGCGGATAATCATCCGCGTCGGCTGCGCCAGCCCGGTTAGCCCGAGATACTCGATCACGCTCTTGCGGTAGCGCCCCGGAGCGGGCGGCTGCATTGCCTCTGCCGGCGGAATGCCGGCCGCCTTCACTACGGCGTACAGCGTGCCCACCATCGCGGCACCGGCGCTGATCAGGGCCGCCGTCAGCACCACCGCGAACCGCAACTCGTAAATCAGGAACGGGAAGCGGTAGAAGTCCATGTACATGTTACTCATCCCGCTTCCGAGCCACGCGCCGAATGCGACGCCGCCAGCAACCCCGATCAGCACCACTAACACGACCAGCTTCAGATAATGTAAGGCCACGTCCGCCGTCGTATAGCCGAACGCCTTCAGAATTGCAATCTGATCACGCTGTGTGGCGATCAGCCGGCTCACAACGACGTTCAGCAGAAACGCCGCGACCGAAAGGAAGATGGCCGGAAACATCGTGGCCATATTCTCTAACTGGCGGAACTCCTCGGAAAGATACCGGTTCGACGTCTGATCCTTCCGGGCAATCGCGCCGTGGCCGCCGTAGCGTTTCAGGACCTCGTCGAGTTCGAGAATGACATCCTCGGCCTTCACGCCGGCCGTGAGCGTGAGCGACACATCGTTGAATGCGCCTTCCATGTCGAAGGCCGTGGCGAGCGGTGTGCGCGCCATCCAGAAAATGCCGTAGCTCTTGAAGTCGGGGATGATGCTGCCGGGCTGAAGCTGGTAAACGAACTCGGGTGAGAGCGCGACGCCGACGATTCGCAGTCCCTTCCGTCGTCCGTTGATTGTCGCATACAGCCGGTCGCCCGGCCGGAATCCGTGCGCCGTCGCGAACGCCTCGCTGACCAGGATCTCGTCGTCGCGGCCAGCGTCCACCATCCGGCCATTGCGCAGGTGAATCTGGTTGAGCAGCGGTTGGCCATGGTCGGGGACAGACAGGATCATCGCCGTAGCCGGATCCGGGTAGTCCTCCAACGACAGGTTCGCCGGCGCGGCAACCCGCGTCTCCACCGCTTGCACGCCGGAAATGCCGAGGATCTGCGACCGGACGCTCTCCGGCGCGCGTTTCAGCGAGGCGAACACATCCGCGAAGCGGTACTCGCCGTAGAAGCGCGACTGGGTGGACTGCAGCGAGTCGAGCGTGCTGACAGACATGATGAAGGTGGCCACGCCGCTCGATATCACCAGCCCGATTGCCACCGCCTGCCCCTTCATGTACCACAGGTCGCGAAACATCTTCCGGTCGAGTGCGCGCATGGGTCACCAGTGCAGATCGCGCGGGTCCTTCTTTTCCGCGTTGCGCTCGATGCTGGAGATATGGCCGTCGCTGAGGTGAACGATGCGGTCGGCCATCGCCGCGATATCGACGTTATGGGTGATCACCGCCGTCGTGGTCCCCAGTTCGCGGTTCACCTTTTCGATGGCTTCGAGCACCAGTATGCCGGTGGCCGAATCGAGCGCGCCGGTCGGCTCGTCGCACAGCAGCACGGCCGGGTTTTTGGCGATCGCACGCGCGATGGCGATGCGCTGTTGCTGGCCGCCGGAGAGTTGGGAAGGAAAGTGGTCGAGCCGGTCACTCAATCCTACGAGCCCGAGCGCGTCTTCCGGCTTCATGGGCTTGCGCGCGATCTCTGTCACCGCCGCCACGTTTTCGCGCGCCGTCAGGCTGGGAATCAGGTTATAGAACTGGAACACGAAACCGACGTGATGGCGCCGGTACTCCGTTAGTTCTTTCTCCGAGGCGTTGACAAGCGACTTGCCGTGATAGCGGATGTCGCCGCCGGTGGCACGGTCGAGCCCGCCCAGGATGTTCAGCAGCGTCGATTTTCCGCTGCCGGACGGACCGAGCAGGACCACCAACTCGCCGGGGAACAAATCCAGGTCCACGCCGCGCAGCGCGTGGACCTGCACTTCGCCCATGTCGTAGACCTTGGTTACGCCGCGCGCGTAAAATACCGTTCCCTCGTCCGCCATCCGGCCGCCTTGCTCCGCCAGCCCCTTACCAGTCGATCTTCTCCGGAAAATACTCCGCGATCAGATCTTCGTAGAACGGCCGCAAGGCCACCGGATCCGGCCGGGTATGGCTCTTCGAATACAGATCGTATTCGTTGAACTGCCGGACCCACTCCATCATCTCCCGGTCCTTGTCGTTCATCAGGTAGCCGTAGGCGCCTTCCTTGTGGATCGGGTAGCAGGAATGGTACCGCAACATGTACTGTGCCGGATCCGGCAGGTAGTCCTTCGTCGCCATGTATATGTACTCGTCGTGGCCCCACGACATGGCGACGCTATCCAGCCCCGCACCCTCCTCATATATACCGAAACGCGTCTGATACGCCGGTGCGTCACGGTCGGGGTTCTCCGCGAAGAACTCGTGGAAGACAATCCTGCCGGACCACGCACAGCCAGTCGGAAACGTGTCGCCCACTACCGCCCATTGCGGCTCGCCATACAGGCAAAGCACCTTGCCGAGGTCGTGAATGAAACCGGCCAGCACGAACCAGCGCGGATGCCCGTCGGCGCGGATGGCCTCGGCGGTTTGCAGGTTGTGCTCGATCTGCGAAAGGTCGGTGTCGGGGTCGCTGTCGTCCACCAGCGTATTCAAATACTCGGCCATCTCCCAGATGCCGCGCTTGCCGCGGTTCAGCGCGCCGTATTCTTTCTTTTTCCCCACCGCGAACTCATGCGTCTGGTTGGCGCGGTTCAGCCGGTAGAACTCACGAACGACCGGCGGCGTCGACTCCGAATAGCTGCGAAAATCCTCGGCTTTGCGGTTCGGGTCGTAGCGGTCGCGGACGGCATCGTCCCATTGATCCAGGCTCCGAAGAGGGCCATTCATGCCTCCAGGATAGCCGTTTCCGCCGCACCGGACCCTTTGTTCAGGAACCACGCCAGCGTATCGCGCAGTGTCTCGAACCGGATCGGTTTGGCCAGATGCGCGTTCATTCCCGCGTCGAAACAACGCTGCCGGTCTTCGGGAAATGCATTCGCCGTCAGCGCCACGATCGGCACGCCACGGCCCCAGTCTCCCAACTCCCGGATGCGGCGCGTGGCCTCGTAGCCGTCCAGCACCGGCATTTGGCAGTCCATCAGAATCAGGTCGTAAGCGATGTTCCGGCACAACTCCACGGCCTCGGCGCCATCGGCCGCGAGATTCACCCGCAGCCCGAGTTTCTCCAACTGGCGCTGGCCGAGACGCTGGTTGACGGCGTTGTCTTCCACCAGCAAAACCCGGCAGTGGCCGTTCATCGGCACCGTCCATCCGGATTCCGCCGCCGGTGCCGATTGGTTGACCGGGTGTTCGAGCGGGGCGGCCGGCAGCGTGAGAGTGAACCACGCCGTCGTCCCGGCGCCGGGCTCGCTGTCGATTCCGATCTTTCCACCCATCAGCTCGACCAGAGATTTCGAGATCGCGAGGCCAAGGCCCGATCCACCGTATCGCCGCGTCGAACCGTTGTCGAGCTGCGTGAAGGACTCGAACAGCCGCTGCTTGGCCGCCTTCGGCATGCCGATTCCCGTATCACGCACCGCGATATGCACTCCGACGCGGTCGGGCGCGCGGGTCTCGCAAAGGACCCGCACCTCGATCTGGCCCTCGTGCGTGAACTTGATGGCATTGCTCAGCAGATTCAGTAACACTTGGCGAATGCGTCCGGCGTCGCCGCTCAACCGGGGCAGGGTCGCCGGCGCCGTCGTGAACTCCATTCCGAGCCCCCGTGCCTGTATTTGCGGCTGCATTAGCTCGACGGCCTCCCGGATACACGAGCCCAGGTCGAAAGGCGACTGCTCGATGGTCAGCCTGCCGGCTTCCAGCCGGGAAAAATCGAGGATGTCGTTGACCAGCGTGAGCAGGTTGGAGGTCGCCTGCTGAATGTTCTGGGCGTACTCGCGTTGCTCGTCGTCCAGGAACGTATCGAGCAGCATGTCCGTCATGCCCACCACCGCGTTCATCGGCGTGCGAATCTCGTGGCTGACCGTTGCGACGAAAGCAGCCTTCGCCCGTTCCCCTTCTTCCGCCGCGTCGCGCGCGCGAATCAGTTCCCGCTCGAATTCCTGCCGTGCGGTCACATCGCGCGAAACCTCAATGGCTCCGATCCGGTGCCCGTCTTCGTCGCGAATCCCGCTGTAGTGGACCTCAAATACCCGCGGGTCGCGCTGCGGTGGTGAATTCTGG
The DNA here is from genome assembly GCA_964413655.1 of uncultured Solibacteraceae bacterium. Taxonomy (GTDB): domain Bacteria; phylum Acidobacteriota; class Terriglobia; order Bryobacterales; family Bryobacteraceae; genus CAYPUQ01. Next base: position 420 of record CAYPUQ010000061.1, on the reverse strand, counting down.
CGCACCATCGAAAACGCCTCGCCCTTCATCGCCCGCCGCCACAGCGCGGCCAACCGGCTGAGATGCTCCGGCTCGAACTCTTTCATCAGTTCCTTCCAGGAAGTCCCCGGGCCGACGTCCGCGCCCCACTTCTCCTGGATCTCCTGGCTGTAAGCCTCGTTACACGCGATGAACCGGAAATCGAGATCCAGCGCGGCGATCGCGTCGGTCGAGGCGTCGATCACCTGCTTCAGTTGCCGCGCGGCCAGCCGCTGCTGCGCCAGGCGATCGGCCGTGATGTTGGTGTGGCTCACGAGCGCGTAGCGGCGCCCGGCCTCGATCACCGTCGTGATCGACAAGCTGAACCAGCGCTGCTCGACCGCAGAGTGGCACGGGTAGTCGGCCGTTTCGTACGCGGACTGGCCCGCGAGCACGAGACGC
>CAYPUQ010000060.1:0-20184 GCA_964413655.1 uncultured Solibacteraceae bacterium | reverse complement strand
GGCGGGCCAGTGCCTCCACCTACCTCGGCTTCCTCGAGCAACTGGCTCGGCGATACCGCCGCCAAGGAGCGATCCTGATTCAGGACAACGCCTCCTACCACAAGGACGACGAGGTTTGGGCATGGTTCCAGTCGAACCGGCATTGGCTGGAGGTGCACCAGTTGCCACCCTACTCGCCGGAGTTGAACCCCACCGAACGGCTGTGGCAGTACACCCGCAAGAACGGGACGCACAACGTTTCTTCGCCGGCCTGGACGCACTCCTCGCCACGCTCACGCGGGTGTTTGGGGAGATGCAGTCGCACCCACAACTGATCCGGTCGTATCTGGCGCCCTTTTGCTGACTGTAATGTCCCTTTACTTATGCGCGGCTATATACCCGAATCTCTGGCGTTGTGGGCCACGGCGTGCCGGGGAACCGGGCGAGCCTGAGCCGGTTCCGGGAACGAACGATGGCCTACTGGTGGCGAGTGCTCACAAGGCGCAGCCAGCAGGGGCACTTGAAGGTTGACCGGATGATCCAAGCAGTGACTACGAGCTATGTTCCCCCTACCTACCGTCACTCATCCTTATCCTATCCGCAAGTGCGCTTTGACGCCATACATCCAAGCTAGGAGCTGTATGCGTTAGCAACGCCCGTACGGATCTGTGCGGGGGGATGCGGGGCGAGCCGCATCCCCCGCGAACGCTTTTGCGCTTAAGACAGAGGCCGTTCAGCGCGGCCTCGAAACCAATTGATCAAGTCGATTGGTTCCTTGCCGCCCCTCGGATCGGCGACGTCTTGTTCGACGCAGCCACAGCATTCACGTCGTCTGCACTGACGGATACTGCCCCAGTAGAAGAAATATCTTCGGCGCCTGTTTCTTTCAACAAGTCTTTCGCACTGGAGATCTCTTCGGAGGTGTCGCAATGAACAGAGAGCAACACGCCTCCGTCCTTCACTCGGCCTTCGTAGCGTTTGGCCTCATACTCGGGCATTCCCATCCCTACCAGCGCCCCGATCAGGCCGCCGACAGCCCCGCCAACTCCCATGCCGGCGAGAGCTCCCATAATCGGGCCGGCCGCGATGAGCGGCCCAACGCCTGGAATGGCTAGCGCGCCGATGCCGGCCAAGAGCCCCAGAGTGCCGCCCAAGGCTCCTCCAGCAGCGACACCTGTCGTCGTTCCCTCGGGCGCCTTGGTGTTCTTTTCGTGCGCGAACTCTTTCGAGCTCTGTGTGTCGGGCAGCAGCACCGAGACGTCGTCGGTCGAAAATCCTGACGCGGTGATGCGATCGACGGCGCTTTCGGCATGAGCGCGCGATTTGTAAATGCCAAATACAGCTGCATTCTTGTTTTCCATTGTTGATTCCTTTCGAATTTGCTCGAACGTTATTTCTCGACCGAAATCTGATCGGTCACTTTAGCTGCATCGCCAGCGGCGGAGACAGCCATTGCCACGATGGCAATTTTTTCGTCAGCGGACTCTACGGGTCCCTTTAAGGTCACCCTGCCGTCCTGGCTGATGATCTTAATGTTGTGGGCATAGGTTGAAAGGGACTTGTCCGCGATGACGGACTGCCGGATCTTGTTAGTCAACTCCCGGTCCGTCGCGTTCTCTTGCTGCTGATCGGCGGTCAGTTCCGCTGAGTTCCTGTCGCGCGTGTTCACCCTTGTGTTGTCCGGCTCCAGAGCGGACGTGTTGGGATTCTGACCGCATCCGATGAAGGAGACGGTACAGAACAGGATTACCAAAGCTTTTTTGGAGTATCTCATTGCATAAATGCAGCTCAGACTACTACTCAATCTGTCACTGCGTTCCTTTCTGTTTTGTTGCGTTTCGGAAGATTGTGGGAAACATCCTTGGACTTGTCCACGACGGTGCCCACGGTTGTCTTGAGTGTCTTGGCGCCATTGCTGGTGTACCGCGTCCCTTCCTCCACGGAGGCAAGTTCTGTGAATGCTGGCGCCTCAATCAGTTCCCAGTCCCCGCCCTCGTTCCAGGGTCCGCGCGCGTTGGGCTCGCCTCGGTCGCCCATTCCTGTCGAGGTGTCGAAGTACTGGTCCACCAGCCCCGGCGTTGGGAGTATACTGCCGATCGAGAAGTGGTCCTTTCCAAGGCTCTCCAGAGCCGCGCTAAACACCTTCAAATGCGTGATTTCCCGTGTCATCAGGAACTTCAGCGCGTCGATGGTTCCCGCGTCGTCGGAGAAGTTGATGAGGCGTTCATAGACGATCTTCGCCCGCGCCTCGGCCGCAATATTGCTTCGCAGGTCAACGTCCAGCTCCCCCGTGATCTTCAGGTAGTCGGCAGTCCATGCAGCACCCATCGAGTTCTGCAAAGCCACGCCGCCCCCACCCGCGATTGCGATGAGCGGATCAGCTTCCGCGGCGGTACGGCAGTTCTTCAGTTTCCGCAAATGCATGCGGGCGAGCGTGCCCACAATTTCGAGATGGCTCAGCTCTTCAGTGCCGATGTCCATCAACATATCTTTGCGCTTGGGGTCCTCACAATTGAGACCCTGAATGGAGTACTGCATCGCCGCGGCCAGCTCGCCATTCGCTCCTCCGAACTGTTCGAGGAGCATATTGCCGAATTGGGCGTTCGGAGTACCGATATGGACGGTATACATCAGTTGCTTGACATGGTGGTACATAGAGATCTCCGTTTCGATTCGCGAGTCAGGCTTTTTGCTTCTTCGCCCGAGCGGTACTCTTCGCCCCGTTCTCTTCGGCGCTAGCCTGCTGCATCAGCGGTTTGCTGAGTTCGGTCAAGAGGAAGTCTGAGCTTTCCTCTTCGCCCAGCGTTTGGGCCATGAGCTTCGCTATCGCTGGTTCACCGATCTGCCGGGCGAGGCTTCGGGCAGTGCCGTACCCCGAAATCTCGTAGTGCTCTACTCTTTGGGCGGCGGCGATCAGCCCGAGGTCGGCAATGATGTCTCCTTTGTCCGCGCCGTCCTTGATCGTTTCTTTGCCTTCTTCGACCAGCCCCATCATCGCTATGCACGTCTTCGGCTGTGGCTCCTCCCCAATCAGTTCGAAAGCCGATTTCAATCTCTCAACCTGGCCTTCCGTCTGTTGGAGGTGATGGAAAAAAGCTTGTTTGAGCTTTGGGTGATGCGCAGCTTCTGCCATCTTGGGCAGGGCCGCTAGCAACTGGCCCTCCGCATGGAGAAGGTCGCGTAGTTCGTCAACGAGCAGTTCTTTTAGTTGGGTCATGTAGTGTGTTCCTTGCTGGGTGACCACAATGCACTCACCGTGCCAAACTACTCTTGTCGCCTCTACGCGAAGACTCGTCTGCAAGGGTGTCACAAGGGATGTGGTTACGACGTTCGGCGTACATTCCTAGGTACGGCTTGCCCTTTTACCCTGACGTCGGGTGGTCAAATGACCAAATACGGTCAAAACAGCCAGGAAACGCGCCGAAAACTGCCACAAGTAGAAAGAGTACTCCAGTGTCACTTCCGGAACCATTCTGATCAAAGAGGGACGCGCTGCACCCACAACGCTTTCAGCTCGAAGACGAGTCGAGTCCTAATAACTGGATACGGTAAAGCACAAATCTCACTCCCCATGAACTCGAAAGGGAACTCGCGACGGCGGGGTGGACGTCCTCTACATGGCCGGTGCGACCAGGACGACCGCTCTCGGCTGATCGGACCAAGACGGTCCAGGCGGCACTGAATGCGGTGGGCCCCCTGGGCTGAGACAGCAGTTAAGACACTGTTCGCCGTTCCGTGAAAATTGATTTTGTTCGGCGGTTCGGTTCCACTGCAAGATTGCGGTCGTGGACGACCGCGGATTCTTTCTCACCTTGCAGGCGATTCGCAGGCAGCTCGCGGCCCAACGAGCTGTAGCTGATCCGTTTGATTCACCAACACACCCGTCGGGCGATGCCTGGCGAACGACTGTGGACAGCCATAGAACTGGGAAACCCAGCCATCGTTCGCTTCTGCGGAGCCCGCAACCGGGCAGGAGGCGAGGTCTACCTGCAGCCCTACGCCGACGACCGGAACGCGGGCTACATTCTCATCGACCTCGCGCCCGCCGTGGTAGAAACCATGCGCGCGCACGGACATCACCCGTGCGTGGTGGTCCAGACCAGCCCCGGCCATCTGCATGCCTGGGTTCACCTCAGCGCCTGTCCGTTGGAGCCAGCGGTGGCGACCGCGGCCGGCAGGCAGTTGGCGCGCGCCTATGGCGACGATCCGGCCAGTACCGACTGGTGCCATCTCGGAAGGCTCGCCGGCTTCACCAATCAGAAGCCCGCCCGCCGCACCCGGCGGGGCGACGCTCCGTGGGTGAAGCTCGTGCATGCCGCGGCGGGTCTGGCGCCCCAAGCCAAGGCCTTGCTGCAGGCGGTCCGACAGTGGGCCTCGTCCCAGCCGGTCCTGGCCGCCGGCCCCGCCTCGATCGTCCCGGACGCTGCCTCAGACACCACCGCCGCCGAGGCCATCGAGATCTACCATGCCTCGAACGCTGGCGCGTCCGCGAACGTTTCCCGCAACCGGACTGGAGCATTGTGGATCTGTGGGTCGCCCGGCACCTGCTGTCGCGGAGCACGCCTCCTGCGCGGCTCCAGGACTTCGCACCCGTAACCGACTACTTCACAACCAATGCTGAGCGGATGCGTTACCCCAACTTCCGACGCCAACACTTGTTTGTCGGGTCTGGTGTGATCGAGGCCGGCGGCAAGACGGTCATCGGCTCTCGCCTCAAACAGTCCGGGATGTTCTAGACCGTCAGAGGGGCCAATGCCACAACGGCCGGGTGGAAGATTACTGGGAGACACGACGCGCGGCCTGATTTCAACTTCTACGTCGCGCACCCTCACCGGCTTCAGCGAGATGCCCGGTGCGGCCGATGGCCGGGACGATCTCGCAACGGCCGAGCCTGGCGCTCGCCCTCAGTGGCCAATCGAAGCCCTCGGTGGTCTCAGCCGAACAGACTATCCACAGGCACTTGCAGGCCGGGAAGAATCTCGCCGCCGTCGAGGGTGTCTCCGCCGCCCCGCGAAAAAGCTCACTAACCGGGCGGCCCCGCAGTATTTTAAAGCGGATAAAAGGGTCTGCTTTCCTTGCCGCTTTCGAGGCTGCCTGATATGATGGAAGTTCCTGCAACACATCCCAAGGAGATCCTAAAAAAACATGGCAATTAAGGTTGGAATCAACGGTTTTGGCCGCATCGGGCGGAATGTGCTCCGCGCCGGCCTCAATAACCCCGGCGTTGAGTTCGTCGCCGCGAACGACCTCACCGATAACAAAACCCTCGCGCACCTGCTGAAGTACGACTCCATCCTCGGCCCGCTCGACGCCGAAGTTGCCTACGACGAAGAGTCGATTACGGTTAACGGTAAGAAGATCAAAATTTTCGCCATCAAGGACCCCGCCGAGATCGACTGGACGTCGTTCGGCGCGGAAGTCATTATTGAGTCCACCGGCCGCTTCACCGATGCCACCAAGGCCGCCGCCCACCTGCGCGGCAGCGTAAAGAAGGTCATCATCTCCGCGCCGGCCTCGAACGAAGACGTTACGGTGGTGCTCGGCGTCAACGATAGTGCGTACGACGCCGCGAAGCACAAGGTGGTCTCCAACGCGAGTTGCACCACGAACTGCCTCGCTCCCGTGGCGAAGGTACTCAACGATTCCTTCGGCATCGAGAAGGGCTCGATGACCACGATTCACAGCTACACCAACGACCAGAACGTGCTCGACTTCCCGCACAAGGACCTCCGCCGCGCCCGCGCCGCCGCGATCAACATGATCCCCACCAGCACTGGCGCAGCCAAGGCGATCGGCTTGGTGATCCCCGAACTGAAGGGCAAACTCGACGGTTATGCCATGCGTGTGCCTACGCCGAACGTCTCGGTGGTTGACCTCGTGTGCGTCACGAAGAAGGCGACGACTGCCGCCGAAGTGAACGCCGCGCTCAAGCAGGCCGCCGAAGGGCCCTTGAAGGGCATCCTGGCCTACACGGAGGATCCGGTCGTATCGACAGATATGATGCGGAATCCCAACAGCTCCATCGTCGACGCCTTGCTAACGAAGGTGCTCGACGGGAACCTCGTGAAAGTCGTGTCCTGGTACGACAACGAGTGGGGCTATTCCTGCCGCATCATCGACTTCATCGAATTCATGGGCAAGAAGGGCCTGTAACCAGCCCTTACGCTCTCAAGTTCCGGATCACGGCGTCCGCGAATTCCGTCGTGGACGCCTTCCCTCCGATATCCGGCGTAACGTTCTTGCCCTCGCGGTAGACCTCTTCGATCGCTGCTTGCAGCCGGTCCGCCGCCTCGGTTTCGTGCAGATACCGCAGCATCGTGACCGAGGACAGCAACAGCGCGGTAGGATTGGCGACCCCTTTCCCGGCAATGTCGGGCGCGCTTCCGTGGACTGCCTCGAAAACGGCATGGTGGTCGCCGAGATTGGCCCCGGGGACGACGCCAAGCCCGCCGACGAGACCGGCCGCAAGATCCGACACGATGTCGCCGTACAGGTTCGGGAGCAACAGAATGTCGAACTGTTCGGGACGAGCGACAAGCTGCATTGCCGCATTGTCCACGATCAGTTCGTTGTACTCGATTCCCGGATAATCCTCGGCTACTTCGCGGCAGCACTTTAGAAACAGGCCGTCGCTCAGCTTCATGATGTTGGCCTTATGGATGGCGGTGACTTTCTTCCTGCCGTTGCCGTTGGCGAAGCGGAACGCCGCGCGCGCGATGCGGGTGGAGGCCACGCGCGTGATGACCTTCAAACTGGTTACCACGTTGTCCACCACTTCGTGCTCCAGGCCCGAATAGAGGTCCTCGGTATTCTCGCGGAAAATCACCATGTCGAGGTGCACGTCCTGGAAGCGGGTCTTGATGCCGGGCATTGTGCGCACCGGGCGCACGTTGGCATACAAGTCGAGTTTCTTGCGCAAAGCGACATTGACGCTTTGAAAACCCTCGCCAACCGGAGTCGTCACCGGCCCCTTCAAGCCGATCTTCGTGCGGTGCAGGGATTCGAGCACCGCCTTGGGAACCGACTCGCGGGACTCACGAATCACCCGTTCGCTCAATTCGACGCGCTCCCAGGCGAGATCCACGCCCGTGGCAGCCAGAACTTTGAGGGTCGCATCGGCCACTTCGGGGCCGATGCCGTCGCCGGGGATCAAGGTAATGAGGTGGGACACATCATCAATTATAAGTTTCAGCCTCTATGCCAAAATGAAACCTCATGGCGAAAATCCTGCGCGCTCTGCTCAGCGTGACCGACAAGACCGGCCTGGCCGATTTCGCCCGCGGACTGGCCGGATTGGGCGTGGAACTGATCTCGACGGGCGGGACGGCTAGACTGCTGCGGGAAGCCGGTCTCGCGGTGAAAGACGTGGCCGAGGTGACGGGATTTCCCGAGATGCTCGACGGGCGCGTGAAGACGATCCACCCGCGTGTGGCCGGCGGCATTCTGGCGATGCGCGGGAAGAACGAGCACATGGAGGCGCTCGCCGCGCACGGCATTCCGCCGATCGACATGGTGGTAGTGAACCTCTACGCGTTCGACAAGGTGGCGGACCGGCCAGGCGTCACGTTCGAGGAGTTAATCGAGAATATCGACATCGGCGGACCGACGATGATTCGCGCGGCGGCGAAGAATTTTCAGGATGTTGCGGTTGTGGTTTCGCCCAGCGACTACCCGGCGCTGCTCGATGAGATGAACGACGCCGCCGGCGCGCTGTCGCTGGCGACGCATTGGCGGCTGGCGCAGACCGCCTTCTCCCGCACCGCGGCGTACGACCGCGCGATCTCGGCGCGCCTCGCCCGCATCGCGGTGGAAGCGGACCAACCGGTCGACCGGCCCGCGGAGGCTACCCCGCCGGTTCTCGATCTGCGCGTTCCGCGCACCGCTGTCTTGCGGTATGGCGAGAATCCGCACCAGGCCGCGGCACTGTATGCCTCGGGCAATGGCGGCGTGGCTTCAGCCGAACAACTGCAAGGCAAGGAACTCTCCTACAACAACCTGGTCGACCTGGACGCGGCGTGGCAGCTCATCCTCGAGTTCGGCGAACCGGCCGCGGCCATCATCAAGCACACAAATCCGTGCGGGTGCGCACAGCAAGCCACGCTGGCCGAAAGCTACCGCAAGGCACTCGAAGCGGACCCCGTTTCGGCGTTCGGCGGAGTCCTCGCGTTCAGCCGGACGGTCGATGAGGAGACAGCGACGGAGGTGACGAAGATCTTTACCGAGGCTATCGCGGCGCCCGGCTTCACCCCGGAAGCGCTGAAAGTCTTCGCCGCGAAGAAGAACCTTCGGCTCGTGCGAGTGGGGCCGGCGCCGCCGGAGATGGTGTGGCGGTCCATTTCTGGCGGGTATCTGATGATGAGCGCGGACGCATCGGCCGAATCGCGCGCCACCGCGCCGGTGAGGACGAAGCGCCAGCCAACCGAGGACGAGTGGGCGGCGCTGGAGTTCGGCTGGAAGGTGGTGAAGCACGTCAAGTCGAACGCGATCGTGTATGCGCGCGCTGGACAACTGGTAAGCGCCGGCGCCGGACAGATGAGCCGCGTCGACTCGGTTAAGGTGGGCGCCATGAAGGCGGTGCTGCCGTTGGAGGGCTGCGTTCTCGCCTCCGACGCATTCTTTCCCTTCCCCGACGGTCTGGAGGAAGCCGCAAAGTATGGCATCACGGCGGCGATTCAACCGGGCGGGTCGGTGAAGGACGACGAAGTGGTCGCCACCGCCGACCGGCTCGGCTTGGCGATGGTGTTTACCGGTGTCCGGCACTTTCGGCATTAGAGAGATAGGCGCCCGATCCGCTAAATCGACCTAACCGCCGGCAATGGCTCCTAAGACGATGAATGGCTCCGCGCCGGAAGCGACGGCTTCGGGCGCGGGAGCGTCCGGCGGTTCGTGGGACAGGTCTTCGCCACAGGCGAAGAACCGTAGGAACGGCCGGCGCTCCCGCGTTACATGGTCGCGGATCGTGCCGCCCAGCATCGGGTAGGTCGCCTCCACTGCGTCCAATATCGAACTCAGCGTCACCGGACCGCTGACTTCGACACGCACTTCGGCCCCGGTCTTGGCGAGCGTCCTGAGGTGCTGCGGCAGGATCACGCGGACCGTCACAGTGTCTGAACCTCCACCGAAAGGACGGCCGGCAGGTCCCGCACAATCGGCGCCCAGTTGTCTCCACCGTCGGCGGAAGCGTACACCTGCCCTCCTGTCGTGCCGAAGTACACCCCGCAGGGATCGAGCCGGTCCACCGCCATCGCGTCGCGCAGCACGTTGACGTAGCAGTCCTTTTGCGGCAAACCGTTCGTGAGCGCTTCCCACTCGTTGCCGCCGGTCCGGCTGCGGTACACCCGCAGTTTCCCCTCTGGCGGAAAATGCTCCGAATCGCTCTTGATCGGAACGACGTAGATGGTCTCCGGTTCGTGGGCGTGGACGTCGATCACGAATCCGAAATCCGTGGGCAGGTTGCCGCTCACTTCATGCCACGAATCGCCTGCATCGTCGCTCCGCATGACGTCCCAGTGCTTCTGCATGAACAGCACCTCCGGCCGCGACGGATGCATCGCGATGCGGTGTACGCAATGGCCAACCTCGGCCGTCTGGTCGGGGATGTACTCGGATTTCAATCCGCGGTTGATCGGCTGCCAAGTCTTGCCGCCATCGCCGGTCCGAAAGGCGCCGGCCGCCGAGATGGCGATAAAGACCCGTTCCGGATTCGCCGGATCGAGGATGATGGTGTGCAAGCACATTCCACCCGCGCCCGGCTGCCACTTCGGCCCCGATCCGTGGCCGCGCAGCCCGGCGAGTTCTTCCCACGTTTGCCCGCCATCGGCCGAGCGGAACAAAGCCGCGTCTTCGACGCCGGCGTAGACCGTGTCCGGATCGGTGAGCGACGGCTCGATATGCCAAACGCGCTTGAACTCCCAGGGGTGCGGCGTGCCGTCGTACCACTGGTGCGTGCCGGGTACGCCGTCGTAGACGAACTTGTTCCCAACCGGCTCCCACGTCTTGCCGCCGTCGTTGGACCGCTGGATCAACTGTCCGAACCAGCCGCTCGATTGCGACGCGTACACGCGGTTCGGATCGGCCGGCGACCCCTTCACGTGGTACAGTTCCCAGCCCGCGAAGTGGGGTCCGCTGACATCCCATTTGTCGCGCTTGCCCTCGGATTCCAGAACGAACGCGCCTTTCCGCGTGCCAACCAGCACGCGCACTCCATTTCTTGTTTCTGCCATAGTTCTTTCGTTGCCTCCCAACCCTAAGTCGTATCGCGAGCCGCCAAATCGACAGCCCGGCCGGAACTTCTTGCTCCTAGCCTGTTAATTCCCGGATTCGCCGTATCAGGAAACGACGTTCCGGCTCCTGTTTCGTTAGATCGAGCGCCTGCTCGTAGCACGCGCGGGCCTCGACCGTTCGGCCGAGCCGCCGGCACAACTCGGCGCGGGCGGAGTGCGCCAGGTGGTAGTCCCGCAGATCGCCGCGTGCCAGAATGCCGTCGATGAGGGCGAGGCCCGCCAGTGGGCCATCGCGCATCGCCACCGCCACGGCGCGGTTCAACTCGATGACGGGCGATGGATCGTCGCGTGCCAACACGTCGTAGAGCCCGGCGATCTGCGCCCAGTCCGTCTCCTCAATGCTGGGCGCCTCGGCGTGAACCGCGGCAATGGCCGCCTGAAGGGTATAGGGGCCGAATCGCCGGGACATCAGTGCCCGCTCCACCAACGCCACCCCCTCGGCGATCTGTTCGCGGTTCCAGAGCGACCGGTCCTGGTTCTCTAGCAGCACCAGTTCGCCATCTGTCGAACTGCGCGCCGCCCGCCGAGATTCGTGCAGCAGCATCAGGGCCAGCAGCCCCACCACCTCCGGTTCCGGCAGCAACTCCATTAGCAGACGCCCTAAGCGGATCGCTTCGCGTGAGAGGTCCGGGCGGACCAGGGACTCGCCCGACCGCGCGGAGTAGCCCTCGTTGAACACGAGGTAAATGACGCGGAGCACCGTCTCTAACCGTTCCGGAAGATCGGACCGCGAGGGCGCTTCGTAGGGAATGCCGGCGTCGCGAATCTTCGCCTTGGCGCGCACAATCCGCTGGGCGATGGCCGATGGCGCAGCGAGGTAGGCGCCAGCGATTTCTTCGGTGGTCAGACCGCACACCTCACGCAGCGTCAGGGCCACCTGGGCGTCCGGCGGAAGGGCGGGGTGGCAGCAGACGAAGATCAGCCGCAGCCGGTCGTCCTCAACCCCTTCGCCATCCCATCCCGAGGCGTCCGTTCTTCCGTTGATCCGCGAGGCGATTTCGGCGAGGGAAGCGTCGAATCGCGAGCGCCGCCGCAAAACGTCGATGGCTCGAAACCGTCCGGCCGAAATGAGCCACGCGGCGGGATTGGCCGGTACACCGTCGCGCGGCCACTGTTTCAAGGCCGCCGCGAAGGCATCGTGGAGGGCTTCTTCGGCAAGGTCGAAGTCGCCCAGAACGCGAATCAGGGTCGCCAGGACCCGGCGCGAATCCGAGCGATAGACGGACTCCACTGTCTCGCGCACCTGGCCGGGGTCGTGGCTCGCCATACCGGGAAGAGCGCCCGCTGGGAGCGCTCATCCCTCAACGATAACGCAGGGCGCGGTTACTTTTTCCGCCAATAATTCGCCGTCATGAACGGGCGCCACTGGCCGTCATCGCCAAGCACATGCGAGGTCAGGACGCGGTGATCGTTGTTTTTGAACTCGATCGAGTCCCGGTACTTCGCCATCGTCCCATCGCCCGCCATGCTGGGTCCATCTGAATCCAACGCCAGCGTTGAGCCCGCTTCGTGCAACGCGCCATCGTAAACCCAAAGGTGGGCCATCATCGACCCGATCCAAGTGCCTACGAACCGCTTCTTCGCCGGATCGTAGCCGAGCGTCATAAGTGTCGTCGCTATTCCGCCGCCCGGCATCTCACCCTCACCCTCGGCCACAATCCAGAGGCCGCCCAACGACCGCACAGTCTCCGTTCCCCTGAACTTCGACGGGGGCTCGCCGGGGTTCATCACCGTTTCCATTTCGCTCGTCCACTCGCCGGTGAACTTCTGGAGCCAGTCGTGTTCCTTCTGCGGTTCCGTTTTCATGTTCCTCCTATTTCGAAATTACTCCGTCGGTCCGGCACCAAGCCGCCGGCCGGGCAAGTCCCTGATGGGCCGCACTTCGATGCTTCCGGCGCGGGCGGGTGGGATCTTCGACGCAATCTGGATGGCCTCGTTCAGATCCTTCGCGTCAACCAGATAGAAGCCAGCCAAGGTTTCCTTGGTCTCAGCAAACGGACCGTCGGTGACCGAGACCTTGCCGTTGCGCACCCGGACAGTGGTAGCGGTGTGAACCGGTTGCAGGGCTTCCGAGGCGATGCACTGGCCCCTGGCCCGGATCTCTTCGTCATAGGCAACGCATTCGGCGTCGGGCATGCCTTCGAAAGCTTTCTCTTCGCCGTAGACAAGGCATAGATATTTCATGGTCGTTCTCCATATTGTTAACGGAACTAGCGGCCGGCCGCCGGACGGCGGAAGGGGAGAAGCGTTCGAAGCTCGGGAACCCGGAACCAGGCTCCGGCCCAAACCAGCAGTCCGACGGCCAGGGCGTGGAGGAAGTCGGTCCCGCTGATCAGATTGGCCAGGGTAGCCCCGCCGAGATACCCGGTGAGAAGAAACGTCCCCAGAACCGCCGTTTGCGGGAACACGTAGAGGACCAGGCAGAACAGTTCGACGATCCCGAGAGGCACAAGTGCGCCGTCTGGTATTCCGATGCGGCCGAAGCCCTCAACAGCCATTGGATGGCGGGCCGTTTTCATGATCCCGCCCGGCACAAAAGCAACAATGACCAAGGCGGTCAGAATCCTTCCCGCCCACTTGGATGTGGCGCTCATCCTCCGCTCCTTTTCCCGATGCAAACCGCTTCTTTCACTAGATAGACGATTGCGGGATCGCCAAATCGACAGTGGACGGCCTGAGGATCGTGGATTTTTTGGAACGAGAACCTACCGCCGGCGCCCGCGCAGCAGCATTGCCCGCGGGTTGCCGGCCACAATCTCGGTCCACGCCGTGAAAACGCGTCCGCTGAGACCGTGCGCCACGAACGGATAGGAGGCGTTGGCTTTGCCTTCTCCGAGCCGCTGCAACCCGGACAGCCCGTCTGCCCCGATCTCGCGATAGTACACGCCCATGCGGCCCCAGCCCGCCTCGGCGTTGGCGTCGCGCGCCTGAAACACCACCGCCAGCCGCTCTCCATCCCCGGCCATCGCCGGATGCGTCGGATCGGTCACGCCTTCAGAAATCCGGATGCGCCCGGAGAACGTCCGGCCGCCGTCGCCGGTCCAGGCGGCGTAGATCGCCGGGTCGCCGGCGGCCTCGCTGAACCACGCCGCCCACAACCGTTCGCCCAGCGACGCCACTGCCGCGCCGACGTGCGGGCACCCATTGATCTTCCAACCGTCGCGCGCCACCAGCCGCGCTTCGCTCCACGTGGCGCCGCCGTCCGCCGAAGCCGCCGAGTAGATGTCGCGCGTCTGATCGGCCTCCACACCGCGCCAGAAAACAACGACACTGCCGCCCGAAAAGCCAATAGCGGCGCGGCAGCAGGGGCACACATCGCCCGCCACGCGGACATTCTTCTCCCACGTCTGCCCGCCGTCGCGTGAACGCGACAAGTAGAGTGCCGAGGTTCCCTCCATACCGCGCCCGCTCTCGCGTTCGCGGCCGTCGAGCCACGCGACGTAGATCGTTCCGTCCGGACCCACCGCCGCGCCCTGAAACCCGTGCGACACCGGCAGCCGGTCGTCGTTCACCGTCACCGCCTTGCTCCAGCCGGGCATCATCGTCCCGCCGCGCGCGAAGCGGACATGACTGCCGCCGCCAACCGAAGCGTCCTTACCGTTCCACACAGCGTACAGCGTGTTCTCATCGGGCGAGAGCAGAAGCTGCGCGCTGTTCTCGCCGTGGTCGCTCACCTCTCCCTCGACATCGTTAACCCGCATCGGCTCGGCGAACGTATCGCCGACGTCCTGCGACGCCTGGACCCACAAATCCATCCCGCCTTTCGCCGACCGCGCCGAGTACAACAGGTAGAGCCCATGCTGCCGCCGGACGGTAATCTTTGGGCTGCGGCCCTCGGCCGCCACCCGCGGCGACGGCTCGAACTGCACCGGTGCCTTCTCCGTCTCTTTCACGTCCGCGCCCATGAGCAGCGCGGCGGCCACAATCATTCCGCTCGCGATGACGTTCCTCATAACGATCTCCTCAAAACGACAGCCTCAAGCCCATCTGCATTTGCCGCGGATCGAACGCCGCTATTGCCTGCCCGAAGTTCGGCGATTTTAGCACGCCATCCGGCCGATCGTAGTTGACGTGGTTGAACAGGTTGAACACTTCGCCGCGCACTTGCAGCTTCACTCGCTCGCTGACGCCGAACTCCTTGAACACCGAAGCATTCCAGGACATTAGTCCATCGCCGCGCTCCGTATTCCGGCCGATCGTGCCCAGTGAGCCGGCGGCTGGGGTGATATCGGCCCTAGTGACGCCGTCCGCGAGGGACAGAACGCCGCGGCCGACCGCTTGCCGCACCAGCGTGCCGGGCACGTCGAGGATCCGGTTGCTGTTCATGCCGGTCAGGTTATCGGTGCCACTGAAGAGCGTGTAGGGCCGTCCGCTGTGCGCCGATACGATACCCTGCACCTGCCACCCCCCCAGCCAGCGGTTGCGCTTCCCCCAAGGCAGGCTGTACGACCACGCCACGTTCGCGACATGCCGCACATCGAACTCGGCCGGCCCGCGGTTCAACCGCCAGTTGCCCTCGTCGAGCGCGAGCAGCGTACGTTCGATGTTCGTGTTGGTCGTCGGGAAATCGGTGACCTCGTCGAGGAACTTCGACCACGTATAGGAAACCCGCAGCACCAGGTCGCTACGCCGCCACTGCACTCCGGTTTCGAGTGCGTCGTACCGCGACCGAGCGGCCGACTCGAGCCGCGTGACCAGCCCCACCGACGGGTCCGGCCGCAGCGCTTGCGGCAGTCCGTCGCCGCCATTCGGCAGAACCGCTCGTGGCAATTTCACGCCCGCGGTGCCGAGGTAACCCAACGTCAGTTTCGCCGAGGGCCCGAACAATTCGCGCTCCACCTGGAGATGGTAGTGTTGCGCGTAAGGCGTGCGGAGGTTCTCATCGGGCCTGACCAAGCCGCCCGGAATCGCGGCCTGCGCACCGGCCAAAAGGTCCGGGAAGCGGGGACTTGCATTGACCAGACTGGTAATCAGCGGCGGATTGAACCGCGTCAGCCCGACGAAGGAAAGTTCCAGGACGTTGTAATAGACGCCGTAGCCGCCGCGAACCACCGTCCGGCTATTCTGCCGCGGTTGCCACGCGAAGCCGAAGCGCGGCGCGAAGTTGTTGCGGTCGCTTCCGTAGCGGAACTCGTCGGCGATCAGCCCGTTTACCTCGCTGGGTACGGTGTTCAACTCGTAACGCAGGCCGAGCGAGAGGGTGAGCCGCGGATGCAGGCGCCAGTCGTCCTGTACGTATCCGTGCGCCTCGGTCCGGCGGAGCCCGATGAATGGATTGCCGGCGTTACGGCTGTAGGAGACCGGCTGCCCGGCGAGAAACTGCCCGATATTCAGAAAGCGGAGTTGACCGACGAACGCGCTGCTGTTCGTGCCGTTGTTCAATTGCTGCCGGCGCGCCGCAAACCCGGCCTTCCACGTGTGGCGTCCGTGAAACACCGTCACATCGTCGGAAAGCTGGTAACTGTTCTGCAGGTTGCGCTGCGGCATGAAAAAGAAGTGGCCGAGGAACGTGAGCCCCGGAACGAACACCGCGCCCACGTCGCCGTTTTGCGCCGGATCGCCGAATCGCTCGGGATCGATGAACTGGTCCTTGATCCAGAAGCGGGTGAACTGTGCGCGGGCCTCGTTCATCAGCGCCGCCGACCGCGTCCAATTATGATGCAGCGAGTGGCTCTGCGTGCCGATATCGCGCACGCTCCGGCTCAGCGCCGCGCCGGCTCGCACGCCGGTATCCGAAGTCAGATAGATGGACCGGAAAGCCAGCCGTTGCCGGTCGCCGAGGTGCCAGTCGGCGCGCGCCACCAGGTTGTGCATGTCGGCGCCCTGTCCCACGGTGGCGCGATGGAGGTTGGTGCCCGGGACGTTGGGGGCTGGGTACATCGCTGCCAGCGCTGCCACACTGTCCGCGGCGGCCGCCCTTTGTTCCGGCCGAAGCGTCTGGATGGTCGAGTTCGAGGTGAACCGGCGGAACAGCCCCTCGTAGTTGCCGAAGACGAACAAGCGGTCGCGAACCACCGGACCGCCCGCCGCCGCGCCCGGCGTGTTGGTCTTTAAGGGCTGCCGCTGTACGTCGAAAGTATTCCGCGCGTCGAGTTTCTCGTTGCGAAGGTAATGATAAGCGCTGCCGTGCCAATCGTTCGTTCCGCGCTTCGACACCACGCTGACCACGGCGCCGTTGTTGCGCCCATACTCGGCCTTGTAGTTATGGGTCAGCACCTGCATGCCTTCGATGGCTTCGAGCGGCAGCAGTTGCTCGCTGACGCCGCGGCCCATCAGTAGACCGCCCTCGATCTCGTTGTAGTCGTTCGAGTCGATCATGTAGTTGTTGTTCCGGCTCCGCGCTCCGGCCGTGGAGAAGGGACGATGAGCTTGGTAGGCGGGCGCCACCGAAGGCGTTAAGAGCACTTGCGCGCCGAAGTTCCGTCCCGTGCCGCCCGACACCACCGGCAGATCGTTCATCAGCCTCCGCTCGAAGGTGCGCCCCGCGCCGCCGTCCTCGACGCCGACGTCGCTGAACGCCTCCGCGTTCACGGTGATGGCGTCGCGCTGGCCGGCGGGCGCCAATTCGATGCGCAGCGTCCGCCGCTGGCCGACGGTCACTGGCACCGGCTCATAGACAGCACGCGCTAATCCAGGCGATTCGACAGTCACTCGATACTCGCCGGCCGGTAATCCGGCCGCCCCAAACTCGCCCGTCCCACTGCTATTCAACTTCCACGTTGCATTGGATCCGAGATGGACCATCTGGATGGTCGCACGTTCGACCGCCAGTCCCTGCAAATCCACAATCGTCCCGCCAATTGCCGCGCCGATGTTCTGTGTGTACGCGCACACCGGCAACAGGCAGGATGCTCCCAGCAATGCCAGGATTCGCATATCAGCCTCCTTGCGCTGAAGACCCCTTCTGTTACAGACACAACAACGTGTGCCCGCGAAACCGCGCGAGGTTTAGGGCAGAGGAGGAGGCCGTTGATGGAGGGAAGGAGAAAGTGGGCTGGCCGTTACAGCGGCCGGCCGTCCGGTTGGAGCGGCGTAAGCCAGGACCGGACCAGCGACTCGGGTTGGCGTTTCGGGAACAAAGCCGGGCGCGACGACCGGACCGCGCGCGAGGCCGCATTGGCGCGGGCACTCGGACCGGCCTTGCCACTTCGGGCCGGGCGCCTGGCGCGCGGCTTCCTGGTCTTTCTTACAGCAGCAGGATTTCTTCGTCCGGCAACACAGCATGCCGGTTTTGGCCGAAGGGCCGCCGGGGGAAAGGAACAGCGGCGCGGCGTGACTCCAACTCAGACCGAGACACAGCCCCAACACCGCAAGGCGGAGCGCTAATGCTCGTGGATGGCCCAGTACCCGCTGCATCCCGATACTTAAGTATATTCGCACACTGCTAGGATCAAGTTATGGGGGCTGCTGCCGCGGCTGTCGGCGATCCTCTCTCCACCCGGGCGGTGGATCGCTTCTTCCAGATCTCGCTGCTGTCGATGTTGACCGCCGGCCACCTGGCCATGGTGGCCTCGCGGGCGCTCGATCTTCCCTCGGTGATTGTGACGTGCGCGGCCATTGCGCTCCGCTTCACCCAGGTGGCCGGCTGGCGGGGATTGCACGTCTCGGACCGCGCGGCAACGGTGGCCGCGCTCGCCTACATGGGATTCTGGCCGCTGGACTACCTTTGGCTGTCCGCCGATTTTGTGACGGCGATGGTCCATCTGATCTGCTTCCTCGCGTCGATCATGGTGCTGCGCGCCCGAACCAGCCGCGACTACTTCTTCGTCCAACTGATCGCCTTTTTGGAACTGCTGACGGCGAGCATTCTGCACGCCGGCCCGGCTTTCTTCGTCTTCCTGGTCATTTTCTTGCTATCGGCCGTGGCCACGATGGCCAGCGGCGAGATCCGCGGGAATGTGGCCCGGCCGCAGGTGATTGCGCGGAGCACATTCCGCGGGTTCGCGCTCCGGCTGAGCGGGCTGGCGATGTTCATCTTTGTGGGCGTCCTGGTGTTGACCGCGGCGCTGTTCTTCGTGCTGCCGCGCACCGCCCGCGCCGCGTTTCAGCACCTGTGGTCGGATCGTTATCACCTGCCCGGATTCGCCAACGAAGTCTTGTTGGGACAGATCGGCGAGATTCGCAAGACCAACACGCCGGTCATGCATACCCGCTTCCTGACGGCCGAACGCCCGGAGAACCCCCGCTGGCGCGGCTCGGCGCTCATCCATTTCGACGGCCAGCGCTGGTTCAACGAACCGGAGCAGCCAGAGCGAATCAATGTGAACAACGGATTGGCGTGGTTGGGCGACGCGCCCAGACAGGGGACGCGGGCATCCCGGTATCAGTATGAAGTCCAGGTCGACGCGATTTCCACCGATACGCTCTTCCTGGCCGGGAACCCGTTGTCGATCAGCATCGACACTCCGTTCCTGCTGCGGACGCGGACGGGATCCTACCGGACGGGCCGCGGGCTTACACGCGGCATGCGCTACCTGGCGCTCGGTGTGTTTGCCAACACTGGGGGGGCGGGCGACGACAGCATCGACCTGCCGCTCGATGCGCGCATCGCTTACATTACGCTGCCGAACGTGGACAAGAGCATCATCGAATTGGCGCGGCGGATCACGGCGCCGTATCCCGACCCGTACGACAAAGCCGCCGCCATCGAGCGCTACCTCCGCGAGAGCTTTGCCTACACGGAAGAGTTGCCGCAAAAGCAGGTGGCCGATCCGCTGGCGCACTTTCTCTTCGAGCGGCGGGAAGGGCACTGCGAGTATTTCGCGTCGTCGATGGCGGTGATGCTGCGCGTTGTGTACATTCCCGCCCGCGTGGTCACCGGCTTCCAGCCCGGTGTGTTTAACCCCGTCAGCGGGTGGAACCTGGTGCGAACTTCCGACGCACACAGTTGGGTGGAGGCGTTCCTCCCGCGGCGCGGTTGGGTCGGTTTCGATCCCACGCCGGCGGCGCCGGCACCCGACCATTTATCGTTGTGGGGCCGCATGATGATGTACCTGGACGCGGCGGAGGTCTTCTGGCACGACTGGGTGGTGAGTTACGACATCGAACGGCAGTTGATCCTCGCCGAGAGCATGGGCGCCTCCAGCCGCAACCTGTCGTTGAACTGGCAGACCCGCATGTCGGCGGCGGTGGCCGAGTTGCGCGTTTACGCGGCGTGGCTGTGGGGTCATGCCGTCTTCCTTCTGCTATCGATTCTGGTAGCCGCCCTGCTCGTGTTCGTGGCCGGACCGTGGGTGTTGCGGGCGTGGCGCGACCGCCGCCGGATGGAATCGATGCGCCAAGGCAGTGCGACGACCTCGGACGCGGCGATCCTGTACCGGCGGATGCTGGACTGGCTGGCGCGCCGAGGCGTTCACAAGACCGCCTGGCAAACCCCGAACGAGTTCCTGCGAGGCATCTCGCCGCGCGAGGAATGGCCCCTGATCGCGGATCTCACCGAGGCATACAACGAGTTCCGCTTCGGCGGCCGGCCGGAAGCCGCCGCCCGCATGGCCGCTCTGCTCGCGCGTTTGGAGAGCGGTCCAGGCCGATAGTGATAAACTAATGAGAGCAGCCGCCCGGCTGCCCGTTCATCCGAGATTCCCCGGTCGTCTAATGGTAGGACAGCGGCCTTTGGAGCCGTGAATCGTGGTTCGAATCCATGCCGGGGAGCCATTTCTCAAACTCGGCCGATGAAGTGGCTTCAGCTCCTTCTTTTCTTGCACTTGCAGAGTTCGATAGTGCTAAAGTCCGGAAGGGTTCGTGAAGGGTCATTTCTAACCGCCCCTCCTTCCAGACTGCCCCCTCCACCACTAGTTCCAACAACTTCCGCTGCTCACGAGCACTCTGGCGCTCGAATTCCCGGCAGGCAATGCTTGTCAATCGCATCACGTTGAATCCGGCCCGGAGATCCGTGCCGTTCGTCTGATGCTCGCCGATCTTG
>CAYPUQ010000059.1:5230-20390 GCA_964413655.1 uncultured Solibacteraceae bacterium | reverse complement strand
CGCCAAACCGTCGTGCGGCTGCGCTCTGCCCGCCGAAGCGCCCAAACAGGAGCCGCCGCGGCCACCCGCGCCGCCTGCCGCGCCACCGGCAGCGGAGATTCGAATCACCGATTTTGTGTGCGAGGCCGACGTGCGCGCCGCACTTCATCAGGGAAGGAAGATCTTCATCGGACCGAAAACGATCGTCACCCCTGCCGCTCGCGAAATGGCCGGCACGCATGATATTCTCGTTCAGGCGCAGCGCTGATGCGACAGGATCTGGATGTCCTTCGGGCCGAGATCGAGGACGCGCTCCGGGATAGCCCGTTCGTGATCTTTCACGGCGAGTGCCGGCTGCGCGAGTCGAGCCCCACGGCTTACTGGGATGCGGAGGAGTATCCCGACTTCCGGTTGTTCCTCCAGGCGGCGCGGAAGCTCGATGTAGGGCTGGTAACGTTCCACCACCGCCGTTTTTCCACGGCGCAGGCCGAGGAGGCGCTGGACCGGCTCGAAGATTCTGAACTGCCGCGCGAGGAGTTCCGGGATCTCGAAGCCCGGCTGAAAGAACTTACGCGCTATGGCGGGTTCACGTGTGCGCTGGAACTGTCGTTCGATTTTTCCGGACGCACCTATCTCTTCGTCGTGAATGCCAACTGGTTCAACGAGTATCTGAACATCATGCAGGAACTCGACGACGTGATGGAGATGTTCGGGGACGAGGAGCCGCCGGTGGGCGGCTACTTCTCCAACAACTAAGACCGGATGCCTACGCCGGCGCGGTGGATTTTTCCCAGTCCGGAAGATGGCCGCGCCACCCGGCTGGCCCGCGATTTATCCCTTTCCGCCATAGCCGCCCGGGTTCTGGTTCATCGCGGCTACGCCGAGCCGGCCGCGGCCCGATCCTTCCTCGCCGCATCCCTCGACGAACTCGGCGATCCGTTCCAGCTTCGCGATATGGACCGGGCGGTCCGCCGCCTCACCGCCGCTGTCCAGGGCGGCGAGCCGATCCTGCTTTACGGCGACTATGACGTCGACGGCACGTCCAGCATCGTCATCTTGACCAAGACACTCGAGATCCTCGGCGCCCATCCCTCATACCATGTCCCGCACCGTCTCCGCGACGGCTACGGGATGCGCTCCGATGTAGTGGAACGGGCGGCCGCCGAAGGTGTCCGCTTGATTCTCAGCGTCGACACGGGCATCCGCGCTGGCGAGGTGGTGCGTCACGCCAACACGCTGGGCATCGATGTCATCGTCACCGACCATCACCTCCCCGAGGAGGAACTTCCGCCCGCCGCCGCGGTGATCAATCCGAACCGCCCGGACTGCGGCTATCCGGAAAAGAATCTGTGCGGCGCCGGCGTGGCCTTCAAACTCGTGGACGCCCTGCTGCGGGCGCTCGATTGGCCGTGGGAGAAAAGGCTCCGGCTGCTCGATTCACTGCTGAAGATCGCGGCCATCGCCACCGTGGCCGACGTGGTTCCGCTGACCGGCGAGAACCGGATCATCGTGCGAAATGGGCTGGCGGGCTTGTCGAACGTCCGCAATCCGGGGTTGCGGGCGCTGCTGCGCGTGGCGGGCGTCAAGGAAGGGGAGTCACCGTCGGCGCGCCACGTGGCGTTCCAGATCGCTCCGCGCATCAACGCCGCCGGCCGGATGGCGGACGCCTCGGACGTCGTGGAACTCTTTCTCACGGCCGACGAAAGCGCCGCCGCCGCGCTCGCCACCGAACTCGACACCCGCAACCGCGAGCGCCAACAGACCGAAGAAGAGATCCGGCTCCGCATCGAGGAACATGTTCTGTCGCAGCCCGTCGATGACAGTCAGGCCGCGCTGGTCTTCGCCGGGCGGGATTGGCATCGCGGCGTGGTAGGCATTGTCGCCAGCCGCGTGGTGGACCGGTTTCATCGTCCGGCCTTCGTGCTGGACATCGCCGAGGATGGGTTCGCGCGGGGCTCCGGCCGGAGCATCCGGCAATTTCATCTGCTGGAGGCGCTGGAATCGATGCGCGATCTGTTCGCGAAATTCGGCGGCCACCGGCAGGCCGCGGGCGTGACACTCCCGGTCGAGCGTTTGGACGAGTTCCGTCTCCGCTTTAGCGGCTACGCGGCGGCCCGGTTGACGCCGGACGACTTCCGGCCGCTGTTGGAGATCGATGCCGAGGCTGGGTTGGACGACCTGAACGACCGCGTGGCCACCGATCTCTTCGCGCTGGCACCGTTCGGATTCGGCAATCCCACACCGGTGCTGGCTGCCCGCGGTGTTGAACTGCGGGAGGCGCCCCAAGTCATCAAGGAAAAACATCTTCGGTTCCGCGTTTGGCGGAATGGACGGCCGCTGGAGTTGAAGGCTTGGAACTTCGCGCACCGCGCGGAGGAACTGGTTCCCGGCCGAAGTTTGGACATCGCGCTCCAGGTGGACGAGGATGCCTGGTCGGCCGCCCGGGGCTATGGCTTTTGGTCCTGTTCTTTACGCGATTTTCGTCCGTCGGAATGAGCCGCGAGTGGTGTATTCTGAGGCTATAATGTCCGCACGCCGTCCCCGCCGCCAGGCTTGGAGCATCGAAACAGCCGAGCCTGGCCCGCCGCCGAGCGAAGAACAGATAAGAAAAATCGTTGAATCGCTGCACGTCCTGCCCGAGGAACGAGAGCTAATCGGACGCATTTACGAAGACTACTATCGGCGCCTCCAGCCGGGAACCGTTATTGAGACCATGTCCCTGGAGAGCATCGTCGCTGTTTCGCTGCGAATCGCCCGGCTGCGCGGGGTGCTGAGCCGCTACAACATTTCCGAACGGGCAGCGTCCCGCTCAACGAAGGAGATGGAGAAAATCACGTCGATGGTGCGTCTGGTCGCGCGCTCCGTGCGCGACCAGAACTCGGAGTTGAAGTTCTACGAAAAGGTCAAGCGTTCCAGGCTCCAAAAGGAAGCCGAGCGCCAGAAGGAACTCCAGCGCCGCGGTTTGTTGCTCACGCCGGACCCGCCCAAGGGGAAGTACTGGATCAACTGACGTAAGCCTTGGCCCACCGTCTCAAACCGGCGCCGCCGGCGGTTCGGCGCCGGTCAGACCTTGATCGGCCTTCGCGGGGTCATACCCGGGGTTGGGTTTCGGCATTTGAGCGTTGACGGAGCGGCGCCATTTGTCGAGTTTGGCGCGGAGGCGCTGGGCGGTGCGGGCTTCGCGGCGGGCGAGGTTACGGGTCTCGCCGAGGTCGTCCTTCAGGTTGAAGAGTTCGAGGCGGTTGTCCTCGTAGAACTCGATCAACTTCCAGTCGCCTTCGCGGACAGCGCCCGATGGAACGCCGCCTTGGTTGCTGTAGTGAGGATAGTGCCAATACAGGGCGTCGCGGCGGAGGTCGCGGCTGGCGAACAGCGGCTCCAGCGCGGCGGCGTCGTGCTTGCCGCCATGGCGAGCGGCGCCACAGGCTTCGAGGATTGTCGGGTAGCAATCCATCGTGGTGACGGGCGTGTCGCTCGTAGTTCCCGGCCGAATGCGGCCCGGCCAGCGCGCGATGAACGGGACGCGGATTCCACCCTCGTAACAGTGCCCCTTGCCGGCGCGGAGCGGCTCGTTGGAGGTGACCAGGTCCTTGCGCGAGCCTTCGTAGCGCAATCCGCCATTGTCGGAGGTGAAGATGACCAGCGTGTTGTCCGCCACGCCGGCTTCGTCGAGTTTGCGCATAAGGCCGCCGATGGCGTGGTCCATGCTTTCGACCATTGCCGCGTAGACGGGGTTGTTCTGGCCCTTTTCGGGAGTGGGGCGGCTTTTATATTTCTCGATCAGGTCCTTGCGCCCACCGTATGGCAGATGCACTGCGAAGTGCGGCAGGTAAACGAAGAAGGGCGGGTCGCGGTTCTCGTCGATGAACTGTTCGGCGCGGGCGGTCAGGTTGTCGTCGAGGTAGTCGTCCGGACCGCGCTCGACGATGCCGGGGATCTTAAAAGGTGCGTAAAAGGAGGGCGGCGAACCGCGCTCGGTGCCGCCGTAGTTGAGGTCGAAACCTTGCCTGTCGGGGTAGAACTCCTCCGTGCCGAGGTGCCATTTGCCGATGCTGGCGGAGCGGTAGCCGAGGGGCTTCAGCGCCTCGGCGATCGTAATCTCGGCGAGAGGGAGTTGCTGCTCGAACTCGAGGCGGAGCAGCTTAGAGTGCGGCCACTGTGGGCGGCCGCGTATCCAATCCGTGAGGTGCAGCCGCGCCGGGTACTTGCCCGTGAGTATGCCGGCGCGCGCGGGCGAACAGACGGGACAGGAGGAGTAGCCATTCGTGAAACGAATCCCCTGTGAGGCCAGGCGGTCGAGGTTCGGCGTTTCGTAGAAGGTGCTGCCATAGCACGAGAGGTCGGCCCAACCGAGGTCGTCGCTGAGGATGAGGACGACGTTCGGCGGGCGGGGTGTCTGCGCTGGAAGGGCCGGCGCGAGGGCAGCCCCGGCGGAGGTGGACAGAAACTGGCGGCGATTCATTTGCTGGACTCCGCGGGGCGCGTGGCCGATGGCAGCGCCGTCGGCTTGCGCAGCGTGTAGGGAAACTTCTTGACGAACGCGGCGAAGTCGACTTCGATGCCGAGGCCCGGTCCGTCCGGGAGCGTCACCACGCCGTTCTTCTGGACCGGATACTTGCCAGCGGCGAGTTCGGAGAAGTAGGCGTCGTCGTCGGCTTCCCACTCCTGAACGAAGAAATTGCGGCAGACCGACATGGCGTGCAGCGACGCGACGTGCGCGACGGGTCCGAAACACTGGTGCGGAGCGATTTCCACGCCATAGGGTTCGGCCATGTTGGCGATTTTGCGCAACTCCGTGATTCCGCCACAGTGGATAACGTCCGGTTGAATGATCGCGGCGCCGCCGGTTTCGAGCAGCCGCCGGAATTCGTGACGGCCGTGGAGGCCCTCGCCGGTGGCGATCGGCACGGGACTCCTCGCGGCCAGTTTGGCGAACTCCTCGTCGAACTCGCGCTGAACGGGCTCCTCGATAAACATCGGCTTGTAAGGCGCCACGGCATCGGCGAACGCCACTGCCGAGCGCGGCGTGAGGCTCTCCCATAGTTCCAGGCCGAGGTCGAGATCCGTGCCGACCGCGTTACGGATTGCTTCCAGGGTTTGAACGGTGTCGCGGATGCGAGCATGCTCGGGCGTCAGGCGCGGGATCGCCCACTTGACTGCGGTCCAGCCCTTGTCGCGGGTTTCGACGGCGCGCTGCGCGAACGCCTCGGGCGTTCGTACCGTCATTGTGTTGTTCCAGTGCGTGTAGTAAACGCGCAGTTGGCGGTGAATGGGGCCGCCGAGGAGACGCCAAACGGGCACGCCGAGACGTTTGCCCTCGATGTCCCAGAGCGCGATGTCGACGGCCGACAGCGCTGAGATCAGCGCCATGCCGCTGCGCTGGCGCGACAGGCGGTAGTAGATGCGGTCCCAGTGATCTTCGGGGCCGGCCGGGTCGAGACCGGTGAGCTGATGTTCCAGCCAGCGGAGCGTCGCCTCGACCGTCTCGGTGCGGGTGTGGAGCGAACCCTCGCCAATGCCGGTGAGCCCCGCGTCGGTATGGATTTCGAGGAAGAGGAGGTCGCGCCAGCGGTGGGAGACCTTGTGGAGGGAGAAGCGGGTGACTTTCACGCTGCCGTCTCCGCCACGGCGCTGCGCCGCCGCGAACCGCTGGGCTCCGAAGGCGGCCGGGAGGCCGGTGAATGCAAATCTGCCCAAATCGCGACGCGACCACATGCCGATGGGTCAGTATATAAGAGTTACAGTAATCGGGCCATCCATGGATCTATCGCTTCCGTTCGCATTGTTCTGTCTTGGGATCTTTGTGGGCCTCCTGATTGGGTGGGCGGTGTTCCGCCTCCAGCGGCAGGACATCCTGTTGCGCGGGCGCGCCGAAGCTGAGAAGGACGTCCGGGCGCTTGAGGAGCGCGTGGCGCTGCGGGACGAGCAGTTGCGCGAACGCGACAGAGTGGCGGAGGAGAAGTTGCGTCTGATCCAGGAAGTGCAGGTGCGGCTCTCGGAGAGCTTCAAAGCGCTATCCGCCGACGCGCTGCAATCCAACAACCGGGCGTTCCTCGACCTCGCCAACGTGTTATTGCAGCGGTTTCAGGAGGGCGCCGAATCGGACCTCGAGGCGCGGCAAAAGGCGATTGACGAGATGCTGGGGCCGGTGCGCGATTCGCTGACGCGGGTGGACGGCAACCTCGGCCGGATGGAGAAGGAGCGGGCCGAGGCGTTCGGCAGCCTGCGGCAGCAGATTGAAGGACTGCACACGATGCAACAGCAGTTGCGGACTGAAACGTCGCGGCTGGTCGACGCGCTGCGGTCGCCGGCGGTACGGGGGCGTTGGGGCGAGGTGCAGTTGCGGCGCGTGGTGGAACTGGCGGGTATGGTGGAGCACTGCGATTTTGAACAGCAGGCTTCGGTCGCCACCGAAGAGGGCACGCTGCGGCCGGACCTCATTGTGCGACTACCGGCGGAACGGACGATCGTGGTGGACTCAAAGGTCTCGTTGCGCGCGTACCTCGAAGCGCTGGAAGCTACGAGCGAGGAAGCGCGGCAGGCGAAACTCCGCGAGCACGCGGCGCAGGTGCGGGCGCATCTCACGCGGTTGGCGGGGAAAGCGTATTGGCGGCAGTTCCCGGAGACGCCGGAGTTCGTAGTGGCCTTCCTGCCCGGCGAGACGTTCTTCAGCGCCGCGCTCGAGCAGGACCCGGAACTGATCGAGTTCGGCGCGAGCCAGCGAGTGATTCTCGCTACGCCGACCACGCTGATCGCGCTACTGAAGGCGGTGGCCTATGGCTGGCAGCAGCAGAAGCTGGCGGAGAACGCGCGGGAGATCAGCGAACTGGGCCGGACGCTTTACGAGCGCGTCCGCGTGTTCGCGAGCTACTTCGACGACCTGCGGCGTCATCTCACGCGCACGGTGGAAAGTTACAATCGTGCGGCGGGGTCGCTTGAAACACGGGTTTTGACCGGCGCGCGCCGTTTCCAGGAGTTGGGCGCGGGGACGAGCGAGGAGATCGGCGGAGCGGAAGCCGTGGACGTCGCGGCGCGGCGGTTGCAATCGCCCGATATTGAGCCGTCGGGCGAGGCGAAACCGCGTGTGATCGGCGCTGGCGGCGCGGGGTTTTTGCAGGAGTAGTAAAGAGTTTGTAAAAGCGCGTAAGCGCGGAAACTGGCGTTTTCGGGGCAGCGTCTCTCAGTTCGAAAGAGAGGAGAGTCGATGACTCGGAGAATTAGAACCCTTGTTTTTGCGCTAACGGTTGGCTTGGTTGCCCCAGTGATGGCGGCCACGGCCACGGCGGAACTGCGGAGCACGGAAGTGTTGGCGAAGCAGGTCCGCAAGGAATTGGTAACGCTGCCGTTTTTGAGCGTGTTCGACAACCTGGCCTACAGCGTTGACGGCACGACAGTGACGCTTTACGGGCAGGTGACACGGCCCACGCTGAAGTCGGGCGCGGAGAAGGTAGTGCAGCGTCTCGAAGGCGTGGACCAAGTGGTGAACAACATTGAGGTACTGCCGCTGTCGCCGTTCGACGACCGCATCCGCATCGCGGTGTTGCGCGCCGTCTACCGTCAGCCCGCCCTGCAACGCTACGGCCTCGGCGCGCGTCCCTCAATACAGATTGTCGTGAAGAACGGGAATGTGACGCTGGAAGGTGTAGTAAGCAATCAGGCCGACAGGAACATCGCGGGCCTCATGGCCAACGGTGTGTCCGGCGTGTTTTCGGTGATCAACAATCTGCGCGTTGTGCGCGGCTAGTTGCACCGCACGAGACTCGCGGGCGTGAGGCAGCGTTCGCGGGTTATCCAACAGACAACTGCCTTCTCCTTGGGCAACAAGCCCATTCTCCTGAAGATGGCGGCCCGCATGGCGGATGCGGGCCGCCGATTTTTTTGCGCGCGCCGGCAGGCCGTCCAGCATATTTCCGTCCGCCGATCCGTTCATTCAACGCGAAGCCGATCAGGCAGATGGCGCTTCGTGTGAGAGACAATTTCTCCTCCGGCCACTAAACATCGAGCGCAGTCCGCTCGATAGATGGGGAGAGACTATGTCGGAACCAGATGCCGAACACCTGCTCGCCCAGTTCAACCGTCTGATCCAGGACCTGCTGCGTGGAACGTTGAAACGCAACACGTTCCGGCCCTGGGAGATCGAACTGCTGCTCGATATCCAGGACTGCAACCTGCGCGAGAAGAACCGGCGCGAGATACTGCGGCGCTATCAGCGAGCGGTGCAGCGCGAAGCGGACCGGGGATCGCCCGCGGGCTCGCTGCTAAAGCTCTCTGAATATCTGGACCGCCAGAAGGCGCGAAAGCCGGTAGTCAGTATCATGGGTGGTGGCGGCGCCGTCCAGGAATCGTAGAGGTCCGCGGCCGCGCTATGCTGGGACGAGAGTCGGAATCCATCCGATAAGGAGCATTTCTCATGGCATGTGGCAGCGTTCCTCCGATGCGCGAAGAGGACACGGCCGGTAAGCGGACAGTCCAGTGCGTAAAGTTTCAGCGCGAGATGGTGGGCCTGGACGAGCCGCCGTTCGAAGGCCATCCGCTTGGTCAGCGCATCTTCGAGAACGTATCAAAGGAAGCCTGGAAGCTGTGGGTGGAGCACATGAAGATGCTCATGAACGAGTACCGGCTCAATCTCGGCACCCAGGAAGCTCAGGAGTTCCTGCTGAAGCAGATGGAAGAGTATTTCTTCGGGGAAGGCGCGGCCCTGCCCGAAGGGTACGTTCCGCCACAGCAGAAAAGCTAACCCGCCGCAACCGGCAATTTCGCCAGAATCTCGAAATGCAGTCGATCATGCGCGCGGCGTAGCGCTGCCTCGACCTCCCTCGATGTGCCGCCTCGCGCAAAAATGAACCCGAGGTAGCTGCTGCCTTCCGGCAGCGGGACCAGCGCCTGGCCCTGCTTCGCGGTGACGATCACCTCTTCAACGCCCGGTTCGGCCTGGGCGGCCTCCGCGCCCGATACCCCGTGGAGAATACCAGCGCGCGGGATGGGGATCATCATCACACCCGCCGCATGCGCCTCGCGGCGGAACCCGGTCACGTCCTCCCCGGCGGAGTGCCGCAGAATCAGTTCCTCGAGCGGCATGCCGCCGTTGAAGCGCAGAGCCTTCGCACAGAGCCCGCCGATCGGCCTCGGTGCCGCTTCGAGCATCCAGACGCCGCGATCATTGATGCGGGCCTCGGCGTGCACCGGGCCCTCACTCAATCCAAGTGCACCCACGGCCCGCTGAACGGCGCCGGTCAGGGCCGCCTGTTCGTGCGCCGGGTCGCGGGACGGCGTCACGTAGGTGGTTTCCTCGAAAAACGGCCCGTCGAGCGGATCGGGCTTGTCGAAGATCGCGAGAAGTTGCAGCCGCCCACCCGTGACGATGCCTTCGATGGCCAACTCGCGGCCGGGGATAAACTCTTCCACCAACAGGTACCGATCCGCGGCATCCCGTTGGCGCCGGATCTCGGGCAGGGCCAGTATGTCGCGGATGCGGTGAAACGCCGCCGAGAAGTCCGCGGGGTCGTCCGCGCGGATCACGCCGCGGCTGCCGGACAACCCCAGCGGCTTCAACACGCAGGGGTAGGAAACGCGACGCGCGGCGCCCTCGGGATCGGCATCGAGCGCGACCCGCTCGTACCGCGGCACGGGCAGTCCCGCGGCGCGAAACCGCTGGCGCGCGAGGAACTTATTGCGGGCCGCTTCCACTGCTTCAGGGGCACTGAATCGTAGGCCCAGCCGGGCGGCAATATGGGCCGCCAGCAGCGCTGGCCGGTCGCCAACGGCCACCACGCCCGTGAAGCGTCCCGCCGCCGCGACCGCCTCCACCGACTGGCGCGGCTTGTCAAAGCGCACTGGAATGGCGGAGTCGCCCCAGGGGTCATCGAGGATGTGGCAGCGGTCCGTCGCTAGAACCGCTTCGAGGCCCATCCGCGCGGCCGCCGCGGCGAACATGCGGGTCTGGTAGCCCGTGGTCGCGGCGACGATCAGAATCCGGTTGGGCATGTCAGACAAGAGCAACCTGCTCCTGCGAAGGCTCGGCTCAACAGTACCAGGGCTCGTTCAAATACGGGATCGCCGCTCGCGGCAGCAAGTGAAAATCGTGCGGCAGCGGCGGCGCGTCCTCGTGCGCCGCCTCCCAAATATGTGCGAAAATCTCGCGGCGCGAGTGTCCCTGTTTCTGTTCTTGATCCACGAGGTGGAGGAGCCGCAGGGCCAAGGAGTCCACAGCCGGGTCCTCATGCTCCCAGCGCCAGACCAAGCCGGCCGGGTCGAATGGGCCAAGCACCTCCTGGATATCGCCGAGTTCCAGTAGGCGCGACTCGGCGGTGATCAGCAGCCGCAGCACGAGTTGAACGGGTGCCACGTGGTCCACCAGGTCCAACTCAACCAGAAGGCGGAGCAGTTCGCGATACCCTTCCCGCGTTGTCCATGGCGTGAACGGAATAAAGGTCGGCGCGAGCACCAGGCCGTGGCGGCGGCATTGGGCGACGGCTTCAATGAAATCCCGGCGCGTATGCCCCTTGTCCAGCAGCGCGAGCACCCGGTCGTCCACGGACTCGACCGCCGTTGTGATGAACAGGCAACCCGTGTCTCGCAGCACCGGCAGCAGTGCGGCCTCCTTCAGCAGATGTTCCACTTTGACGGTTATGTCGTAGGTGACCTCTGGAAACTCGCGATGGAGCGACTCCACGACACGGCGGGCATGGGTGGGGCCGTTGAAGAAATCGGGATCGCCAAACGTGACATGCCGCGCGCCGGCCGCAACCTGTTGGCGGACATCGGCCAACACCACTTCCTCAGCCACGATCCGGAACTTGCCGTCATAAACGGGAACCACCGGACAATGACGGCAGCGGTGCTTGCATCCGCGGCTCGCCTCGGTATAGCCGGTGACGCGCCGCTCGCCGCCGATCTCCAGCGTAGCGTATTGATCGAGCGGCGGCAGGCCCTCGCGCGAAGGCGCTGCGAACGGGATTCGTTTCATCGACACGACCGGTGGAAGACCGGGCCTAGGCAATGCACGAGCCAACTCGACCAGCTCGGCTTCGAACTCCCCAGCGATCAGTGTCTTAAGGCCCAGTTCCCGCAAACGCCCGGCGTTAATGGTGGCATACAGGCCGTAACCGCACAGGTGCGCGGACGGGTTCAGTTTCCGGATCTGCCCGATCAGCGGCGCCGCCAGCCGCGTCGCCGTATGCATCGGTAGATAGAAGCCGATCAGTTCGGCGCGCGCCACCGCCTCAACCAGCAGTGGGGCGCGCGAGAGATCGAGCAGCGTCACCTCGTGCCCCTCGCGGCGCAGCAGGGCGGCCGGAGAAGCCAGTCCGAACGGTTGACGGCCCAATTCGTATGTCGAGATCAGAACGATCCGCACGAGAGACTTCCATTATCCCTCGCCGCCCAATGACATGGCCGCCACCGCGGGCTAAATATGATTTCAAGATCGGTCTCGTGGTTTCGTATATAGTATGTCTGGACATGGCTAACCGCAGGCACGCGGCGCGGCCCATCAGGAGGGAAGTGGTGGCCCGTAACTCAAGTCGTACGGTCGTCAAGGGGAAACCCCGTACAACCCCAAAGAAGGACCCGTACTTTTCGCGGGCGGTCGGCAAAGCCCTGGAGGTGCTGGAGTTGCTCCGCCGGGAGAGTCAGCCGCTCGCGCTGCACCAGATCGCGACCCGAGTGCGTCTGACGAAGACCTCGCTGTTCCGGATCCTCTATACGCTGGAATCGGCTGGCTACATCGAAAAATCCGAGGAAGGGCGGTACCAGCCGGCTTCCGGAACGGGGATGGTGCCCACGCGGCTCATCTCGCGGTTGCTCGCCGTGGCGACGCCGCGGTTGCGCGCCCTGACGCGCGAGTTCAACGAAACCACCGGGCTGGCGTTCCTGTTCAACAACCACATTGAAGTAATCGCCGTTGTGGAGAGCCCGCATATCATCCGGATGGGCAATACGGTCGGCCGCATCTTGCAACCACACGCCAGCGCGCTAGGCAAGAGCATCACCGCGTTCCAGCCCGAGGATCGCCGCGAACAGCTTCTGCGCAGCTACGGCGTCACCGCTCACACCCCGAATACGATCACGGACTTCAACGTTTTGCGGGCTGAGTTCGAGGACATTCGCGCGCGCGGCTATTCCATCGATCGGGAAGAGACGACGCTCCACGGGTGGTGCTACGGCGCGCCGATCTTCACCGCGCCGGACGAAGTGCTTGCCTCGCTGAGCATTTCGTTCCTGAAATCCCGTCTGGATGCGCTCGGGGATCATCACCGCGTGATCGATGCGGTAACGCTTACGGCGCGCGCGATTAGCGAAGAAGCACGCCGCCCGTGACGCCGCTGGCGGCGCCCGGTTTGTTGCAAGTCCTTGACATTTTTCGAAACACCGTTTCATATTAGAGATAAGTGTCCCTGCCTCGACCATTCCGCGGAATCATCCCTCCCTTGATCACTCCTCTCTACGACCAGAACCACCTCGATGTGGCGGGCCTGGAACGGCTGATTGCCCACCAACTGGAAGCGGGTGTTAACGGTTTGTTCCTGCTCGGCACCACCGGCGAGGGGCCCTCGCTGTCGCGCGAAATGCGGCTGGAGTTGGTGCGGCAGGCGATCGCTTTCAACGAGGAGCGGGTGCCGGTTGTGGTCTGCGTGCCCGACTGTTCTCCGGCCGACTCGATTGAGTTCGCCCGGTCCGTCGCCAGCCTCGGCGCCGACGCGCTGGTCCTGCTGCCGCCCTACTATTTCGGACTCACGCAGGAGGAATTGCTCGGTTACTTCCGGCGTGTCATTCCGCGTATGCCGCTGCCAGTCTTCCTGTACGACATCCCCAGTCACACGAAAGTTCATATCGAAGCGGAGACGATTCTGTGCCTCGCTTCGCTGCCGAACTTCGCCGGCCTGAAAGACAGCTCCGGGGATCTTGGCTACTTCGCGCTCGTGCGGCGATTAACGCGGGACTATCCGGAGTTCTCGCTGTTGTGCGGGCCGGAGGAGTTGTTGACGGACGCGCTCGAACTGGGGTCCGACGGCGGCGTAACAGGCGGAGCGAATCTGTGGCCCGAGCTCTACGTCGACACCTACCGGGCCTGGATAGCCGGCGAGAGGGAGGATGCTCGCCGGCTGCAGGACAAGATCGGGAAACTGGCGGATCTCCTGTACACGATCGGCGGCCGACCGTCCAGCTACCTTTGCGGGCTGAAGTGCGCGATGGGGCTGATGGGGATCTGCGAAGAGACGCTTGCCGAACCGCTGGTCTCCTTCGGACAGGCAGAGCGGGCTTTGGTGGAGGAGCGGCTCAATGAGCTAGGGTTGATGCAGGAGGCGGCCCGCCGTTGAACCCGGAAGTCATCGAATATCTGCATAGCGTCGATTCCCCGACGCTCTCCAACGCGGTCGAGAACTTCGCGGTCCGCCCGCGCGCCGCCGGCTTCACGCCGCTCTCGGTGCGTTGCTTGTTTCCCGAACTCGGCCGCATGGCGGGCTACGCCGTGACGGCGCAGGTGGAGACGGTAACCACCATGACGCCGATGGCCGAGGAGACTTTCCACGAATTGTTCGCCGCGGTTGAGGCCGCGCCGAAGCCCGCCGTCGTGGTGTTTCAGGAGATCGGCGGCCATCCCGAGTTCGCCGCCCATTGCGGCGAAGTGATGGCGACGATCTTCCAGCGGTTGGGCGCCGCCGGACTGGTTTCCGATTCCGCCGTCCGGGACATCCCCGAGGTCCGGGCGCTGCGGTTCCACTACTTCGCCCAAGGCGCCGTGGTGAGCCACGCTTCGTTTCATATTGTGCGGGTGGGCGTCCCGGTCCAGGTACAGGGACTGGCCGTTCAGCCGGGCGACCTGCTCCACGGCGACGAGAACGGCCTGCTGCTGGTTCCGCCGCTGGGCCTGGACGAACTCCGCGCCGCCGTGGATGCGGTGCGCGCACGAGAGCGGCGGCTGATGGATTTCGTCCGCGGACCCGAGTTTACGCTCGCGGCGCTCAGGAACCGGTTCCGCGAGTAGGCTTTCAGCCCTCGGCCCGGCCGTAGTCGCGAATCTTCATTCGCTCACCGTCCTTTAACGCGGACTGGTGAGCGACGACGCCCGGCAGCGTATAAGCGATCGACTCCCAGATATTTACTGCCGGATGCCGGTCTTCGAGTATCGCCTGCACGAACTCATGGCTGAGAAAAGTGTGGGAGTTGCCGTGGCCCGTGCGCACCCGCATCGGCTCGGGCAGTCGCTCGAAGTGCAGCGGCTGCTCGAGGGCTTGGCGTTTCACGTCCTGTTCGCGATAACCGTTAGCGTCCACTACCGTTTTGCCCGCTACTTCGATACGGAACGCCGTATTCGGACTTCCTTCGGGACGGGCCATGATGAAGGACGCCTGGTCGCCATAGAACGCGGCGCGCTCGACGCCACCGGCCGCGACGTGCCAGTAGACGGCAACCCGGGCCGAATGTCCGCCAGAAGTCTGGAAGAACGCCGTCGTGTTCCAGAACGGGTTACGGTAGAGGTTGGTGCGCAGGATCTCGTGGCCGTCGCCCCAACCGGTGGCCGTGACGGCCGTCAGGCGCTCGCCGGTTACGGGCACGATGAAGCCGGTGCAGTGAGTCGGGTAGAGCATTGGCGGGAAGCCGTGGCGCCAGGTGGGCAGTCCGCGACTGTCGAACATGAGGGAGCTTAGCCCCGGATGGTGGTACTCGGATTCGGAGTACAGGATCGTGCCAAACTTTCCTTCGCGTGCCCAGTCGAGGCAGGTGATGGTCTCCGGACGGTAGTAGCTCGTTTCGGCCATCATGTACCGGAGACCGGTAGACTTCACCGTTTCGAGGATCTCGCCGAGTTCCTCCTCGCTCAGCCCGGCCGGCACGGCGGAGATGACATGCTTGCCTGCTTTCAGCGATTCGATCGTCATCCAGGCGTGCAGCGGCGCGGGCGTGAAGACGCCGACCGCATCGAGACCCGGTTGGCGCAGCATCTCGCGAAAGTCCTTATAACGGCTGCCGCAGCGGTAGGTCTCCGCGAGCCGTCCGAGCGCCGCCTCGTCGATATCGCAGACGGCCGCCACCTCGCAGCGCGGGTGCAGGTGCCACTGGAAAGTCGCGCCGAACCGTCCGCCCGCGATTCCGATCCGCACCTTGCCCGCGTCCTGCGGCATGGCCGCGGGGGCGAGGGCCGCCGTTGTCGTGGCTCCGGTGGCAAGGAAATCCCGTC
>CAYPUQ010000059.1:0-5130 GCA_964413655.1 uncultured Solibacteraceae bacterium | reverse complement strand
GCCGCGGGGGCGAGGGCCGCCGTTGTCGTGGCTCCGGTGGCAAGGAAATCCCGTCTTGTCATACTGTCTCCTGTTGCCTTTCCATAATAGACTCGCGGAGGAATCCAGTTTTGGCGGAACCAATTCCGATCCCTGCTGCCGTGACTGCCCTCATCCAAGAGTGCCGGCCCAAAGGCGTCCTTGGGCGATTCGCGGTGGACGAATCGTACTTTCACGAGATCCGTCAGCCGCTCGATGACGCACTCGATGCCATTCCCGGCGGGCGGCTGTTTTGGCGGACCGAGGACGAGGAACGCGCCGAGTTGCACCGGCGATGGTAATCCTACCGCTTGTTCTTTCTTGCCCCGGACGACGAAGAGTTCCACTTCGACGACGAAATCCCGGATCCGGGCGGCGGTACCTGGATAGGCGAGGGCTGGATCGGAATTGCAGTGGGCGTCTGCCGGACCGCCCCGGTAGCCGCTATCAACACCTGCACCCACTGCCGGTGCCAAAACGGCGGCGAGGTACGGCCCGAGATCGAGTCCATCTGCTTCTCCGACAGCACGGGCGAGCGAATGGACAGCCACGAGCATTGGGCCGCGGTCCTCAGCCTGGATGGCGCACGCCGGCAGGACGCGCTGCGCAGCGAGATTGCCGGGGTAGTTGGCCGGCACGGCATACAAGTTCTCGCCGGCTCCGTGCTCGACATCCCTGTGCCGGGCCTGCGAGCCGGCGAAGACAAGGGCAGCCAGGTCAGCGTGTGAAGCGCGAATCGTAGGGCAACTCCGATTCTACGGCCGCGTACTCGTGATGCCGAAATCGAAGGCGAGACGGATCGCGTTAAAGCGCGGTTCCAGGACGGCGACAAGCACGTATTCGCCCGGTGCGAGGTCGGCGCGCGGCCGGAGAGCGGCGAGACCGGGTTCGAGCGGTTCGACGTCCAGTGCAGTGAGATCCTTGCTCCGAAACCGCATCCATTCGGCGATGTCGCGGCCACGCGAGAAGCGGAACTCCCGAAAATCTGCCTTCCGTGCGCCGCGCATCAGATACACGCGATTGCCCGGCCGGTCACCGCGTAGGTAGAACGTTGGGCGAGCGTCGGCGATGGCGACGGCGGCGTACGCTCCGGGCACCACTGCGCGAAGTCCCGGCGAACCGAGCCCGAGCATGTCCCTGAATACACCGTCGTGCATCGGCATGAACAGCCGTCCGGGCAAGGGAACAATCCCTGCAGTCCCGTCATAGTAAACGCCTCGCTCGGGCGGGACCTTGATGGCCGGGCGTGCTGGCCGCTCCTGGGTTGGCGATGGGATGGCGCAGAGTAGCGCACAGGAAAGAGTGAACGACAGTCTTTTGCTCATTGGTGTCGTGACCTCCTGATCCCGATGCTACAACCGTCGCAACGAATCGGGTGGCTCCCGCTACCGGCTAACTATAATAACTGCTCTTCCTCGTGCGTCGGTCAGGATCGATCACCAGCCGAACTGAAGCCCGAATCGCACGGTGCGCCCGTCGTTCAGCGTATTGGTGATGGCGCCGAAGTTCGGGTTGGCCCACTCGAAGCCGGGCTCGGCGAACTGCGGCGTGTTGAAGGCGTTTATCGACTCGGCGCGGAACGTCACGCGCTTGTGCGCGTTTACCGTCCAGGTGCGCGACAGCGCGGCGTTGACGTTGCGTATCGGCCCCTTACGGAACGTGTTGTTGCCTAAGTTGCCGCGGGCATCGGTGGGCGCCATCGGACGAAACGCATCGCGCGGCAGAAGACGGCGCGAGGTGTCCGGGTGGCCGATGGTCCGGCCGAGCACCGATGGGTCGGCGAGGTTCGGGCGGTCGCCGCCGTTGCCGTCCACATTGCCATAGCCCGGCGCGTCGGAGCCGGCGACAACGGCAAACGGCGTACCCGGCTTGAACAGTCCGACGCCCGAGATCTCCCAGCCCCCGAATGCCCGTCCGCCGAACGACCGGCCGGACGGCAGCGCGTAGGAACCGCGCAGCAGCAGCGCGTGCGGTTGATGGAACAGGCTCAGCGCGCGCATGTCGGCGTGCTGATCGAACTCCCACTGGCCGCGCGCCTGGCGTGAATCGGAATCGTACGCCGTGTTGGTGTAGCTGCTGCCCAGGTCCATCGCTTTGCTGAACCAGTAGGAGGCGTCCAGCGTCAGCCCGCGCCAGCGCGGCACGATCAGCGTGGCGCGGGCGGCGTCGTAGTAGCCGCGCGAACCGTTCAGCACCCAGCGGATGTCGGCCCAGTCCCGGTCCGGCCGCCGCTGGTTGAGCGTCGCCGTGGTCTGTGGAATGCCCGGTACGGGATGCGCGCGGTTCGTGTACCACATCAGCAGCAGCTTGTGCGACCGGCTGCCCACGTAGCCGAACTGGACGCGCCAGTCCCCCGAGAACTCCGGCTCCCAACTGAAGTTGTACTGGTGCGAATAGGGTGTGGCCAGTTCCGGATCGAGCAGGTAGAGATTGCCCTTGACGTCGGGCGGCAGACCGCCGGGTGTAATGCCGCCCAGCGGGTTGACGAGATCGGGAGCGGGCACCACGATCTTCACGCTGTTCGGCGGGCTGAAGCGCACCTGCTGAAAGGTGACCGGGAAGATCTCGCCATAATGCAGACCGTACGCCGCGCGAACCACGCCGAGACGCCCCGGCGCATTCCAGGCGAGCCCGAACTGTGGCGCGAAATTGTTGCAGTCGCAATCGTAGGGGATCACTTCGCGGCGGTTCACTTCGAAAGGGCGTGTGACCGGCTGATACCGGAGACCAAGCTGAAGCTGAAGGTTGGGCTTCACCCGCCAGTGGTCGCCAACGTGGTACTGCATGTCCCAGTTCCGGAAGCCCCGGTGAACGTCGCCGATCGAGACGATGTGCTGCGACGGTGTGCCGAGGCGCAGGTTGGTTATGGCGTCGCGGCCAAAGTCATTCCCGAAGGAGAAGAAGCCGCGGTGGGCATCGGTCTCTAAGCCGTTCAACTGCCGCCGCAGCAGCGTAAACCCGGCCGTCCAGTTGTGGCGCCCGCGCGTCTGCCGGACTTGGCCGGCGTAGCGGAAGAGGTTCTGCGCGCGGTCGATAGGGATAATCGCATTCGGCCCGAGAGTCGTGAGCCCGCCGGTCGAGACCATCGGGCCGACGGCGTTGGGTTCGGGCCTTAGCAGCGAGCCGATGCGATCGAACCCGGCGCTGAAGTCCGTGATCGTGGCGGCGGACCAGATGCGGGTCCACGTGGTTCGCGCGCGATGGTTGCGCGTGTCGGTGTCGGGATTCTGCCCGGCCACCAGTTGAAACGCCGTCACC
This sequence comes from uncultured Solibacteraceae bacterium, assembly GCA_964413655.1. Lineage (GTDB taxonomy): Bacteria > Acidobacteriota > Terriglobia > Bryobacterales > Bryobacteraceae > CAYPUQ01. The sequence continues at coordinate 1,854 of CAYPUQ010000059.1, read as the reverse complement.
TGCTGTAGCATGAACTGGTACTGGAATGCGAACCGGTCGCGTTGGCCGGCCGCATTGTCGAGCCGGGCGCCGCCCGAGTCATTGTCGATCGCTTGCGGCGAGTTGGTGTTGAGCGCACGTTCGTTGATGTCCGTGCGGTTCGGCGGTTCCAGGGGATAGGCATCGAGGAAGCGGGCGGCGATGGCGCGGGTGGCCGGATCGGTGGTGAGCGGCGTGCGTTCGTCGGCGCGCGGAACCAGGACGTTGCCGTTAACCTGGCCGCGGATCCTTTGCTGGCTGCCATCGAGTTGGAGCCACGTGGTCCGCCGGACTGGCGTCAGTGGGGCGATGAGCGAGAAGCCGTAGTCGTTTTCGCGCGCCGGTTGCACGGCCCCCACCTGGAAAAAGGAACGCGCCGTGGAGACGCTGTTCTGGTGGCTGTAGCGGAGGTGGCCGTGGAACCCGGCGCGCTGGGCGGGCGCGACGTGCAACACCGGCGACGGTGCGTTCCCGAACTCGGCGCCGAAGTAGTTGCGGCCCGGGTCGAACTCCTCGACAATGGTCGCCGTAGTGCCCAGCCGGACGTTCAACTCTTTCAACGCATTATTGTCGATGAGGTTGAACTGGACGTTCTCGTTGCGGCGGCTCTCGCCGGACTGCGTATCGACCTGGCCGAGCAAATTCAGTTCGACGCGCTTGCCGGTCTCCGGCGCCGGCTTCGGCGCGGCGGTCTCCGGCTGCTGGGCGCGCAAGGGCACACAAAGAACCCCCAACAAAATCGCAGTTTCGAACACCCGAAGCAAACCCCGATTATAGAAGGTGTGGAATACCTGCTCACGTTTCTGACACTGATCCTTCCCTGGCATCACCCCGCCGTATACGTTGCGCACCGGGCGGAGACGCCCATCACCGTGGATGGCCGCCTCGACGATGCGGCGTGGAGGGCGGCGCCATGGACCGATTACTTCGTGGACATTGAAGGCGCGCGTAAGCCGCTGCCACGCTATCGAACCCGCGTGAAGATGTTGTGGGACGACCGGTTTCTCTACATCGCCGCCGAAATGGAAGAGCCCCACGTTTGGGGCACGCTCACCGAACGGGATTCGGTGATCTTCCACGACAACGACTTCGAGGTCTTCCTCGACCCGGACGGCGACAGTCACCGCTACTTCGAGTTCGAGATCAACGCGCTCAACACCGGCTGGGACCTCTTCCTCCCGAAGCCGTACAAAGACGGCGGGAAGGCGGATAACAGTTGGGACATGGACGGTCTGCTCACGGCGGTCCATATCGACGGGACGCTGAACGATCCGTCGGATCGCGACCGCGGCTGGAGCGTCGAAATCGCCATGCCGTGGGAGTCGTTTCGCGGGCAAACGTCGGCCGCGCTGCCGCCTCGCGACGGCGACCATTGGCGGATCAACTTCTCGCGGGTGGAGTGGCGACACCGGGTTGTGAACGGCCGGTACGAAAAGATCCCTGGCCTTCGCGAGGACAACTGGGTTTGGTCGCCACAGTATGCGATTAATATGCACCAGCCGGAGCGATGGGGCTATGTGCAGTTCTCCACCGCCGCGCCAGGGACGGTGGATGCGCGGCGCGATCCCACTCACGACGCGCGCGGCCGGTTGCACGCGGTCTATAATGCGCAGCGTGAGTTCCACCGGCGGCACAAGCGCTGGGCCGCTACGCTCGCCGAACTCGGTCTCCGCTGGCCGGCGGGCGAGCCGACGCCGGAGATGCGCAAGACGGCGGAGGGCTGGGAGGCTGCGGTTGGCGGGGTGACTATCCGGCACGATGCTTTGGTTCAGCCCTGAACGGTGAACCACGAAACATTTGTCAATTGCCGGAAATTGCGATAGTCTCATTATCCGG
>CAYPUQ010000058.1:0-20523 GCA_964413655.1 uncultured Solibacteraceae bacterium | reverse complement strand
AGGCTAGCGCGAGTCCGGCGGCAAGCGCCACCGCCGCTCGTGCCGGGGTTCCCAGCAAGCGTAAGGCGCCGATGGCGGCCAGAATCGCAAGTGCCGGAAGCAGCAGCACCATGTGCCGCACCTCGGTGTGTGGCGAGATCCACGAGACAAATATCCACACCGATAGGGCACAGGCGCCGAGACTCGCCTCCAACGGACGGCGTTGCCGCAGACCCGAGGCCAATCCCCACCCCGCGAGAAACAGCAGAACGGGACCGGCGACGTGAAACATCGTGTTGAGATTGGCGGCGGTGGTCCGCCAATACATTGAAAGCCAGGGTTCCGCCTGGAGTGGCGCGACGACCACTTCGTCTCGCAGGAACTCGACCGCCCACAGGTACCATGGACCGGCAACCACGACGACAACAGGGATCGGCAGCCAGAAGGCCGGTTTGCGCAGAACCGGCCAAGCGCGGTCGAAGGCGACCGCGAGGGGCACGGTGAGGGCGAGAGCGAAAGCGTTTGCCTTCGTCAGAATGGCGAGCGCGGCAGTGACGCCAAAGCACAGCGCGGCGCGTGTAGTGGTTATCCGCAGTACCGTGGGCAACATCAGGACGGCGCCAAGGCAGATCAGCGTCACCGCGAATTCGGCCATGACGAGGAAGCTGTGCCGCTGCACCGCCGGGAGAGCGGCAAACACCAGCCCAGCCGTGAACGCGAACAACCACGACTGGCCGATCCTGTAAACCACCGCGCAGACGACGGCCGCGATCAAAGCGGCCAGGAACGCCATGAGCACCAGCACACTGGCGCGCGAATCGGAAAACAGGAGCATCCACGCCGCTTCAGCCACATACAACCCCGGCGGCCAGTGTCCCAACCCGACCTTCGGGTAGTGGAGATAGAACTCCCGCGCGAACTCCAGGGGCGGACCAGGGAATCCTTTCGCCACGTAGTCGTGAAAGAGCAGCCCGGTGACGTAGTGGGCCGCTTCGTCGTAGTCGCTGAGCTCGACTCGAAAGGCGCCGCCGGACCACTGTCCAGCCACCACGATGAGGAGGTAGACAGCGGCGGCCGCGGTGAGAGGGCCAAGAGCCCGCAAAGAGCGTGACCAGAATCCGGCGGCGACGGCGAACTGAGAGAGGAGCACCAGCATCAGCGCCTTCCACGCCTGCAAGCCCGCGAAGGCGCGGAAGGGCATTGTGAGTAGTGGAATGTAGAATCCGGCCTCGTGCGGCCCGGTCCCGGCCCCGGTGGCGCCCCGCCCGCGTTCCAGCAGCGCCCGGGCGCCGCAGCCGTACCGCCGATGCATCCGCAGAAACGACCCAAGATCCTGGGCATGATCGTGGCGTACGAGGGCTTCGGGCTGTCTCGCGGTTGGCAGTCCGGCGGCCAGCCAGTGGTGGTAGAACTCGCGCTCCTCCGCCGCCGGCCGAATTTCCGGATTGAAGCCACCGAGCCGCAGATACTCTTCCCGGGGAACAGCGATGTTGTTCGCGGTGGCATATTTATAAACGTCGCCGCGCCGCCACAGATTCTCGCAAATCTCGCCGGTCAGGGCGTGGTTCACCGCGGCATAAAGATTACCGCCGGCGGCATTCTCGACCCGGCCGCTAATCAGAGCGTTGGGATGCTCCTCGACCGCGCGGGCAAGCGCGCTCAGCCAGCCCGGTTCGGGCGCACAGTCGTCGTCGGTAAAGGCAAGGTACTGGCCGGTGGCCACCGCTGCACCGGCGTTCCGAGCCGCTCCGGCGCCGCCATTGCGTTCCTGGCACAGCAGGGTCAAGTTGAGCGTCTGGCGGTACGGCACTACCAGTTCGTCGAGCGCGCGGCAGCCGGCGTCGTCGACGACGATCACCTCGAACTGCTCGCGCGGCAGGTCCTGTTTCGCCAGCGCGTCGAGGCACAATGCGAGCTTGTCGAGTCGGTTGTACGTGGGTACGATAACCGAAAACAACGGCATATATGTGATGTGCGGAGTTCTCCGATTATCTCCGAACTCTCTCTAAGGTACCGCACACGGCGGGCACGGCTTCGCAAGCGGACGGTCAAACGAACAGCCGGTCGTAGAGAGAATCGATCTGATAGTGCCGCACACCGAGAGGGCGCAGCTTCACGGCGTCGCGTTCGGCTCCCTTCCAATGGTCGATGCCCTCCATTTCGTACCGGAACGTGTTCAGCGCGGCCACGGGCGTCACGCCGAGCCGGCGGCACAAATCCACGGCTTCACGGTCGAGCACACTGCCGAGTTCGAACAGAAAGTAGGTTCCGGCGACATCCTCGCCGCGCGCGGCGGCCGCTCTGAGCGCGTCGCGCTGAGCGGAAAGGAGCAGCTTGCCGCGAAAGAAATTCTTAATGCGATCGCCACCCAGCGTGTACGCCGAGCGCAGCAGACCGTGGTCCCGCATCGTCCGCTCCAACCCCGCGTAGAACTCATCCGGATGATCGTCGCCCTTGATATCGAGCATCAAGCGAATCCGTCCCGCGCACATCTCGCAAAGCTGCTTGAAATCGAGCGGCGGGGTGCTGCCGGGATTGGCGCGGAGCCGCTGCATTTCGGACCAGGAGAGTTCGGAGACGGCGCGCGGGTCGCCGTAATAACGCCGGAAGTCCGGATCGTGCTGGATGACCGGATGCCCGTCGCGGCTGCGCCGGATATCGACCTCGATCATCCAGTAGCCGCGTTCGATCGCCGCCTGGACAGACGCCGGGCTGTTCTCGGCGTGGTGCTCGCCGACGATGCCTCCGCGATGGGCGATGAGATGGAACCGGTCCGCCGGAGCGGCGATTGCGGGCGCGGCCGCCAATGAGGCCAGAAACTTTCTGCGGGTGGAGTGGTGCATCATATTCAATTAGTCGCACGATCCTGACAATCGTGATACGCTGGCTGTGAAAGTAATTCCCATTATGATCCGCAGCCTGTTTGTCTTTGTTCTTGCCGCCGCTGGTCTGACGGCGCACTTCACCTGGATCAATCCGCTCTCCTCGCCGCTGCAACCGGGCGCCGAGGTGCAGATCCAGCTCGCTCACGGCCACAGTTTTCCGGAAAGCGAAGAGATGCTCCGGCCGGACCGAATCGAGGCGTTCGCCGCGGGACCGGACGGCGCGCGTACTCCAATCAAGCCAGCCCGGGGCACGAAGAAGTTGGTGGCTTCATACCGGGTGCCGTCGGCCGGCTTCTACCGCTTCGTCTTTGTACAAGACCGCGGCGTGATGAGCCGGACGCCGCAGGGACTCAAGGCCGGTGGACGCGACATAAATCCCGGCGCCATCAGTTCGGCTCGTTATTACCGTTCCGGCATCGCTTATGCGTCGACGCCTGGCGCCGCGGCTTCGGCGGCGAAACCCCTCGGGCTGGAGTTTGAACTGGCGGCGGTACGCGAGTCTGCCGGGCTGAAGATCTCCGTTTGGCAGAATGGGAAGCCTTGCCCGGGTGCCGAGATCGTGATGAAGACGCCCGGCGCACCGGACCGGAAACTGGGCGTCACCGGCGCCGATGGCGCTCTGACTGCAAACCCCGGCGGCTCGAAGGGTCCCGTGCTGATCGACGCACGCAAGACCGGCCAGGCCTCCGGCACCGGGTACGACTCGGTGAACCTGGCTTCGTCGCTCTACATGGAACTAAATTAGCGTGCACATCGCCGATGGCATCATCCCGGTTCCTTTGTGCGCCGCCGCCTGGGTGGGGGCGATGGCGCCCGTGTACCTGCTGGGCCGTCGCATCGACAGCACCGAAACCACCCGCATGGGACTGCTCGCCTCGGCCGCGTTCGTCGCGTCGCTAATTCACTTCCCGGTCGCCGGCACATCGATTCACCTCGGGCTGTTTGGTCTACTTGGCATCCTCCTCGGCCGGCGGGCTTTCCCTGTGGTATTCGTAACGCTGCTGTTCCAGACTCTTCTCTTCCAGCATGGCGGCTTGCTGAGTCTTGGGCTGAACACGCTGAACATGGGCTTCGGGGCATTGCTCGGCTGGTGGATCTGGAAGATCTCGTTTGTGCCGGAATCCGCACGCGCTTTTTTGGCCGGCTTTGCCGGAATTCTCGCGCCAGCTTCCCTGATGGCGGCAGAGTTCGCGCTGGCCGGGTACGGGAAAGGGTTCTTCTACATCGCCGGCGTGTACCTGGTCGCCGCGGCCGTCGAAGGGTCTGCTACCGTGTTCATGATCGGGTTTTTCCGGCGCGTCAAACCCGAGTTGCTTCCAGCGACATGAAGTCTTTGCCTTTGCTCGCTCTGTTGCTGCCCTCGGTGGCGTGGCCGCACGACCTCGACGCCACGGTGACCGTTCACCCGCATTCGGTGGTCGTGGCCGCCGCGTACGGCGGCAGCGAGCCGGCGCCCTACATTGCGGCCGGCGTTTTCTCGCCTGCCGACCCCCAGCGCGAGTTCCAGAGTGGGCGGACCGACGCCCGCGGCGTGTTCGCCTTCGTTCCGGACCGGCCGGGCGTGTGGCAGTGCATTCTCGACGATGAACTCGGACACCGGAAGGAATTGACAATCACGGTGGATCCGGATGGAGCGCGGCCAGAAGGCACACCGGCGCAGGCTCCCGTGCCGATGTCGCATAAGATGCTGACCGGCGTGTCGCTGCTGATCGGGCTCACCGGACTCGCGGCGTGGTATTCGTCGCGGCGGATGCGCAACGCGGCGCGATGACTTCATTCGAGGTTGACCTCCACGCCGGTATCGACTCCCCCTTGCACAAGCTCGACCCGCGAGCCAAGATCGTCGCACTGACGGCGGCAGTCGTAGCGGTTTCCTCGACTCCGGCCACGGGGCTGCCGGCCTTTCCGTGGTACTACTCACTCATCGCGTTGCTTGTTGGTTTGAGCCGTATTCCGCCCGGTTGGCTATTGCTACGTTGCCTGATCACGTCGCCGTTTATCCTGATGGCCGCCGGACTGCCCGCGTTTTCGCTTTGGGTAGAAGGGAGCCTGGCCCCGGCGATGGCATTGGAGGTTTCCACGCGAGCCGCCACCATCGCGTTGAAGGCTTATGCGGCGATCATCCTACTAGCTCTCTTGGTGGCCACCACGCGGTTCTCGCATTTGCTTTGGAGCTTGCGCGCTTTGCGGGTGCCGGAGATTCTGCCGGTAATGGCGGGTCTGATGCAGCGCTACATCTGGGTGCTGCTCGACGAGTGGCGCCGCACGACGATGGCGCGAGTCAGCCGGGCAGGAGCTTCGGTACGCGGACGGCGACGGTTGGAGGTCTTCTCTCACCAGTTGGCCACGATCTTTCTGCGCGGTTGGGATCGAGCCACGCGGATTCATTGGGCCATGCTGTCGCGCGGGTTCACCGGGTCGATGCCGGTGCTCGTCCGGTTCCGTTTCGGCTTGACGGATGCGGCCTTTGTCGCTGGGACGGTTGTGCTCTTCGCGGCTGTGCGTTGGAAATTGGTGTAGAGCCGCTCATGGCCGCAGCCGGCCCGCTCACCGGCAAGAGGAGTCCTTTTGTCAGGTTTATGTTCTATCGGCGCCGGCGTGTCCAGTACTCTGTCGTTTTCGGGGTTTCACCCGGATACTACCCATGCACCTACGACCTCTATCGTTATCGTTCGCTCTCGCCGCTCTCATCCTTTCCGCGCCAGGGCGCCACGCGGCCGCGCAGAACACCGGCACGCTGCGCGGCCAAGTGACGGCTTCGCAAGGGTTGCCGCTCCACCACGCCACCATTACGATTGGCCGCTTGGGCCGTTCGACGGAGACGGACAACGACGGCAACTACGAACTGAGCGGCGTGGCGCCGGGAACCTATACCGTTTCCGCCCATCTGCACCAACTTTCCGACGCCACGCAAGTGGTCGTAATCCGGGCCGGCGAAATAGCGACAGCCGATTTTCAGATGTCCTTCCGTCCGGTGAAGGACGCGATTACGGTGACTGCGACGGAGCGCGAACAGACGGTGTTTGAGTCGTTCCAAACGGTCACTTCGATCGATGGCGTCGAACTGACAATGAAATCGCAGCCATCCCTGGGCGAGGTCTTGGAGGGCCAGCCTGGTGTCGCCAAGCGCAGCTTCGGGCCTGGCTCTTCCCGGCCGGTGATTCGTGGATTCGATAACGACCGCGTCCTTGTCATGCAGGACGGTTTGCCGACCGGCACGCTCTCTTCTCAGTCGGGCGACCACGGCGAGTCGCTCGATACGTCAAGTCTCGAACGAGTGGAGATTGTGAAAGGGCCGGCAACCCTTTTGTACGGAAGCAACGCGCTGGGCGGCGTGGTAAACGCGATTACCGGCCATCATTTCAGCCACAGCCATCCACACCAGGGGTTGAGCGGGTTCGTCAGCGGTTTTGGAGGCTCGACGAACAATCAGGGCGGCGGCGCCGGCGGCTTCGAGGTCGGCATCAAGGATTGGCGGATCTGGGGTTCGGGCGGCGGCCAGCGCACCGGCGACTACAACACACCGCTCGGCGTGATCGACAACTCACGCGCCCGGGTGTCGAATTCGACGGGCGGCTTCGGATGGGCAAACGGCCGCGGCTTCTTCGACATGGGATACCGCTACGACGAGGGGCGCTACGGGGTGCCGTTCGCCGGCGAGTTTCATGGCCACGGGCACGACGATCATGACGATGACCATGACGATCACGATCACGACGCACGCCGGGGCCGGACCGCTCTTCTCGGTAAGGGCACTCTCCGGGCGCGCAACGCGGAAGACGATCACGACGATCACGACGACGACGAGGACCACGAAGACATCTCGCTGGCGTTCCGGCGGCACAACCTGCGGGTGAGCGCCGGCGCCCAGGGCATCGGCACGTTCATCGACGGCGTCCGGTTCTCGCTCAACTACAGCGACTGGGAGCACAGGGAATTGGAAGAGGACACGGTCGCGACCCTGTTCAACAACAAGACCTTCGTCTATCGCGGCGTGTTCGAACAGCAGCGCCTTGGCCCGTGGCTCGGGACATTTGGATTTCAGGGCTTGCACCGCGACTACGAGGTGACCGGGGAAGAAGCGCTGGCGCCGCCGGTCAAACAGGACGGCATCGCGCTGTTCGGTCTGCAGGAGTTGGATTTCGAGCGGATGCGCTTTCAGCTCGGTGGGCGCCTGGAGCATAATCGCTATCTCGTAAGCGACGACGAGTTGCCGAACCGTTCGTTCACCGGTTTCTCGGGAGCGGCCGGCGTATACGTGCCACTGTGGTCCAGGGCCGCTTTCGTTACAAACTACACCCACGCCTTTCGCGCCCCGGCGCTCGAGGAGCTATACAACCGCGGGCCGCACGTCGGGAATCTGACCTACGAAATCGGTAATTTCAATCTGCGTCCGGAACGGAGCAACGGCGTCGATTTCTCGGTGCGGCAGCGGGACAGCCGGGTCCGCGCCGAGTTCAACTTCTTTTACTACGACATCAACCAATTCATTTTTCTGGCGCCCACCGGAGACATCGAGGACGGGCTGCCGGAAGCCGAGTTCTTCCAGGGCAACAGCCGGTTCTACGGCACGGAAGCCGGCGTCGATGTCGGGCTGAACCGTTTTGTCTGGCTGAACCTCGGCATGGATTACGTGAACGCGCAGCTTAAGGAAACGAACACTCCACTGCCGCGCATCCCGCCGCTACGCGGCCGCGCCGGCTTGGACTTCCGCTTCAACGGCCTGTCCGTCCGGCCGATGCTGCGGATGGCGAGCCGTCAGGACCGGATCTTCGAGACGGAGACGGAGACTGCCGGTTACACCGTTTTCGACGTGAACGCCATGTACACGGTGGCGCGCACGCATACGGCGCATATCTTCGGCGTGAACTTCTTCAACGCCGGCAATCGGCTCTACCGGAACCATCTGTCCTTCATCAAGGACCGTGCACCGGAAATCGGCCGGGGCATCCGGTTCACCTATACGATGCGGTTCTTCTAGATAGGGTAATGCCCGGCAATGCCCCGGGTGGCGAGTGAGGATCAGGTAGCCCGTGTCGAAAGCCGACAGCCTCAAACCGGCCGTGGCAGGTGACTTCGCGCGACGGCTCGATGGTGCGTGCACCCGCCCTACCGGACTGTGGCACACATAGCTTCCGGCCACTCGGTCTTGGAGGAAAAGTTGTAGCGGAGAAAGTGGCGGTTGATCACAGCGTTGTTCAGACACGAGACGGACCAGTAGCGCTTCTGGCGGAGAAGGGCGGCGGGATCGACGATGCGGCTGAAGCGGGTGAAGTCCTCCCAGGTTCCTTCGTAGCGCAAGGGCCAGCCGCGGCCCAACGGCGAATCGGCCCGGTCCCGGCCCTTCTCGTGGAGTTTGCGCCAGGTGGCGTGGTTGTATTCCTGCAAACTCACGCGGGCGCTTCCGGTGCGCGGCAAAGTGAGCTGTTGCCATCCCGCCGGGAGGGACCCGTGCTTGCCCCACTGCACGTATATGTTTGGGCGTCCCGAGGTTGGCTCGGGCGCACGCAGGATGTGGCCGTGGAAATAGGTGTAGACTCCCGTGGGGCGTGTCCGCGATTCGTCAAGTTCCACCCAGAGGACTTCGTGGTCGCAAGGATCGTTGTCGTCCGGGAAGTCGATGTCGTCTTCCCAGAAGAGGTGATAAGCGATCCAGCGGCCGTTGGGATGCAGGATAGCGGCCACGTCGCTGAGAGGGAAAGGTTCATTCTCGTCCGTGTGGAGCAGCGGAGCGAACCCGAGAATCAACTCCTGTTCCGTGGCGGACGGCTCGAGCGGTGGCGCGGCGCGGAGGGCGCGACGGTATGATTCGCTGGCCTCGTCGAGCCGGCGCTTCTGATGGAACGTAATACCCTCGCGGGAAGCGGCCTGAGCTTCAGCGGAACTACAGGCGCAGGCCGGCGTGGGCTCCTGTTGTTGCGCGAGGAGGGCAGCGGAAAGAAAGAGGAGGAGCAGCGATCTCATGGCGCGGCCAGACCGGCCGGTCAACGCGGGGCTCAGGTGAATCCGCCACCGGGCGTGGCCGTGCAGCCGCCCATGGCGAAAGCCGAGATGAGACGTTCCACGCTGGTGGCCTGACACTTCGGGCAGATGAGGTCGCGGTCGGCGTCGGCCATCCGGCGTAGCCGCTCAAACTGCTGCCCACATTGGAGGCAGCGGTACTCATACATTGGCATAAAGGGGCTCTTCAATTTTACCGAAAAGCCCCGGCGCGGCGTTCCTTGATATGATCTTGCGAAGGAGGCTCACGAACCAGCCATGAATCGCCGTTTCTTTGTTATGAGCGCCGCCGCTGCCGCCGCGCCTTCGCTACTGAGCGCAAACAACCGGATCCGCGTTGCCTGTGTGGGCGTCCGCGGCCGCGGCAAGAGCCACATCAACGCGTACGCGGGCATGAACGACGTGGAGATCGCCGCTATCTGCGATGTCGACGAGAGCGTGCTCGAAGCGCGGCTGAAGGAGGTTGAGAAGGCGACCGGCAAACGTCCGCAGGGCCTTACCGACTATCGCAAGCTGCTCGACGACAAGTCGATCGACGCCGTTTCGATCGCGACTCAAAACCACAACCACGCGCTGCAGACCATCTGGGCCTGCCAGGCGGGCAAAGACGTCTACGTCGAGAAGCCGTGCAGCCATAACATCTTCGAAGGCCGCCAGATTGTCGCCGCGACTCGCAAATACGAACGGATTGTCCAGCATGGTTCGCAGAGCCGCTCCTCCTCAGCCTTGCAGGAAGGCTTTGCCAAGATGGGCGAGGGCTTGATCGGCGACGTGTACATGGCGCGCGGGCTCTGCTTCAAGTGGCGCGACACGATCAATCGTACTCCCGATGAGGCTGTGCCATCTGGCGTCCACTACGACGAATGGCTCGGGCCAGCGCCGAAGCGGGCCTTTTCGAAGAACCGCTTCCACTACAACTGGCACTGGAACTGGGACTACGGCAACGGTGATATCGGCAACCAGGGCATTCACCAGTTGGATGTCGCGCGTTGGGGGCTCGGCGTCACGTATCCAGTCAAAGTCTCTTCCATGGGCGGCCACTTCATGTTCGACGACGATCAGCAGACGCCGAACACGCAAGTCGCCACGTTCGAGTTCAACGGCGCGGGCAAGCGGAAGTTGCTCGTGTTCGAGGTGCGGCATTGGATGACGCACGGCGAGGCGGGGATCGGGTTGGACCGGAACGGGAAGCCGTCGGGCAACTCGATCGGCAATCTGTTCTACGGGTCGAAGGGATATCTGGCGGTGAATGGCGGATCGTACCGTACTTTCATGGGCCGGGAAGAAGCGCCGGGACCGTCGCAGTCGGACGGCCGCGGCGATCACTTCCGCAATTTCATCGACGCCATGCGCTCGCGGAAGCGGTCGGACCTGGCCGCCGAGATCGAGGAAGGCGCGATTTCCAGCACTCTGATCCACCTGGCCAACATCTCCTACCGGCTCGGCCGGACGCTAAACTTCGATGCGAACACGATGAGTTGCCCCGGAGACAGCGAGGCGACGCGCATGTTCACCCGCGATTACCGCAAGCCATACGTGATTCCCGAGAAGGTTTAGCGGAATCGTTCCGATCCGGATGGGGGCGAAGCGAGCCCGATAATGGACGCGGTGGCGGCGCTGCTGACTGCCTTGGCCGGTGTTCTGCTGCTCCTTCTCCTTATCGTGGCGCTTGTGGTCGTTCTGGCGCTGGCCGTCCTGGCGGTCGCGATTGTGGCCTTTCAGTTCGTGGCGCGGAAGCTCACGGGCGCTGGCGCGCCGGTTCTCGCGGGTACGTTATTCGTGGACGGAGTGCCCTTGCCGGAATTTGAGGTGGCGTTGACCACCGCAAAGGAGCCACACCGCCCACTGATGAGTCGCGTGTGCCGGCGCGGTGTGTTCGTGCTGCAAGATGTGCCCAAGGAACCTCTCATCATGTGGATTCAGTGGGCGAATAGCGGCGAGCCCTACGGTCGCTTGAAGCTGAACTGGAAAAGTCCGAACGGTGTCTGTTTCGGCGATATCGAGGCCGCTCAACCCAAGCGCGAACAGACGACGACCGGCGCAACGGATACGATTACGTACACGGTCGCTCCGCCGAAAATCGACGGGATGTGGGCCACGTTCGCCGGAATCGAGGTTGGCGGCGAATTGGCGTGGTCCGACGGCGGCGTTGAACGGCTTCGTCCGTTCAAACACTGGCTCGACGAGAATCCTTGGACTTTCGAAGTGAAGGTCGACAATCCCCTCGGCGAATCGCGGGACTATCGAGTCAGGGGCGCGGTGAATTGACGGCGAAGTGGACGGCGAAAGTGCGCTCGCGGGTCGAAGCGTACCGCTACCATTTAGCTTGGCGTTCGGAACGCCACCTCGCTTCGGCTTCCTACTACCCCTTTTCGGAGGAAATCCTGGCCGGGGGCCTGGTTGCGCTGGCGGCGACAGCCGCGGCGTACCTTTGGAATCCTCTCACGGCTCCGCGCTGGTTCTGGCAATTGGCGCTGTTCCTGGCCGGGTTGGCGTGCCTGCTCGGGATTCGAAGACTCACTCAGCGTTGGATTCTGCGGGAAGAGTTTCAGGGACGAGACGAGAAGATCACCAAGTCGAATGCCGACGGATTTCTTCAACTCTCCTACCTGCTGACCACGGCGGGCGGTTTCGGGCTGGTGGCCGCCGGGAACGTTGGCACGAGTTTGCTTATGCTGGTGAACGCCGGGGCGGGCATCCTGATCTTCGACGCGGCCCGGCCGCTTCGCGCCCGGGAGAGTGTTGAGAACGACGTCAGCTATGTGACGGTGAATGGCCGCCACATGAGAGCTTTGAGAAAGCTGCTCCGTGTTCAAATCGGCTTCACGGGTCTGGCTCTGTTGTGGAGCCTGACGACGACAATACTGGGAGGGTAAAGACATGCCGCTTGCCGAGATCTTACAGGGCCTGGGATTCTTCGCTTTCCCGGACAGCATCGAGAACGTTCTCCGGTCCCACAATCTGGAAGACGACGCGTTTGTCCGGGAGTATTTCGTGGCCAGCGCCGGCGAAGCCGCCATCTTGAGTCATTGTGCGCGCTCGTTCGGATTGCCAGTGGTGGTTCCGGACGAGTTGCCGGAGCAGGTGATCTACAAGGTGAACTGTGCCACGTTCGAGTCCTGCTCTCACGGTGAGGACGCCCAGCCCGAGTACTTGTTTCTCTACCTGAGCGACCTCTGGAAGATGAGGCGGTTGATGAGTGGGCAGACCGATTCCGACATTCGCAGTGCTTTACTGAAGGACCCAGCCGGTGTGCTGCAAAAAATTCTTAAATCGGGATGGAAGTTCGCTCCGGGACAGGATGCTCCACTGGCGGCGCATTTACACGTGCTGATGTGGTCGGCGAAGGCACGCCTCATACAGGACCACCCGAACGTCTCGGCGGTCGAAGCTCACACCAGCCAAGTAGCGCTCACGCTTGGCTTCCCGGAACAGATCGCTTTCCTATCTGGTGCCTAGCGCCAGGAACATAATCCCGGTTACGATCAACCCGAGCCCAAAGAATTTGTTACGGGTGAATGGCTCGTGGAAAAAGATTCGCGACCACAATAAGGTCCAGACGTAGCCAAGCGAGATCATCGGGTAGAGGATGGTCAGTTCGCCGTGCTTGATGCCTTTCAGGTAGAGAAGCGAGGAGGCCACGAAGAAGGTGACGCCCACGGCGAGACGCCAATTGGTGAACAGCGTCCAGACATCGCGATGGAGGCGTTCGGCGCCGGCCTTCAGGAACGCCGCACCGAACGAGCCGACGAACGACGCGCCGAGCACCAGCAGCATCGACGAGACCGGGGTAGTCATTTCCTGCCGCCCCTTCCCAGGATCGCCACGCCGAGCACGACGGTCGCCAAGCCGAGCAGCTTGAATGGGTTCAGCACTTCATCGTAGATCAGCACCGAGAGAGCCGTCACCCAGACGTAGGTGAGTGCAATGACCGGATACAGGATCGACAACTCGCCATACTTCAGCGCAATGATGAGCAATCCCGTGCTCATTCCGTAAAGGGCATAACCGGCAAACAGCTTCGGATACGTGAAGATGCCGAGGAGAAGAGCGAGGAATCCGTCCGCGGGATGCAACTGGACCCCGGCCTTCATCAGAATCTGGGCCGCCGCGCCGAGAAGAGTGCAGACAAAAACCAGGAGAATCGACCGGCGGGGATTCGGTTTCGTTTTCGGTACCCGGACGCCGGCCGAGGGAATCGTGGTATTGGTGGCCAATCTCCATCAATGATAACCGATCAGTTGCGGCGATTCTTGCGCCCGTAACCGCCCCCGCCGGGGGTCTCGATTTCGAGCACATCGCCCGGCCGGGCGTTAAACCGCGACTTCGCCGCCAGCTTTGCGGTCGAGGAGCCGCTCCTCAAACGGTTCGCGCCCGGTTTGCCCGGCCCGCCACCTTGCAGGCCATACGGCGCCGTCTCGCGACGGTCGGCCAGTAGCGTAACTTCGGCATCGGTCAGGAACTCCATCGCCCGCAGGATGCCATCGCCGCCCCGGTGGGCGCCTGCTCCGCCCGAACCGCGACGGATGCGGTAAGCCCGGATGCGCAGCGGATAGGCGTGTTCGAAGGCCTCCACGGGTGTGTTCCAACTATTCGTCATGTGCGTGTGAACCGCGGCCTGTCCAGGCGCTTGCGCATGCGCGCCCATTCCGCCGGCGATGGTCTCGTAGTACGCAAACGCGCGCCGCCGGACCGGGTCCCAGCCACCCAGGCTCAGGTTGTTCATGGTGCCCGAACTGGCCGCTGGAATCCGGTCCGGCAGTGCCTTGGACAGGGCGCCCAAAAGGACATCCGTGATCCGCTGCGAGGTTTCGACATTGCCCGCGGCCATGGCGGCGGGCGGACGGGCATTCACCAGCGTTCCTTCCGGCGCCACGATACGGACAGGCCGCATCAGCCCAGCCGTGAACGGCACGTCGTCCGGCAGCAGGCAGCGGAACACGTAACTAGCGGCGGACACCGTCACCGCGAGGTTCGCGTTCACCGGACCCGCCGCTTGGGAGTCCGTCCCACTGAAGTCAACGGTCGCCTCGTCGCCGCGAATGCGCACCGCGACTCGGATGCGCAGCGGGCGGGTGACGACTCCGTCACCATCCAGCGCGTCGGTGAACCGGTAGCCGCCATCCCGGATGGAATGCAGTAGCGCGCGCATGACCCGTTCGCTGTAGTCGAGCAGCGC
Organism: uncultured Solibacteraceae bacterium; assembly: GCA_964413655.1. GTDB lineage: Bacteria > Acidobacteriota > Terriglobia > Bryobacterales > Bryobacteraceae > CAYPUQ01. The sequence goes on along the minus strand of CAYPUQ010000058.1, from coordinate 6,480 downwards.
GTCCATGTTCATCTCGACGCGGTGCGGACCATACTTCGCCACCACTTCCCGCAGCCGCGCCTCGCCGCGCGCGATGGCCATGCACTGCGCGCGGAGGTCGCCCTCGCGCTCCTCGGGTGTCCTGACGTTGGCGAGGACCATCCGCAAAACATCGCCGGCCATCGCGCCGGATCGAACCAGCAGCACCGGCGGGATGCGCAGACCTTCCTGGTAAATCTCGCGCGCCAGCGGCATCGACCCAGGACTCATCCCGCCGACATCGGCATGATGCGCCCGGTTGGCCAGATAGAACCGCGGACGGTCTTGGCCCGGAAGAAACACACCGGAGACGGCGGTGATGTCCGGCAGATGGGTGCCGCCGCGAAAGGGATCGTTTACGATGGCAACGTCACCCGGGGCGAGTTTTAGGTCCTCGTTGACGCAGCGCACCGCTTCCGGCATGGCGCCGAGATGAACCGGCATGTGGTCGCCCATCGCCACGCTCTCGCCGCGCCTGTTATAGATGGCGCATGAGTAGTCGCGTCGCTCCTTGATGTTGGCCGAGTACGAGGTCTTACGCAAAACGATCCCCATCACCTCGCAGATCGATGCGAAGAGATGACGGAACAGTTCCAGTTCGATCGGATCGTGCGCGGCCATTCAGGGCTTTTTGAGGGACGGCCGGGCCGGTGGGCGCTGGTCGGGCCGGGGGGCCGGTAGCGGCTGTGCCGCCGGTTCCGGTGGAGGGGGCGGCTCGATGAGCGGCGCGACATCCGGGCGGCACGCGCCCACCTCGATGAAGAACGCGGCGACACGTTGGAAACGCTCGCCCTGCCTCCGTTCGATGACGTGCGTGCCGGTCCTGCCGTCGGCCCGGATCCGCCAATTTGGGTTCTGGCGGCCGGCGGCCGAGTCACGAAGCTTGATGGGCTTGGCGCTGAGTTCGCGGATCATCCAGTTGTCGGCGCCGGTCATCGTTTCGTAGCGGTAGTGGCGGGAACCTTGCTCGTCGGCTTGCAGGCGGTCCACGACCAGCACGCCGCGGTCGGCGCTCTCGAACCAGAAATCTTCGATGGCGCCGGGCATACTCTCGCCGAAAACATACTGGCGGCGCCATGTTTTGCCGCCGTTGCGTGTGATCAGGAAGAATGGGTCGCGAGGGATCGCCGTCAGGAGTTGACCGCTGATCCATCCGTGCGCCATGTCGTGGAACTGGATATTGTCGAGTCCGGCATTCTTGAGGCGCTCATAGGGTTCCACCCATGTCGCGCCGGAATCGTCGCTCATCAGCAGCAGCGAATACATCGTGGTACTGCCGTTATGCAGATTGCCGGTGAGGAAGAGTTTGGTGCCGAGGCTTTCGAATCCCGCGAGTTCGGCGTAGACCGGGCACGGGTCCTCGACCGAACACGTCATCCCAAATGCCTGAATGTCGTCCTCGGTGCAGTGGAATGGGATCTTCATCGGCTTGCCGTCATTCTTGATGACTACCGGTCCCTTTTCCTCGAGCTCCTCCTCCTTTTTCTCCTCTTCCTTGATTTCGGGGTTGCGCAGTTCGCCGAGCGAGAGCGTGCCGGATGCGGCCGGCGGTTTCGGCTGCTGTTGCTGTTCTTGTTGGGCCGGCAGCCATGCGACGGCAAAGACGGCGAGTGAAAGAAGAAACCGCATCTCGTCAATTGGATTGTAGCGAACGCGCGACAATGGAACCAGTGTTCGACTGGCTCCGCCGCCATCAGAAACGCACCGAGCCCGCCCGTCCACCGCTGCGCGGCGCGCCTCCCGTGCGCCGCCAGAAGAGTTACTCGGCCGAGAGTGGGTATGCGTACGTTTACCAGTACGCGGGATTGCGCCAACTGAATCTCCAGGGAGAGGCGGCCACTGAGTATGTGTTCGAAGTATCGGCCGGGGCCAAGAACGCGTTCGCGGTTTCCGTTAACCTGCGCGACAGCGTGGTGGCAACCTGGCAGTACGACCACGGCAGGGAACTGTCGGGTTCGGAGCGCTATGCCGTCGCCAAGATGGCCCTGCGTCAAGCCTTCGATGAACGGCCTTCGCCGGCAGAGATGCGCGAACCTGTTGACGTCACTGGCGCCCAGGTGGCCGCGATTCTGTCGCTTCTGGGCCGCGACTAATACAATAAATGAATAGCCCTCATGGCAACCCCCGCGGCCGTTGTCTCGCAAGATCCGTGTCATGAAACGCAGCCGGTTGTACGCACCGGTCTGCTTGGCTTGGTGCTGCTGTCAATCGGGCACTTCTTCATCGATCTGTATTCCTCGGCGCTCGGCGCGTTGCAGCCGCTGCTGGTGGCGAAGCTGAGCCTGTCGCTCACGCAGGCCGGGATCCTCGGCGGCGTACTCGTTTTCTCCTCGTCGGTGGCGCAGCCGGTGTACGGCTATCTTTCGGACCGGTTCCACTCGCGGCTGTTCACGGTGCTCGCACCCGCCGTGGCAGGGGTGTTCATCTCGTCGCTTGGACTGGCGCCGTCCTATTCGTGGCTGCTACTGCTCGTGTTTCTCGGCGGCGCCGGCATCGCGTCGTTTCATCCGCAGGCGTCGGCTCGCGTCACCCTCGGTGTGGACGCCGCGCGCGCCCGGTGGATGGCGGTGTTCATCAGTTCGGGCACGATGGGTATGGCTTGCGGCCCGACGATCTTTTCGCTCGTCCCGGCGCGGACCGGACTGGAAAACGTCTGGGTAGCCGGAATTCCGGGCGTCGCGGCGACGCTCCTGCTGTTCGTTTTCTTGAAGGGAAACGGAATCCCGAGCGGCACGTCGCGACGGTTCGAACTCGGCGCGCTGCGTGATGTCTGGAAGCCGCTTACGCTCCTCTACCTGCTTGTCTTTATCCGGTCGATCATTCAGATCACCTACACGCAATTTCTGCCGCTCTACCTCAACCATGAACGCGGGTTCCCGGTCACCCACGCGAGCTTTGCGCTGTCCCTGTACCTCGCTTGCGGCGCGTTGGGTGGATTCGTCGGCGGATCGCTGGCCGACCGGATCGGCGGCCGCTTCGTCATTCTGCTTTCCATGGCCGGATCGGTTCCATTTCTTCTGCTCTTCTTCTTCTCGTCCGGCTGGCTGTCCATGGTGGGGTTGGCGCTCGGCGGATTGGTCTTGCTGTTTACCATTCCGGTGAATGTCGTGATGGCGCAGCGGCTGGCGCCGAAGCAAGTGGGCACCGTGTCCGCGCTCATGATGGGCTTTGCCTGGGGGATGGCGGGCTTGATCTTCATTCCGTTAACGGGCGCGCTGGCGGATCGTTTCGGTCTGCATGCGGTCCTGTGCGCGTTGGCCTTTTTTCCAATTGCCGGCGTGTTCCTGACCCTGAAACTGCCGGCGGATTCGCGATGATCCACGGACGTAAGGCGGTCTGCCTGCTCAGCGGCGGACTGGATTCTTCGACGTGTCTGGCTTGGGCGCTCCGCGAGAGGTTCGAGTGTTACGCGCTATCCTTCGACTACGGCCAGCGCCATCGCCAGGAACTGGCCGCGGCGAGACGTATGGCCACGCAACTTGGGGCGGTAGAGCATCGGATCGCCGTTATCGACCTGCGGGCCTTCGGCGGGTCGGCGTTGACAGCCGATATCGAGGTGCCCAAGCACCGGACCACGAGCGAAATGGGTCAAGGGATTCCCATCACCTACGTTCCGGCGCGCAACACGATCTTCCTCAGCTATGCACTCGCGTGGGCCGAGGTGCTGGGCGCGTCCGATATCGTGATCGGCGTGAACGCGGTGGATTATTCGGGTTATCCAGATTGCCGGCCCGAATACATTGCGGCCTTCGAGCGCATGGCGGATCTGGCCACGAAAGCCGGCATCGAGGGCCATCTCCGTTTGAAGATTCATGCGCCGCTAATCGACCTGACGAAGGCCGGCATCGTGCGGCTGGCGGCGGAGCTTGGCGTTGACCTTTCGCTTACGCACAGTTGCTACGACCCGCTGCCAGGCGGCCGGCCCTGCGGAGCATGCGATTCGTGTTTGCTGCGGCGAAAGGGATTCGCCGAGGCCGGTGTCGTAGATCCACTGGAATACCAGCGATGAAGGTCGCCGAGATGTTCTACTCGATCCAGGGCGAGGGCATCCTCACCGGAGTACCCTCCGTCTTCATCCGGACGAGTGGCTGCAACATGCGATGCGTTTGGTGCGACACGCCGTATACGTCGTGGGAGCCGGAGGGCGAGAACCTGCCGCTCGACCGGATCGTGGAATATGTCGAAGCCCACACCACTGGCCACGTCGTGGTGACGGGTGGTGAACCGATGATCGCCCCGGAGATCGTCGATTTCACGGCCCAACTCCGGAAAAGCGGCCAGCACATCACGATCGAGACCGCCGGGACGGTGTATGCGCCGGTTGCCTGCGACCTGATGAGTATCTCCCCGAAGCTGGCGAACTCGACGCCGCATGAGCGCGATGGCGGACGATGGGCCGCCACGCACGACCGTCTCCGCATCCAGCCCTCGATTCTCCGCCGCCTCATGAACGAGTACGCCTGGCAGTTGAAGTTCGTTGTTGCGTCCGACGAGGATCTGCCGGAGGTGCTGGCCTTGGTCGGAGAATTGGGCGCCCGAAGGGAGCGCGTCCTATTGATGCCCGAAGGGACCGATCCAGCCACGCTACACGCTCGCGGCCCCTGGTTGGCCGAGGTCTGCAAACGCGAGGGTTTCCGTTATTGTCCGCGCTTGCACATCGAACTCTACGGCAATCGCCGCGGGACGTGAACTCGCGGCCCCGCGTGTTAGTCTGAAATCGATGGCGGCTACCACCACGATCACAGCCGAGCAGTTTCTGGCGCAGCCTCGCCATGAGGACGAACGTGTGGAACTGGTCCGCGGCGAGGTAGTGGCGATGGGAACGGCGCAGTTCATCCATGAGCGCGTAAAGGCTAAGCTGAACCGGGCAATAACTGCCTTTCTGATTGATCGGTCGCTCGGTGAGGTATTCGTCGAAACCATGTTCCGCTTCGGCAACGAAGACGTCCGCATCCCCGACCTCTCACTCCTACTGAACGAACAAATCCCCCAGCCTGCCCCGGCCGCGGTACCAGGCATTGCGCCCGCCCTGACCGTCGAAGTCGTGTCCTCCGAATCGGCGGCCGATCTGGAAGACAAGGTCGAACTTTATCTCGACAGCGGGTGCAAGGAAGTCTGGATCGTCTACCCCGAACAGCGTGCAATCCGCACCTACCATCCCGACGGCGGCTCACGCCTCCATCGCCAGACCGACACCCTTACCTGCGACTGGCTTCCCGGACTTGCGATTCCAGTGGCTTCAGTGTTCGAAGGACTTTAGCGCGAGGCGCGCTCCGAGTCCTCCTTCAGAGCCGAGAGGAACTCCAGCAGATCCACGAACTCCTCTTCCGTCATCCGGTTCGGCAGATCTTCCGGCATCATCGACAGCTTGCTCTGCCGCCGTTCAGTAATGTCGGCGGGGCGCAGGCGGACGTCTTCCGCCGTCTCCGTCCGCACCGTGACGCGCTGCGGCGTGTCTTCCACCAGAATGCCGATCACCTGGCCCTGCGACTTCGTCTCCAGAATCCACGTGACGTACTCGTGCGCGATCCCCGCGCTTGGGTTCAGAATCGCGTCGGCTAACGCGTCCTTCCCCAGCTTGTCGCCGATGTTCACAAGGCTCGGGCCGACCGACGGCTTGCTCTCGTCGAGGCTGTGGCACTGAATACAATTTGGTCCTTCCTTGGCGTGGAACACCTTCTCACCCGACGCCGCATCGCCCTGACGCGCGGCCAGCGCCCGAACAGGCGGAAGCGGACGCGCGTTCTTCGCGGCCGGCGGCGGCAGCACCGCGCTCGCCCAATTGCGAATCGACGGATTGCGATTCGTCGCGATCAGGCTGGCGGCCAGATTGCGCAGTTCCACCGGCAGTTTCTCTTCCTGTTCCAGCAACAACACCATTTGCGCGCCGCGATCCGACCGCAGCATCACCCGTAGCGCTTCGCTGCGAACCTCGTTCGGCGCCGTGCTCAAGACGATCCGCCGCATCCGCGCCTCCACGCCATCCGGCCGGGCCGCTCCGAGCGCGCGAATCGCGGCGATCCGCACCGGCGTCGACCCGCGTTCGGCCATCCGCACCAGATCCGGCACATATTGGGCCGAGCCGGTCTTGCCGGTGGCCGCGATCGCGAGCAACCGCAGTTCCTCCGGGGTCTTCTCAGATACCGCCAAGGCGTGAACTCTTGCACCATAGGCCGGGTCGCCGAGATCCTCCGCCAGTTCGAGCGCCGCTGACTGCAGCCTCGAATCGTCCAGCGCCGACTCAATCGCGGTCACCACTTTGGGCGACTTGCGTAGCTCAGACCACTCGCTGAACAGCCTTCGGGACATCAACTCCAGCGCCTGTCGGCGCGGAGCCTCCGGCGCGTCTGCGTCCGCCAGCAGCGCCGCTACGGCTTCGCCCGCCTCGGCGGACGGCAGGGCCGCCAGCGCATCCAACGCGTCCGCATGCTGCCGGACATTCGCCATCAGGAACGGCAGCGC
>CAYPUQ010000057.1:0-20714 GCA_964413655.1 uncultured Solibacteraceae bacterium | reverse complement strand
CGAAGCAGTTCCGCCGCCTTCTTGCGGTTCCAATGTGTGGACCGGAGCGCGCTGAGAACGGCTTCGCGTTCCGCCGTCAACTTGGCGCGTTCGGCCCGGGCGAGAGCGCTGGCCTGGTTGTCCGGAACGCCGGCCGCCATGTAGGGGCCTGCCTTCGGCGTTAGTGGCGAATACTCCAGGCTGCGAAGCTCCTCAGCGAGTGAGACAGGGTTGCGAAGAATGAGATACCGCCGCATCGCGTTTTCCAACTCCCGAATGTTGCCCGGCCAGTGATAGCCGAGCATCGCGTCCCGCAAATCCTGCGTGATCAGCGGCGGCGTAAAATCCGCGGTCGCGTACTTCTGAAGAAAATATTCGGCCAAGGGAACGATCTCCCCGCGCCGCTCGCGCATGGGGGGAATCCGGATGCAGAAGACGTTCAGGCGGTAATATAGGTCTTCCCGAAACCGGCCTTCCTGAATCGCCTTGCGCAGATCCTGGTGCGTCGCTGCCAGAACGCGGACATTGACGCGCACCAACTCGCGGCCGCCCAACCGGCGGAACTCCCCGTCCTGGAGCACCTGCAGAAGCTTGGCCTGCAGCCGCACGTCCATGTCGCCGATTTCATCCAACAGCATCGCTCCTTTGTGGGCGGTTTCGAACAACCCTTGCCGCTGCGCCACCGCGCCCGAGAAGGCGCCGCGTTCGTAGCCGAACAGCTCGCTTTCCACCAACTCCGACGGTAGGGCCGCACAGTTGATCTTCACAAACTGCTTGGCCGCCCGCGGGGAGTTTGCGTGAATCTGGCGAGCGAGTACCTCCTTCCCGACACCAGTTTCACCCTGCAACAACACCGGCACGTCGGCCCTGCCCACCTGCGCGACCATCGGCGTGATCGCGGCCATCACCGCACCCTCCGCCCGGAGATTCTGACGCTTGACCAGAAACGGGTGATCGGCCCCGTTCTGACTGGATACCGGCCGCTGTCCCGACGGATTCAGGGAGCCCAACCCATCGGGAAGTTGAGTCTTCTCGATGAACCTCGCATCGTGCTCCTCGATCATCCGGACAATCGATGACGGCACTGGACCTTCCGACATCAAAACGACGACCACACCGTTCTGCCGCTGTCGCAGTGCCAGCAGCGTGTCGAGCCCGCTCTTGACGGGCATCGCCAAGTCGAGTAGCGCCAGCGTGATTGAACTATCGGTTTGAAGTTGATTCAATACCTCTTCGCCGTTCTCCGCGAGGCGGACTTCGTAACCCTCCAGGCACAAAACGGTGAACAGGTGATTTCTTTCTATTGGACTGCCATCTCCTACGATGACAGTCATCTTTCTACTCTGATCTGCCACGATCTGATCTCCTCTTTTCAGTCCCTGGACTCGCGCTTGATCGTGATGAATTCCTGCGACGGCAACACCGTGCTAAGCACGCCTGCGGCCAAACCTTCAGCCCCACCCCCCAATTGGGGACTGATTGTTGCTTATCGCCGCATGACCATATATGTCACATTCGATGCTTATCGGCCGGACAAGACCGTGCCCTTCTGAATACGACGCGTGTGGGCGGAGAGGCTCACATCGGCACCCCGAAGAACGAGTGCGCCGCCACGCGGTCAACTTCCAGGCAATTACATTTCTGCAATCTGACGTTCGTCATGACGCGCCTCAGTGCCGCCTGGACCGTCTTGGTCCGATCAAAGCCGAAAGAGGTCGTCCTGATCGCACCGGCCCTGGTGATCACTCGAGTTCTCTTTCTACTTTGTGGATAATTTCTGCGCGTTCTTCCACTACTGCACTTGGGTACCTGGCTGGTTTGACCGTATTTGGTCATTTGACCACCCGACGTCAGGGTAAAAGGGCAGGCCGTACCGCCGGTACACTCACCGGACCGTCGGCATCCACGATTGATTGGGCAGTTGGCTCTTTACCTGAATGGGCGTTTTGTGCTGCAACGGCGGCGGGGCCCTCTTTCGAGTAGCCCCGCCGCCGTTTCCTCCGAGAGCCGCCTTCGTGGCTGGGGGCCAGAAAGCTAGCGCCGCCCAAGACCGCTTGATCCGCCGACTTCATGCTGGTTGACCTCACGATCCGTGTGGTTAGGTGGCGGCAAATCGAAGAGCACTCCAGGGGCCAAACGCAGGGTTTGGCAGCGCCGGTCCCGCATTCCGATTACCTGGCGGCGATCGGCGTGCCAATCACATCGCCGGAGATCACTAGTTCCACGCGCCGGTTCTGCTGCCGGCCCGCGGCAGTATCGTTGGTAGCCACCGGCTGCGTTTCACCCAAGCCCTTGGTTGTGACCAAGTCCAGCGGCATTCCCTGCTGCGTCAGGTAATTGCGCACGGCCGCGCCGCGCTGCTCGGACAGCCGCTGATTGTACTCATCGCCGCCGACGCTGTCGGTGTGACCTTCCACATCCAGCCTCAGGCCTGGATGCCCGGAGACGATGCCGGCCACCTTGGCCAGTTTCTCCCGCGCGGCAGGCCGCAACGTATATTTGCCAGTGTCAAAAAGGACATCCGACATGTTCACGATCAAGCCGCGCGCTGTGTCGCGAGTCTGTAGAACGGCGTTGAACTGCTTCATAAGCTGAGCGCGCAGTTCCGCCTTCTCCGCCTCCGCCTGCTCGCTTGCCGCTGCCGCGCGATCAAGGGCGGCTTGGTTCGCTTCCCTTTGCGCGTCATTCTCCCGCCTCAGACGATCTGCCTCGGATGCGGCGGCGGCCGAACGCGCCTCGTTCTCCAGCCGCAAGCGATCCGCGTCGGCCGCGGCGGCTGCCATGCGCGCGTCACTATCGCGCCTCAGACGATCCGCTTCAGCAAGCGCGGATACTGTCTGCGCATTCTTTTCCCGCGTCAAGCGCTCAGCCTCCGCTTGCGCCCTGATCCGCGCCGCTTCGGCTTCCCGGGTGACGCGATCCGTCTCGGACTGGGCGGCTGCCCGTTCGCTCTCCGCGCGTGCTTCGCGCTCCGCCGACTGCCGCCGCTCCGTGGCCAGGGCTTCCTCGTCCTGACGCTTGACGGCGATCGCCCGCGAGTCCTCCGCCGTCTGCACGGCTTCCCGGGCGGTCATCGTCACCGGCTTCTTGCCCGCCTTGCGCGCCTGGTAGGCCTCGGCCTGCCGCAGGCTATTTTCGGCCTTCTCGAAAGTCTCGGTGGCGTACCGGTCCGCGCCGACAGCGCGCGCAATCTGAACGGCGTTGCGCGCTTCGTAGAGTTCCAGCGGCACCTTTTTGTCGAGTTTAAGCGCCAGCGGGTTCGCCAGACGCTCATACTGGCCGCGTTGGAGAAGTTCGTACTTGGCGTCGATCTCCTCGATCTTTCCCTTCGTGTCCGCGCGCACCACGTTCTCCATCACAATCAGGTCGCTCGGCATCGTCACCGCGAAGTAGGGCTCCGCGGTGACCACCAGGCCGAACACCTGCATTTCGGTGGTTACGTTCAGCTTGGCCTTCGTTCCGTTCAGAAGAATCTCGCCGAGGTTGGCCGTGCGGCCTTCCGGGGTGATGGCCCACAGCACGTAAGTGAGGTATTCGGCGCCATGCCGGGTCGCTGGCTGGAGGTTCCGGAATTCCACTTCGATCTCGATGTAGCCCTGTTTACTCTCCACTTTGGCCTCGCCATGGGCGCTTGGCATGAGCTCGGTACCGCGGAAATCGATCTTTGTCGCACCGCTGCGGTGCTGGTAGTTGATAGCCTTCGCGGTCCGCGCAGTCACGCTGGCGCGATAGATTGGCGTGGATCCGGCGGCCATCCTGGCCGTATTCTCGTCCTGATACTGCGGCGCCTGAGCCGAAAGTATTCCACATACCGTAAGTAATGCGCTGATAATTTTCATTGGGGTCACCCTGGGTTGTTTACCGTTACTTCTTGGCCGGAGCGCCGCTCTTGCGTTCTCGTGCCGAATGTTTGTTGAGCAGAGCGATCAGCGTCGCGGTCGTCTTGGGCGCACCTACCGCGGTGGTCACGATCTGCCGGTTTTCCAGTTTCTTGCCAGAAATCGGCCACCATCAGCGGCGCGAGAGTCACCGTCGCCGCTGGAATCAGTTTCATTTCTCAACCTCTCCTCGGCCCGGTTAAAGCCCACAGGGCTTTTGGGCGACTATCCTTCCTGCTGCACGAGTCGCGCCAACGTCATCTTCCGTTGAGCCTATTCGCTCGGCGGTGCGTCCGGGCCTCCATTCGGGGGACTTGGGACAACGAGGATTAACCACATACGGTCATGTGACCAGGGATGGTCGAAGTTCTTTGGAGAGTTCCCGCCGCCGGCTCGGCGTCGCGCGGATCGGCCACCACTCGTGAAGAGGTCGGAACGTACCAGCGGTTCGTCTTATTGCGCCGAGGCCGTCGAGGCTGTCGAACTCGTGTCGACGACGGGCTTTCCGTGCTGGCCGCAGAACTCGACCGGCTGGGTGCCGGTGACGAACATCTCGAACCGCGCGCCGGGGCATTCTGGCGTGGCCAACTGTCCCGACAGCGGGTCAACCTCAGCCGTCACAATGCCGGAGGGACGCTGAAAGGGTTTTGGCGGTCCCATCAGCGCCACGGCTTGTTTCATGAACTCCGTCCAGATGGGCAGGGCGGATTTGGCGCCTTCCAGCTTGAGGTCGCGATGGTCGTCAAAGCCAACCCACACGACGCATACGAGGTCGGAGGTGAAGCCCGCGAACCATCCGTCGCGCGACGTTCCCGTTTTTCCGGCGGCGGGAACGGTGAAGCCGCGCGCCCGGACGCCAGCGCCGGTTCCGCTGCGCAGCACCTCTTCAAGGAGATTCACCATGAGGTACGCGACCTGCGGCGTGAGCGCCCGGTGGGTGACTGGGCGGTGGGAATAGATCCGGGCGCCGCCGTCGCCCCGCACGTACGAAACCAGGTGCGGCTCGACATAAACTCCGCGATTCGCGAACACGGTATAGGCCCCGGCAATCTCCAGCGGAGTGCTCTCGTATGCGCCCAACGCGACCGCGGGCGTCGGCTGGATGTCCTGGCTGAGGCCCGCGCTCCGCGCCATGTCCACCACCGAGCGGTATCCGACCCGTTGCGCGAGCTGTATTGTTGGGACGTTCATGGACTTGGACAGGGCTTGGCGCAGAGTGACCTCCCCGCGAAACTGTCCGTTGAAGTTGGTTGGCGCGTACGGCTGCTGAGCGAACCAGAAGGTGGTGGGCATGTCGTCGAGCAGCGTGGCGGGGGTGAAGACGTCCGCGCCACGCCGCTCCGCGGCGCGTAGGGCGGCCGCGTAGACGAACGGCTTAAAAACGGAGCCAGGCTGGCGCTTGGCGAGCGTATGGTTCAATTGGCTCTCGTTATAGTCCCGGCCGCCGACCAGGGCCTTGATCGAGCCCGTCCGCGGATCCAAGGCGACGAGCGCGACCTGAGGCATGGGCGCGCTCGTATCTGGGTTGCGCAACTGCCGATCGACACTGAGCATCCCAGTCCGCACGGCTTCCAGCGCGGCGCGCTGTAACCGCGGATCGAGCGTGGAGTGGACTTGATGACCGTCTCGGCCCGGGCGGACGTTCACCAACTGCTTCCGGATCTCGTCCTTCACCAGGTCGACGTAATACGGCGCCTCGACAGACTCCCCGGCGCCTGGCGATAGTTTCCAGGTCTCCGCCGTCGCCAGCGCGAGATCGCGGTCCGTGATGTAGCCGTTGCGGCGCATGAGGACAAGCACCCGATTCCGCCGTGTGCGCACACGGTCCGGGAATTGAAAGGGGTTGTAATAGCCGGGCCGCTGGATCACACCGGCAAGAGTCGCCGCTTCGGCGAGGCTAAGAGCCCCGGCCGGTTTGTCGAAGTAGACTCGCGCTGCCTCGCCAAAGCCGTGAATATCGTAGGTGCCGCGGTGGCCGAGGTAGACCTCGTTGGCGTAGTGCTCGAAGATCTGCTGCTTCGAGAGCTTCCGCTCCAACCGGAGAGCCATGAAAAACTGGGCCTCCTTGCGCTTCCAGTTCTTGTCCGGCTTGAGCCAAAGGCTGCGGACCAGTTGCATCGTAATGGTCGACGCTCCCTCCGCCGCGCGGCCTTGCCCAAGGTTCACGTACGCCGCCTTGACCATCCGAAACAAATCGAACCCATGGTGGCGGAAGAAGCGCTTGTCCTCGACCGAAACGACCGCATCGATCAGAACTTGGGGAATTTCGCCGAATCGCAGCGGCCGGCGCCGCTCTCGACTCCGCAAGGAGACGTTGGCGATGAGCTGTGGAGCGAGTTGATACTGCGCGAGTGCGGCATTATCCGGCAGCGCAAGGATCTGGACGATTTTGTTCGCCGAGAACCTGAGTAGGGTGGAGCCGGTCTGGGAAGCGGCGTGTACAACGAGGGCGCCGTCCCGCCGAATCTCAAACCACCCGATGGGATTCTGCCGCAACTCGGTGAAGCCCGCCCGGCGCAGATCATCCACCGTTTCAGCGGCCGAGGCCCGCGCCCCCAACTCCAGGGTTCTGGAATTCACGAAGATACTCACGGTGTCGCTAAACGCGCCGTTCCGCAAACCCTCTTCGAGATTGCGTCCGTAACGGTCCTGGTAGAACAGAAAAGCGGCTGCGCCACCCGCGACGAGAACGAACACCGCGATCCACACGGGGCTCCAGCGCACCCACCACGTCCGCCGCGGTCCTTCGGGCAGACCTGGATTCTCCTGTTCGATCCGCTCCTCGACGTTCGTTGGCCCCGGCATACTGCGATCTAACTGCATGCGGGGAGCCATCCCGGTTGAAGCGCGGATGAGCCGGCTCCGCGACGGGCGAGCGGTCCCTGAATTGCTGCAATGGGAGTTGTCGTACTGGAAGGGAGTTCAAATAAGATGTCCAATCAGCCCGCCGCGAAAAGGGTCATTGTGGTCGCTGCTCTGCTCGTCGCCGCATTCTTGGCCGGTTTTCTGCTCTCACACGTGAAAGGGATGCGTCTGGCCGATGAGTTGAGCGAGGCAAGACAGGAGAATCGCCTGGCCGAGCTTCGAGATCTGGCCGCCTTGATCTACCTGCAAGCCAGCCAGTTGGACTATGGACTCGCGGCCAGCACCAGTGCCCGCTTTTTCGAACGTACCCGGGAAGTAGCCAATCAGACGCCGGACCCGAGCGGCAAGAAGGCGTTGGAAGATCTTTTGAGCGTTCGGGATGAGATTACCTTGGAGTTGGCGAAGGGCGAGCCCGGAGTTCTGAACAATTTGCAGACCCTGTTCGTGCGGACTCGCCAAGCCACAGCCGTTTCCTCCCCGGCACGCCAACCTTAGAGAGCCTCGCCAATGAAAGTAAGGACCCGCATGGCAATTCGGGCCGGGATGGGCGTATTGCTGCTGGGCCTCGCTTCGGGGACGGCACTGCGGGCCCAGATGGACGCGCTCGAGATCATCCGCCGCGCCGTGGCCGCCGACGAGCGTAACTGGAAGGTAGCCCGTAACTATGGGTTTTCCGAGCGAGTGGATGCGCGCCGTTTGGACTCCCAGGGACAGCTGAAATCGAAGGCCGTGACGATCTACGACGTCATGCTGCTGGAAGGCTCACCTTACCGGCGGCTGGCCGGGCGAGACGACCGTCCGTTGCCGCCCGGCGATGAGAAGAAAGAGCAGGAGAAACTCGCAAGGAGTGTCGCTGACCGCCGGAAAGAGACCGCAGCGCAGCGGGCGCTTCGCTTGGCCGAGTACGAGAAACGTCCCGATTGGCAGCGCGAGGCTTGGCACGCTCTGCCGGAGGCCTTCGACTTCCGTCTGACCGCGGACGAGAAGTGGGAGGGAAACAACCTGTACGTGATCCAAGGGACTCCGCGCGACGGATATCAGCCCCGGTCCCGCATGGCGAAAGTGCTTGTCCACCTCCAGTGCAAGCTATGGGTGGATAAACAGGATTACCATTTGGTGAAGGCTGAGGTGGAAGCGGTTGACACCATAACGGTGGCACTGTTTCTGGTCCGCTTGGCAAAGGGTTCGCGCGCGGCCTTTGAGCAGGTCCGGGTGAACGACGAGGTTTGGCTGCCGCGGCGCGTGCAGGTGTTCGCCTCGGCCCGTGTGGGGCTGCTGAAAGTGCTGCACATCGAACAGGAAGTCATCTATAGCAAATGCGGCGAGTTGCAGACCGGTTCCTCCGTCGTGTCGCATTTGAAGCCTAGGTAGAATTAGGGCAGATAGGGCGAGTCTGGAAATGACGCTGGCCGCGAGCCTGGGAAGCGAGACGAAATCGGCAGGTCCTGGCGGAGCGCGTGACCATGCCCAACGTGGGGGTGGAGTGCATCTCAGCGGCATGGACAGACCGGCTGGCTCATCAACAAAATGTTGGTATGAGCCAGAACGGGGGCAGCGTTTGTTGTCAACTGCCCCCGTTTCGGGCGTTTCTGGGCTTGCGTAAGACACCCTTTGGCGGGCGATTCTCCTGCGGCCCAACATACTCAGACCGATCAGAGCGGCGCCGACCAGCCCAAGTGTCGCCGGCTTGGGGACGGCGGCGGGATCGACGAATCCCTGCGCCGTTGACTGCTTGGGAACAGCGCCGGAATTGGGAGCGACGATTCCCGTGAACGATGTAGTCGCTAAGCTTGTCGGTCGGAAATCGCCGCTCAGTGTGTTGTTTGTGCCTGGCCCCGAGTTGCAGCGGCGCCCCGATGACCGTGAGTTGGCTGACATCGCTGAATTTCGCTGAATACAATGCCACCGGGCGAGGCGCCGGCAAACTTCCCGGTGGCGCCGTCGGTCACGTCGGTTACGATCAAGTCAACATGAAAGAGTTGAAAAAACGAGCCTGTGCCGCCGGCTTGTGTCGAACAAGCCGCGCACACGAGGGTGAAGCAAAATTGAAGTGGGACGGACCACCGATAGTGGGGTGTCCGTGGCCGGTATGAACGTGAGCGTTGCAGCGGCGCCCATCGAGCTGTCCAGCGTCAGACTGCTGCCGCCGAACCCCCGTACCCGCTGCGTTCGTGTTGAAGGGCGGCGGGGCGCTTGCCACCATCATTAGGACCGCCACGACTGATATCGGGCGTTCGATCTTCACTTCTATTGTCACCGGCTCGACGTTTGCCGGCAGGCGCGGCTCAAGCAGATGCAAGTGATACTCCATTCGGTTTGGCAGCCGGTGTTGGCTGAAACGCGAACCGCGGCTGGCGGTACGAAGACGCACCGCCAGCCGCGATCCGAAACAGTCGGCCCGCAGCTATCTGATTTCGTCAACCATAGAGACCGATGCCTCTATCAGCGAAGCGTGCTGGGGGCGAGTTCAACCGAGAGTTGCTATTGCTTCGGTTTCTTTTCCTGCTTGTCCGGGTCACTCTCGAGACTTACCGCCTTTCGAACGCCCTTCCCGACCTTCGCGCCCGCGCGGCCGATCGCCGTGCCGAGCTCCTTGCCGGCTGCCAGGGGCTTGCCTTCGGTTATCTCGTGGGCGGCGTCCTTGCTGCCCGACGAGACCTCACGGCCGACTCCCTTGAAGTGGCTGCCTACCGATTCCGGACCCACTTCAAACTTGCCGGCAGTCTCCGCATCCAGGCGCCCGGTGACCGGCAGGTTCTCTGCCTTCTGGTACTCACGAATGCCAGCTCGGGTGCGGGGACCCATCACGCCGTCGACGGCTCCAGGATGGAAGCCTTTGTCGGTCAGACTCTGCTGCACTTTCTTGACATCTGCTTTGGTGTGGTGATCGGCTCCCGAAGCAAGTGGAGTTAGGTGCAGCCCTAACATCCCAATTGCCACCAGGGTGAAAACGACCCCACGCCACGTAACTACACTTCTAAAGAACATTATTTTCTCCTCGCCCGGGAGCCCCTCAGGGGTATTTCGGGCGACACCCATTGTCGAGCACGCACAGGTCCAACGTTGCTGGAGGAAACATGGAGCGCGCCTTCACCCCTACGCGGACAGGGATCTGGACCATGCATTGCCCGGTTCGCTCCTCTGGCCGTCTGTGAATCCGCTCGCCGTAGGGAACGTCGCGTTTCGACTATATCCGGTCAGGTGGCGCCCCACGGACAGTTCCTTGACCCGATCTCCCTAGGTACCGGTTCAAAATCGGACCGCATCTGAGGGACACTCCACGGGCGGCGCCTCCTTTTGCAGGCGGACAAGGCACTCGCCGTGCGGAGGCAAATCGGAGGCGAAGATGGCCGATAGTCGCAAGTTTCTCAATCCAAGTCGCGGGAACGTGTTGTCAATGGCGATGTTGGCGGCCGGAATCATGTGGACGATCTGCCATCCAGGTAACGTAGGTGCGCGAGGCGGGTTCCATGGATCGAGCCATGCGATCCGGCCGACTGGATGTTGTCCAGCAGCCAGAATGACTGCCGTTTCGAAGCCTCCGCCGGTCCTTATTTGGACCGGAGAGGCGCGTCTGCTTGCTGCCGGGAATCGGAGGATGTGGCTCGATCGAGTCGACCGATGGCTGAGGGGGATCAAGGCACACATCCGGCGCCTTGGAGGACCGCCGCCGTCCGACCGGCTCTCGTGTCCGACTGCCGTGATGGCGATTCGCGCCGCGGTCTTACCCACCGCGACTCCAGCACGATCCGGAAAACCGGTCGCGGGGCCCGTTGGCTGATGGGACCACCAGGAAGCTGCGGTATCAAAATTGCTCGCAGTCTTTGCGGAAGGACGATTAAACATGGAGAAAGACAAAGGCAAAGTGAACGGCAATAGAAGTTTCGGGCTACCGCTTTTTCTGACCGGGTTGGGAACCGGTATCGCTGTGGCGCTCTTGTTTGCTCCGCGCAGCGGATCTGCAACGCGGAGCCTGATCGGCCGCAAGGTCAAAGATTGTGAGTCCTGGACGAAGAGGAAGGGAGACGCGGCAAAAGACTACGTCCTGTCGCATGGAGAGGATATCCGCGACCGGGTCAAAGACGTGGCTGAGGTCATCGGACGAGAGGCGCCGCTCGGCTCGCATAGCGCGCGGCCCTGAACACGGCGCAGTCGCGATTTGTAGCGCCACGGGAGATGGGCATGGGGACAGACCCGAGATGGTTAGTGTCGCATTCGCCAGCGGGCGTGTCCCCAAGCGTCTCCACGGATCAGCCACGGGAGGCGCGGTGCCGGTCAACCGTGGCGCCAATTCCGGCGTTGCGGGCCTTCGCGGACGGTTTTGGGGGCGGCCTCGCCGGCGGGCTTCTGTACTGTCTGGTACTGGCCTCCTTCCATCCCGCCGAGCTCGAGCGTGCCTGGCTGCGCGTTCTGGCGCTCTCGCTCGTCTTCGGCGGTTTCGAGATTTGGCGCGTTACAGGACACCGAACGCTCAAGAGCGCGACAACGTTCATGCTTTGGACCCTTGTTGCAACCCTGCTCCTGCTGTTGGCGCTGGAATCCGTGATTTCCTCCGCGGATACTTCCTCCCGCCAAGAGAACCCCGCCTCTCTTCAGTCAAAACCGCCTCGCACTGTGTTGATAATCTGAAATGGTCCCTGAACAGAAACGCTCGCTGGCCTAGCCCCTTCCTGCTTCTTCCATCATTCCCCCCCGGTTGAGGGGTGAGAATCCTGCCAATGAACAACTTTGCCACCAGCGGACTGGTAGCTCGTTCGACCGTATTTGGTCACCTGACCGCGCGCGGTCAGAGCGGTCATGGCTTGGCGCGCAACCGCAACGGCTTGTTGGCCTCATTCCGCGCGTGCCCGGCCAGATCTGACGATTGGTCAGCGAATTGCCCCTTGTCAGGTCGTAGGAGCAGAAGAAGATGCCTCTGATAAATGTGGTTTTCGTGTTGATTGTGGTCGGCGTTGCATTGTGGCTGATCAATCGTTTCATTCCAATGGCGTCCAGCATCAAGACGATTCTGAACGTCGTCGTGGTCGTGGCCGTTGTGATTTGGGTATTGCAGGCAGTGGGGTTGTGGGGGAATCTAAGCAATTACCGGATTGGCTGACCACCAATGGCACGAACTTGGGCAGTGTGCAGGAGTACGGAGCACCGATCTCTGCGCCACCGCCTATCTGCACCGGGCTGTCGGTCAACACCGTCTGCCACATGATCGGCTACCGCAACTTCGACAACATGGCGACCAACCTGCGGTGGGGAGCTTGGATCACGGCGGGCGAAGAGCCGAACAACAATCACCATCGATTCCTGGCATTAATAAGACCGGCGCGCCGGCTAACACGACGGAAGGTATCAAGGTCGCCTGACGGGTGAACGAGTCACTCGCCGGGTAGAAACAGATCGGAGAAGAACATGATCGGCAAGAGCAAGTTCGATGATAAAGTTCGCAGGACGGGGCCGTCGGCCGCCGTGGTGGCCGCCGGAATGGTCCTGGCGCTGTGCCTTCCTTATAAGGCAAGCGCGCAAGGCGGGTTCAACGGCCCTGGCCGTTACGAGATCACCAATCTGAAATCCGGCAAGGTGATCGACCTGGACCGGAACGACCAGACCAGCGTGATCCAGTTCTCTTCGCGGGGAACCGACAACCAGGTATGGGAAATCCAGGCGGCCGGCGGCGGCTTCTATTCGTTGCGAAACGCGATGAACGGAAACGCGCTCGAAGCCGTGGGAACCAGTAACAGCACGCCCGTGCGGGCCACCCGTTTCGACGGCCGTAACAGCCAGCAGTGGCGCTTCGACACCAGCAAGAACGGCAACGCGCTCATTGTTTCGCGGCTGGGCAAGACGCTGGACATAGCGGGCGCTGCCACCCGGGACGGAGCCGCCATCCAGACTTACGAGAGCAACGGCGAAGCGAACCAGCAATTCAAGTTTCGGCTGGTGGATAGCAGCGGATCGAGCGGGAACGCGAACGTTAGCCGCGCCGGCGCCAACCCCAGTTATGTGGTCCCCACGGCTGGGAACGGCCGCACCGCGCTGAAGCCCGGCTGGAACATGTTCTCGGCGGCGCAAGACGTCGAGTTGGGCGAGCAGGCTTCCGCCGAAGTCTCACGGCAAGTGCTCATGCTGAACGACTCGCGGGTGGACAGCTACCTGAATAAGCTGGGCCAACGCCTGTCGGCGAATGCGCCCGGCTTCAAGTTTCCGTACACCTTCAAGACCGTCAACGACCGGGGCATCAACGCTTTTGCACTGCCCGGCGGACACATCTACATCAACCGCGGCGTGATTGAAGCCGCCGACAACGAATCGCAACTGGCAGGCGTGATGGCGCACGAGATCTCGCACGTGGCACTGCGCCACGGCACCAACCAGGCCAGCAAAGCATCCGCCGCGCAGATGCCACTGGCCATCCTGGGCGGCTTGCTGGGCAGCAACTCCACGGGCGCCGCGCTGGCGCAGCTCGGCGCGGGCTTCACGGTGAATTCCATCCTCCTGAAGTATTCCCGCGACGCGGAAAGCCAGGCCGACCTCATGGGTACGCAGATCCTGTTCGATTCCGGCCTCGACCCGCGCGGGATGGGGCAGTTCTTCGGCAAGATCCAGGGCAGCAATGGCATCGCGTTCTTCAACTCGCACCCCAACCCGGATCGCCGCGTCGAGAGCGCGAACGAGGAAGTGGCCCGGCTCGGCGCGCAGGGCGCCTCGCCGAGTGGCACTCAGGAGTTCGCTCAGATCAAACGCTACGTCCAGTCGCTGCCCGCGCCGCGGCCAAACCAGCTCCAATCTCAGCAGCAGCAGAGCGCCCCTGGTGGGCCGGAGGGAACTTCGGAGCGCTTCGTGGCCTTTGAGAATTCCGTGATGCGCATCGATCATCCGGACAACTGGCAGTCCTATGGACAGGGCGACGCAGCGACCATCGCACCCCGCGGCGGGATGGTGAACGACGGCCGCGGCAATCAGGCCATGGCTTACGGCGTGGTGGTGAACATCTACGAGCCGAATTCGGACCGCTACGGTGCGCAATTGCAAGGACCTGGCTTTGGACAGGGCTCCGGTATGTCCGCTGAACAGGCCACCGACCAATTGGTCCAGGAACTCCGCCAGTCCAACCCGAACATGCGCGTGCTTCGCCGCCAAGGCAACATCGACGTCAGCGGCCAGCGAGGGCTGTCGACGTACCTCTCCAACGATTCGCCCATCCAAGGCGGGGGCCGCGAGACCAACTGGCTGGTCACCTTGCCGCGACCCGAGGGCCTGCTGTTCTTCGTTTTCACAGCCCCGGAGCGTGAGTTCCAGAGCTACGAAAACGCCTTCCAGCGGATGCTCTACTCCGTTCGCGTGAAGCAGTAACCGGATAGGGAGATTCGTCATGAAACGACTGTTGGGACTTGTCGCCTTGGCGGCGCTGTGTGTCGCCCAAGCAAGCACGATCGGCGCCGGAGCCCGCATTTCGGTGCGGACCAACGAAACCATCGATGCCGGGCAGATCGACGGCCGGCCGTTCACCGGCGTTGTGGACCAGGACGTCATGGATGCGAACGGCAACGTGGCCATCCCAAAAGGGTCGAACGCCGAACTGATCGTCAAAAAGGCAGCGAACGAAGATCTGCTGCTCGAACTGGAAGCGGTTACCGCGAACGGGCAACGGTATGCGGTAACCGCGGATATGAGCCGCCTGAGTGGCGGACAGTGGGACGGCATCGGTAGGAACAAGCGGACCGCCAGGTTTGTTGGCGGCGGCGCGGCGATGGGCGCGATCGTTGGCGCGATTACTGGCCGTGCCGTGGGCGCTGTGATCGGCGCAGTAGCGGGGGCGGGAGCGGGAGGCGGCACGCAGATACTGACTCGCGGCAAGACCGTGACGGTTCCCGCCGAATCGCTGTTAACGTTTCGTTTGGAACAGTCGCTCGAAACGCGAGCGGCGGGTGATGGCTTCCCTCGCGACGGGCGCCATTATCAAACTGAAAGACGGTAGAAGAAAGACAAAAGGAGTGTAAGAACATGCTATGGACAATTGTTGTAATTCTGTTTGTGCTGTGGGCATTGGGAATGGTCACGTCGTACACCTTGGGCGGCTTCGTGCACGTGCTGCTGGTCTTGGCGTTGGCGGTTTTCGTTATCAACCTGATTTCGGGACGCCGGGGCCGGTCTGTTGTCTAGCGAGGCTGACCGTACAGGCAAAATTCGGTAGTCCGAAGGCGGGCTGTCTGGAACTCGCGGTTTTGGGTTGAGGAATTCGGCGCAGTTTGCCGAGATGGACCGTCTGATGGCGGTTCGCAGGGGGGCATACGACGGGCCAAAGGGCCCGGTGTGTGCCCCGGAGGAGCATTGACATGAGAGCAAAGACACTAGTGAGCATGGGCCTGGCCCTGGCGGCCGTTCTGGTCCAGGCCAGATGCACCAAAGACAACGGGCTAAGCCGGGACGTCGTAGCGCCCGAGAAAGCCGCGGGCACTCGAAGTGGTAGTTCCGGCGCATACCGGACGGCGAAGCCCGCTTTGAATCTCGTCACCCTGCCGGAAGGGACTGCGCTCGTGGTACGAACCACAAGCACTTTGTCCACCAATGCGCAGGAGGCGGGGCAAACGTTTACCGCGCATCTGGAGCAGCCCCTGCTGCATGGCGGCCGCACGTTCGCTCCGAAAGGTGCGGAAGTGGAGGGCAGGATTACCGACGCGGATAAGGGCGGGCGGGTGAAAGACCGCGCCAGCCTGTCCGTTCAGTTGACCCGGTTGCAGACAACCAGCGGTCAGGTCGAGATCTCGACCAACACCATTACGCACGAGGCGAGAGCCACCAAGGCGAAAGACGCCGCGAAGATCGGGATCGGCAGCGGCGTGGGCGCGGCTATTGGGGGCATTGCTGGAGGAGGCCGAGGCGCTGCCATCGGCGCGGCCGCGGGCGCAGGCGCCGGGACCGGCGTGGTGCTGGCCACGCACGGCGATCCCGCCGTCATCCCGAGCGAAAGTGTGCTGCACTTCACGCTGAGGTCCCCGGTCGGTGTCGCTGGGTTGAGGTAGACGTTCTCAACGTGCCGTGTCCGCAATCATGCGGAGTGGGTCACCGGCGTCCGGGAGGAACTCATGAAAGCATTCGAGTATACCGTCGCGACTGAGAAACCTTTTGACGAAGCCGTATTGGCGATCGAGAGAAAGTCGGCGGAGCGGGGTTTTCGAGTCCTGCACACACACGATGTGGCCGCTACCTTGGCCGAGAAGGGGTTTCCACGCGAGCCCCTGAAGATCATCGAGATCTGCAACGCCAGGTACGCCAGCGAGGTGCTGATCAAGGACGTAAAGATTTCCCTGATGCTTCCTTGCCCCATCAGCGTCTACGTGCAGGCCGGCAAGACGATGATCAGCACGCTCCTGCCTTCCTCGATTGCCGATTTCTTCCCCCGGGCGGGGATCGAGGCGCTGGCTGCGGAGGTAGAGAACGTCGTTCTGTCTATTATCGAAGAGGCACGCTGAAGCGGTAGATCGTTCGCTCACACTACATCGACGACAGTCTCGTTGAGAGAGTGCCCGTTCCGATCGGCTGCCTCCTGGCATTCGATGCAGCGTAGCGCCCATGGCACGGCCGCGAGACGCTTTGCGCTGATCGCACAGTCGCACTCGATACAGGTTCCAAAGCTGCCGTCGCGAACCCGGCGCAATGCGGCTTTTACCTCACGCAGCCGGTGGTACTCACGGTCCACATTTCGAATCGCCAGATCTCGCTCCGACGCGTACTGAATCTCATCCATGGGGTCTGCGCTCCTCTCGACTGTAATGCCGTCTCGCACTCGCAATACCTGAACCAGTTCGGCCTCTTCTCGTTCGAGGATCTCTTCAACCCTGCCCGGCTGGGAATGTGCTGTTTTCATGACTGCCCTTTCTTGGCCCGTCGGGCCGGTTATTTTATTGGTTGCGTGCTTCTATGCACGACTTGGTCCAAAGGAACCCGGCATCTGGAGGGGCTGCTGTGAAACGGCAAATTCAACGAAGGTCGATCTGCGAGGGCTGCCGGGTCTTGACCCGGCACGCCGGCCTGCTCAGTCAGCCGGATGCGGAGTGAAATGACCTCAATTCCTTCGACACTAGGCGGCATGCGCGAAGCATGCCTTTCAGGCACCGCCGCTTGAGGGGTCTGCTCGGGCGTGGTGACCATATGTGGTCACATGACTGCGAGACGTCAGTTCTCTGGCGCTAAAACAAAAGGCTCCGTGGAGTGCCCGGCGCGGGCAGAGTATGAGTTAACGGCGACTCAACTCCGACGGCCCCTGGAGTGCCCTATATAGAGGCGTGGAACCTGCCCAACGGAGACTCCCGGCCGCAACCTACCCGGGAGCGACGAGCAGACCGCAGAGTTTATAGAGCAAAAGGAGTAAAGAAAGTGAATTTGTTAAAGACAGTAACGACGGTGTGTGGTGTCGCGCTAATCAGCGCAATACTCACACCAAGCGCAAACGCGGACGCATGGAACAGGAAAACGGTAATCACGTTCAGCGGACCGGTGGAGATTCCAGGAGTTCATCCCCCGGGTGGCGGTGTATTGCCGGCCGGCACGTACGTGTTCAAGATCCTGGATTCGCAGTCCAACCGCCACATCGTCCAGATCTTCAACGAGGACGAAACGACCGTTCACGCAACGATCTTGGCCATCCCAAATTATCGCCTTAAGGCGACGGACAAGACCGTGATCACATTCAGAGAGCGACCGGCAGGCCAGCCCGAAGCGATACGGGCATGGTTCTATCCGGGCCGAAACTGGGGTGAGGAATTTGTCTATCCGAAGGCGAAAGCACTGGAACTGGCCAAAGCGACTAACATGCCCGTTCTCTTTACGCCAGTCGAAATTCCCCGCGAAGTCGCCGAACCGATCCGGACGGCGGACGCGCCTGTCGTAGAGGAATTGCGGCGGGCGCCCGTCATGGCGATCCAGCCCACTGGAGAAGAGGTTCAACTCGCGCAGGTGGTTACCCCGCCGCCCGCGGCGGAGATGCAGGTAGCGAGGGCGCCGGTATCGATGGAACTGGAGCGGACGCTCCCGGCCACGGCGAGTACGTTACCGCTGATCGGACTGTTCGGACTGCTGGCCCTGGGCGGGGCCTTTGCCGTCCGTGCGGCCGCAAGACGCCTTCGCTAACAAGGTGTGTGCTCTGTCGCGCGGCGCGCCACGCTTGGCGCGCTGCGCGAGCGGCACTGGAGAGAGAGGTAACAGCATGCGACGCAGAGGTATCCAGCTACCGGCGCCGGCGCCACCACACCGGAACGGGAACGGGAACGGTTACTACCAGACCGCGGCTCGCGGGCTGGACGTGCTCAATTCGCCGCTATTGAACAAAGGGACAGCCTTCACGGTGGAGGAACGAAGAGACTTGGGCCTTACTGGCCTGTTGCCGCCGGACATTAGCACGCTGGAGATTCAGGTGAAACGCGCCTATATCCAGTACCAGCGGCTGCCGCATGCGCTGAGCAAGAACATCTACCTGACCGCCCTACACGACCGCAACCAGGTGCTGTTTTACCGGCTGTTTTCGGAGCACCTGCGCGAAATGATCCCCATCGTCAACGATCTGACCGTCGGCATGGCGATGGAGCAGTACCACCATGAGTGCCGGCGCCCGCGGGGCGTGTACCTCTCGATCGACCATGCCGATTCGATCGAGGAAGCGTTTGCGAACTTCGGCGCCGGTTCCGCCGATATCGACCTGATCCTGGCGACCGATGCCGAGCAAATCCTGGGCGTCGGCGATTGGGGCGTGGGCGGCATTGAGGTGTCGATCGGCAAGCTGGCGATCTACACAGCGGCGGGCGGAATCGATCCGACGCGCGTGATCCCGGTGATGCTCGATGTCGGCACCAACCGGGAAAGCCTGCTGAACGATCCGATGTACATCGGGAACCGGCACCCCCGTATCCGCGGGAAGCGCTACGACGCTTTCATCGACGCCTATGTCACTGCCGCGACGAAGCTGTTTCCACACGCTCTACTGCAGTGGGAGGACTTCGCACCGGGCAATGGACGGCGTATCCTCGATAAGTACCGCGACCGGATCTGTACGTTTAATGACGATATGCAGGGCACCGGTGCGATCACGCTGGCGGCGGCGATCTCCGCCCTCCGCGTCTGCGGCAAGCCGCTACGCAGCCAGCGCGTGGTTATCTTCGGGGCGGGTACGGCGGGCATTGGAGTCGCCGACAAGCTTCGCGGCGCCATGGTGCGTGAAGGTCTCTCCCGAGAGGATGCCGCCAGACGCTTCTGGTGCGTCGACCAGCGGGGATTGCTCACGACCGGAATGGTCGATCGACTGCACGACTATCAGGCCGCTTACGCTCGACCGGCCGCCGAAAGCAAAGGCTGGAAGCACGGCGGGAATGGAGACGGCGTAAGCCTGGCCGAGGTAGTGCACCGGGTGCAACCGACAATGCTAATCGGCGCGTCGACAGCCTCAGGCAGTTTCACGGAAGCGATCGTTAGGGAAATGGCGGCGCATACCGAACGGCCGATCATATTTCCGCTTTCGAATCCAGCACCGCGGGCCGAGGCCACGCCGGCCGATCTGATCGCCTGGACGGATGGTCGCGCGCTGATCGCCACCGGCAGCCTCTTCGCTCCGGTGACTTACAAGGGAGTGACCTACGTTGTGGGCCAAGTGAACAACGCCATGCTCTACCCAGGCCTGGGCCTCGGCGTGATCGCCTCGCAAGCCAGTAGGATCAGCGACGGCATGTTCGCGGCGGCGGCGAGTGCCGTCTCCAGCTTGGTGACTGTGCGCCAGCCCGGCGGGTCGCTGCTTCCACATATTGACGACTTGCGCAGCGTGTCGGCGACAGTGGCGGCGGCTGTCGCCGACACGGCGGACGCGGAGGGCCTGGCCGGAGTGAAATTCGGCGACATCGGTCAAGATGTACAAGACGCGATGTGGCAGCCGGAGTACCGCGAGATAAGGGCTGTTGACAAGAGACCCGAAAGGAAGGAGAAAACATGAGAGCGTTGTTCTGGATTGGACTGATCGTGCTGGTTCTCGGCCTCGTTTCGCTAGTGGTCCCGGTTCCCCGCAATGAGCGGGAAGGCTTGAAGGTCGCCGGCGTATCCATCGGTGTTGAAACCCAGAGTTCAGAAAAGGTATCGCCGATTGTAAGTGGGCTGATGATCTTTGCTGGAGCTGGCCTGATGATCGCAGGGAAGAGAAAAAGCTAATGGCCGGGAGACTTCTGACGACGTTGCTTGCGCTAGGCCTTGCCCTGACTTGGGCACTGGCGGCTGACCCATCCTCCGACCAGCGCAAAGGAGGCAAGAGCCAGAAGACCGGCGGGCATCGGGCGTCCATTGGGACTGCGCCGCCGGTCTTCAGCGCTAGCGACCGCGATGTCATCGGCGACTACTATCGGAATCGATCTACCAACTTACCGCCCGGCCTCGCGAAGCGCGGCGGCAAGTTGCCGCCCGGCCTCGAGCGCCAACTTGAGCGTAACGGGACGCTCCCGCCGGGACTGCAAAAGCGCATCGATCCCTTTCCGCGGGAGTTGCACCACTTACTGCCGCCACTGTCCCCCGGCTACACCCGAGGCCTCCTCGGCGGGTCGGCGGTGATCGTCAACCGGCGGACTCGGGCGATTGTAGACGTCATCCATAACCTGCTCGACAGCCCGGGTCTATAGAACCTTTGACCTGCGCTGGGGGAAGAGCCAGAAAGAGGGTCAAGTGTGACATGGACACGATCGCGGGGCCGGAAGCATGGCACTGCAAACGCGCTCGCTCTCCCGGTCCTCCTCCTGATCGCTCTCGGGGGCGATGCCGCGCCTCAGGCTTCGCCGGCAAGCGACGCTCAGGACCAGGAGTCATACCAAATCTCGGTGAACGTTGACCTCGTGGTTTTACACGCCACGGTGCGCGACCGGAAGGGTCGCTTGGTCTCCGATCTGCGCGAGCACGACTTTGGCGTATATGAAGAAGGCGTGCCGCAGCGCATCCGGTTGTTCCGGCGCGAAGACGTTCCGGTCACCGTGGGAC
>CAYPUQ010000056.1:16615-20734 GCA_964413655.1 uncultured Solibacteraceae bacterium | reverse complement strand
GCTCCCCGTACGGCCGGTGAACGGGGAGGCGGAGTTTCCATTCGCGGCGCGGGAGCGGAGGCGCGGACCGGGGACCGCACAGCTGCCGCCAAAGCGCCGGCGAACGCAAGACAGGTTGGGTAGCGCTCGGCGGCAGACTTCTGAAGCGCGCGCGCCAGCACCTGAGCAAGGCTGTCGCCGTTTGGCAACTGGCGAATCCGGTCGAGCGAGGGCTGCTCGAACATGATCTGGAAGATCAGCGTTGTGATGGTGTCGCCTTCAAAGGGCCGCTGGCCGGTCAGCATTTCGAACGCGAGGATGGCGAGCGAGTACTGGTCGGCGCGGCCGTCGATGCCCTTGCCCTGCACTTGCTCGGGCGACATGTAGTGCGGGGAGCCGACCGTGGTGCCGGTCTGCGTGGCCGTGTGGGCCAGCAGCTTCGCGATTCCGAAGTCAGTAATCTTGACGCGGCCATCGGGGCGAATCATGATGTTGGACGGCTTGACGTCGCGGTGGATTACGCCCTGGGCGTGCGCGTAATCGAGTGCATCGGCCATCTCGCGGACGATCGCGGCGGTCTCGTGGGGAGCGAAGGCGGACCGCCGCAGCCGGGCCGACAAAGTCTCGCCCTCGACGAACTCCATGACGATGTAGGTGTCGCCGCCTTCGGAACCGAAGTGGTAAATCGTGACGATGGCCGGGTGAGACAGGATGCCGGCCGAGCGCGCTTCACGCGCCAACCGTTCGCGAAGCTGCTGGCGTTCGTATTCGTCCGGTACCTGAGCGGCGGCGATCGTCTTGATGGCCACGGTTCGGCCGATGGCGGTATCCAGGCCGCGATACACGACACCCATGCCGCCGCGCCCGATTTCCTCCAGGACCTGGTAGTGACCAAGGACTTGCATCCCGAAGCCTCATTCTAACGAAGCGCGGAAGACCAGCGGCTGGGCTCAGGGTTGTACTCGATTGCGCCATCCGGCCCGTCTAGGTGACTATGGAGCGGATGACACGGCGGACCTGCTTGTTGGCGTTGCTCGCGACCGGGGTCCCGGCCTTCGCACAGCCGGATCTGATGCGCTTGTTGAAAGGGGTGGAAGACCGTTATAACCGGCCGCGCACCATCCAGATCGAATTCGAGCAATCGCTGGCCGGTTACGGACAGGGCGTCCGGCGCGAATCGGGCACGGTGTATCTCCGGAAGCCTGGGCGGATGCGCTGGGACTACAAGCGGCCGGCCGGCAAGTTCTTCCTGATCGATGGCAAGAACGTTTACTTTTTCTCGCCTAACACCCGGCGCGTCGAGAAATCCGCGGTGAAAGAGACCGACGACATGCGGGTACCGCTGGCATTCCTCATCGGCCGGCTCGACTTTCAGCGCGATTTTCGAGAGTTTCGGACGCGGCCGGAGGAAGCCGGCATGCACATGGTGGCAAAGCCGAAGTCCTCGCGCGCTCCGTATTCGGCCGTCGAGTTCCTAATCGCCAAGGATCACCGGATCGTCAGCCTGAAGGTGATCGGCCAGGACGAATCGGTGATGTCGTTCGCGTTCTCCAACGAGCAGATCAATCCGCGGCTGGACGACAGCGTGTTCACCTTCCGAGCCCCGGAAGGGGTCGAGGTGGTTGAGGTGGAGGGCGGTTGATTCCACTCAGTGCACCATGATCGGCGCGACCGCGATGGTGGTGTCCCAGGAAACCTTGAGTAGCGCGTTCGGACCGCTGAGCGGCTGAATGTCGATCAGCACCTGCTCCACCGCCGCCGGCGCTTTCTCGATTTTCATTGGCGCGCGTCCGAGGTCCTTGCCCTGATCGTATTTGAACGCACCCCACTGATTCGGCACGGTATTGACGATAAGCGTCCACTCCTCCTTGTTGGGGATGGTGAACAGCGAATACTCGCCGGCGGGTACGTGAATGTCGTCGATCATGAGATCGGCTTCGGTCTTGATGATGGTAGCCTCGTCGGCGCCGGTACGCCACACCTGGCCGAACGGCACCAGAGCGCCGAAAATCTCGCGGCCCTTCTTGAACGGGCGGCCGTAGGCGATGGTAATCTTCTTGCCCGCGACGGTGAATACCGCCTCCTCGCGCGGCGAGCCGCCCTTGCCAACCTTCAATTGCTTTCGCTCCTGCGCCAAGCCCAGAAGCGCGATGAGAAACAGCGAGACGCCGCACACAAGCGCAGCACGATGACGCATTGCAAACCTCCTACCGAGTCATTCTATCAGCGGGACACGGCCCGCCGAGTTCTTTGGAACGCCGATGCCGAGCAGGCGGCAGATCAGCGGCGCGACATCGATCGCCCGTGCATCGTGCAACCGGCGGCCGCGAAGCGCGGGGCCGCCGCCAAGCAGAATCGCCCTCATATCCTCCCGTAGCGGCGAAAACCCGTGGACGCCGCGCGGACGCCGCGCGGAAACGACACTACCAGACAACTCGCCATGGGCTTCGTAGCCGGGCTGCACGTCGAAGCAGAGATCGGGGCCTGTGCCGCCGCCCCAGCCGAATCGTTCGACATCCACCGCGGTCCGATAAAAGGCCGTGAACACGGGACGGCCCCCGTCGCGAACCCGTTCGAGAGCCGCCTGCACGCGGTCAAGCGTGTTCGCGTAATCCTCACGCGCGACCACTCCTTGCTCCCAGTCGCGAGTATTCACGAGCACGCAGTTGTAAGGGATATACACTGCCTGCGACCGCACCGCGTCCACCGATCGCGTCGCCTCCTCCACCGCCAGGAGCCCGGCCTCGTGCAGGATCACGTTCACCCGGATTGTCTTGTCCACGCCGGCCATGCCGTGATCGCTCACCACCAGGACATGATCTCGATCATCCAAGTGCCGCAGAAAGTCTTCGAGACCCCGGTTTAGCGCGGCGAAGGCCCACTGCCGCAGCCGCGCGGCCCGGCGGTCGCCTCGCGCCGCCAACCCGTACCAGGTGTGATCGATCTCATCGATGGTTGG
This sequence comes from uncultured Solibacteraceae bacterium, assembly GCA_964413655.1. Taxonomy (GTDB): domain Bacteria; phylum Acidobacteriota; class Terriglobia; order Bryobacterales; family Bryobacteraceae; genus CAYPUQ01. The sequence goes on along the minus strand of CAYPUQ010000056.1, from coordinate 17,796 downwards.
GTAGTAGCCAATGAACAGCCGCGGATTCATCTCCTGCCAAAGCCACGACTGGTGGCGGCTCATCTGCCGGATCAGCAGTTCCTCCGCCTCGAGAAACCTTCGCTCCGCGATTCCGTCGCCACCGTCGAACAGGGTGGGTCCAAGCGCGCCCCGCTCCATCAGCGTATAGGGCGCGTTTCCGAGAAAGCCGCCCGCCTCGGATAGCAGTCGCCGCCTGGACTTCGCGGCATCGCGCGATCCGTCAAAATAGCCGAGCTCCTGCTGGGCCGCCTGGTACAGCAGGAAGTCGCCGCCATCCGGCGCGACGTCGAACAGGCGGAAGTAAACCGGTTCGGGAATCCACAGCGGATCGCTGAAGTGCCGGGCGAGCGGGCGCTTCCGGGGCGGGTCCGTTTCAGGCGGAAAGGCTCCGGCGCACACGCGGTTCCGGCTCGGATCCACGGCGATACAGATCGTGTCGTACCTCGCCGACGCGGCAATCAACGCCCCGTGGAGTATCACAGTCCCCGCCATCCACGAGAAGTGCTTGGCCGGCTGCTTCGACTCCGGCAGCGACTCCCGCCAGACGCCGACGGTGCCCGGTCGCACGTCCGCCGCCCGCAAAACCATGTGCGGCGAAATGGTTCGCGTCTGATACCCGTTCAGCAGCGTCAGATTTTCCGGCCACGTGTTGGACGGCAGGAACGGATACCCCTGCGTCACCTGGTGCGCGACGGCGCGGACGCCCTGCCGCGCCGCCGTCACCCAGAGCGGTTCGGCGCGCAAGCCTTCGGCCCGAAATCCATTGCCACGCGCAAGGAACGTATGTTCCGACCGGGGGCCGACGGGGTGGCTGTTGAACGTAATGCCATTGACATCGCCCCATGCTCCAGTCCACAACGCGGCGTGGGAGTTCGCCGTCGTGGCCGGAAACGCCGTTAACATCCCGCCTTCAGCGACAGCGCCCCGAGCGGATAGATTCCGGAGGGCGGTCAACTCCCGTGCGGCGGAGTCCTGGGTCCAGGTTTTCTGGCCGAGGCCGTCGAGGCTGATCAGCACGACGCGGTCGGCACCGTGCAGAAGCGAGAGCGCCATCCAGAACCCGGCCAGGCTCCAGATGGCGCCGTTTCGCAGCTTCACCTCCGCAGTTTAGAACACGAGGCGAAGGGCAAACTGGATTTCGCTGTGGGCATGGAGGACGC
>CAYPUQ010000056.1:2718-16515 GCA_964413655.1 uncultured Solibacteraceae bacterium | reverse complement strand
GTTGGAGGCCTCGGTGCGGATTTGCAGGGACATTCGCGCCGCGGCAGCCGCGGGATGGCCGGTCTGGATTAAGATGTCGCGACCTTACAGCGATCCAGGACGTCAACCCTGAAGGTGAGGTAACGGGCGACTTTGACAAGTGCTACAGGAACCCGCGCAGTCGCGCGGCCCGTTACAGCCGCCGGACGCGGGCCAGCAGCGGGAGCAGGCCGTCTTCCGGCAGTGGGCGCGAGAGCAGGTTGCCCTGGAGCCGGTCGCAGCCGGCTTGGAGAAGGAGTTGGCGCTGCTCTTCGGTTTCGACGCCTTCGGCCACCACGCGGAGACCGATCTTGTGGGCCATCGAGACGATGCTCTGGACCAGCGACAACGCGGCGGAAGGAGCGGTGAGACCCTGGAGAAAGGACCGGTCGATCTTCAGCGCGTCGACGGGCAATTCGCGCAGGTAGCTGAGCGAGGAATAGCCGGTGCCGAAGTCGTCGATGGAAACGCGGACGCCGAAGGCGCGCAGGCGGGCAATGCGGCGGGCGGCATCATCGAGGTTCCTCATAATGACGCTTTCGGTGATCTCCAGTTCGAGCAGGGAAGGGTCGAGACCGGAGATCTCCAGGGTATGGGCCACGCGGTCGAAGAAGTCGGACCGGGCGAACTGGAGGGCCGAGACGTTGAGAGCGAGACGGATGGCCGGTAGGCCTGCCCGCTGCCACTCGACGGATCGGGCGCAGGACTGGCTCAGCACCCAGTTGCCGATGGGCACGATCATCCCGTTCTCCTCGGCCAGCGGGATGAATTCGGAAGCGGGTACGCGGCCATGCTTGGGACTCGTCCAGCCGAGCAGAACTTCAATGACCTCGACGCCACCCTCGCGCGTCCATTGGGGCTGAAAACTCAGGTGAAACTCGCCGGAAGCGAGGGCGCCGTGCAGCGAGTTGGACAGGTAACGTCGCGACGAGCGTTCTCCCGCGCCAGCCGGAGCAAAAAAGGCGATGTCGTTTTTGCCGTCATTCTTAGCCCGGCGGACGGCGCTTTCGGCGTTGCCGAGCAACTCGGTCGCCGAGGTTCCATCGTTCGGGCTGACGCTCGCTCCGATACTCGCTGTGACGTAGACGTGATCGCCCTCGATGACGAATGGGCGGCGGATTTCTTCGAGCAAACTTCTGACCTGGCGCTCTGCTTCCTCGAAGCTTGCGAGATTGGGGAGAACCACGACAAAGTCGTCGCCGGCTACGCGCGCCACCATGGTCTGGGCAGGCGCCCAATCCTGCACCCGCTTGGCGACGGCGAGCAGAAGCTGGTCGCCAATGTGGACTCCGAGGGCTTCGTTGAGCAGCGAGAAGCCGTCCAGGTCGGCCGCCGCGAGGGCGACGTGCCCACCCTGCGCAGCGGTGCGGCGGAGGAGTTCCTCGACGCGCTCGAGCAGCCGGGTACGGTTCGGCAGGCCGGTCAGCGGATCGCGCCTGACCAGGTAGCGGAGTTGGGTCGTGTGGTCGCTCTGCTCCAGCGCGAGAGTGGTGATGCGGCAGAGCCCTTCGAGGACTTCAGAAGGCACGTCCTCGTGCGGCCATCTGTCCGGCGCGTACAGGACCACGAAGGCGCGCAGGTCTCGAGCGCAGACGACGGGCAGTGCGGCGATTAACTGGAGCTGGAGCGACTCGATATCGAGCCAGTGCGTCTTCCAGGAAGCCTCGCCGGGGTCGTGGGTCTTTCGGAACACAGCCGGCGAGAGCGGCTTGCCCGGGCTCGTTTCACCGGACTGCATGGCGGCTTGAATGACGGACAGATCGATGGCGAGCCGTTCCATGCGGCGGCAGACCTGGTATGGCAGGCTCGGAGCGATGGTCCAGAAGGTCCGGTTCCCGTCAACCAGAAGGACCGCACACTTGCTTTCGGGGGCAAGGTCCTCGGCCGCGAGGCAGATCCGGCGCAGTACCTCATCGAGTGGAGTCTGGCGGGCAATCAGTTCGAGGCCGTTCATCATCTCCTGCTGGAGGGCGGCGGCGCGGCGGCGATCCTCGATGAGTTTCCGCTGCTCCAACCCGCGTCCAACGACTGAAGCCAGGGCGACCAGAATCTCCTCATCCTGTCCGCTGGCCGGTTCGCGCACGTGCCGCGAAAGGAATACGGCGGCGCCGTAGAACTCTCCCTCGACATGGATGGGCGCGGCCAGGTAGGAGCGCACGGCGGCGGGGCCGGACGATCCGTCCGTGAACTCACCGGCCAAAGATAGGCCGTCCTGCATCCGGTTCAGGAGAGGCAGGTGGACCGGCGAACCTGGCGCCCGCGGCTCGATCTCAAGGTCGATGATGGAAGCCTGGACGATCCAGCTTTCCCGTTGGCGGCGGCAGACGAGTGCAGTGGGCATACCGAAGATGTTCCGGCCACTAGCCAGGCAGTCGAGGAGAAAGTCCTCTTCCGACGGATGCTCGGTGGTCTGGAGGCGAAACAACTCCGCGAGATGGGAACCGAACAAGGAGAGTTCGAGAGTGCGCTGGCGCAAGCGCGATTCGACTGCCTGGCGGGCGGCGATTTCCTGTTTGAGGGCGGTGATCTCACGGCCGAAAACGATCAAGCCGGATGGCAGGCCGCGATCGAACAGAAGGTGGGTGCGGAAGTCGATATGCCGCCGCCGGTCGTCACGGGTTCGGACGATCAGTTGATCGCTGTGGGTTGCGCCGCCGCCATACCGGCTGAGAACCATTTGGGAGGCGGCTTCGCGACTTTCGGGCGCCATCAGGTCGAGCAGGCTCATTTGCAGTAATTCGTCGCGGGTGTAGCCGGTGAGACGCTCGGCGGCCTGATTGACGGCCGTGACGTTGCCGCGCAGATCGTGGGTCAGCACGATATCGGCAGCCTGCTCGAACAGTTCGCGATAGCGCGACTGCCAAGAGTCGATCGGCGCGAAGTCGCCAATGTTGGGCAGCACGGCCATCCAGCCGCGCAGTTCGCGGGCGAGGAGTGCGGCAACATCGCGCAGACCGTCCATCGCGCTAGCGGGTTGCCTGCGATTGCGGCTGTCGAGGAGGAATACTCCGCCGCCGACGGAGTGCCCGTCGATGAGTAGTGGCGCGCCGGCCAGGAAGCTCACCCGCGGTAAACCGGCGGGCGATGGACTTCCGGCAAAGGGTGCGGCGGCTTCTTTGCCCAAGAGGATCAGACATTTGCCTTCGGCAAGCCGGTCGAGCAGAAATGTCTCGGCCCCGGCGCTGAAATTGTGCGGTAGCGCCCGCGCGAGAGGTTCGCGCAACGGTTGTCCGGGACGCAAGAGGGTCAACACGACTGGAACCTTGAACAAGTGCCGTGCGAGATCCTGAATTTGGTAGAGGGCGGGGCGCGGCTGCCACCCCGTTGCGAGCGACACCCCCGACGTGGGCGCCGGCCGCGACCCGCGCCGAGTCTCGGAGTCCATCAAACGCCTGCCTCTCTCGAATGATGCCGGCGAGGTTCCCTCATTGCATCGTCATCCCGACAATTCTGCGATGACTTGTTCGAATGGTAGTCTTCCCCGCTATCGAAGGTCAACCCCCGGAAGGGGGCCCCGGAAGGGGGCGGCCCCTCGGTAACTGCGTCCGCCGCCGGCTTGGCGCGAGGCGAAGGGACGCTACGCCGCCGGTGACACGCCCGGCTTGGCGTTCAGGAAGCTGCGCAAGTCTTCCTCGTTGACATGCGGTTCGCCCGGGGCGACATTGTCCAGTTTGCCCGCTCGCATCCACTTTTCCAATTGGTCCGCGAGGTCGAAGAGGTGATCGAAGGAGTCCAGAACGAACAGCAGCGGCTGGTAACGGTCAATCTCGAATTGCTGATGGATGGCCCATTCGAGGCGGATGGGGACGCGGTGGACCCGTGCGGATTCTATTGAATGCGACAGTTCGCCGAAACTCGACAGCAGGCCGCTGCCACACGCCTTCAGCCCGTCGCGCTCGCGGAGCAAACCGAACTCCACGGTGAACCAGAAGAAGCGCGCCATCGCGCGGATGATATTTTCCAATCGAGTCAGTTTCTCGCGCTCGTCGCGTATCCCCGATACCAGGTCCGCGGCGGTATGGGCACAGTCGCCGAAACGCACGAGCGCGTCGGCGAAGGCTCGTTGGGTATGCATGGGAACGTGGCCCGCCAGGTCGTGGAAGATATCCGGCTCGGGCAGGTAGTCCAGCTCGTTCGCGGGACGCACCGTGACCGTCGTGGGGAACTCGCGCCGCCGCAGGGAGTCGAAAAACAGGAAAGCCGGAATGTAGCCGCTTACCGCTTTGGCCTGAAATCCCGTCAGCGGCAAAAGGAAGTGGTTCACCTCGTCGAGCCGCGGAACGCGGCAGGGGTCCAGTGCAATGGCCCGCAGGCCATCGAGGAAGTTCTCGTTTGCATAGCGATGCCAAAGCGGTTGGATGCGTCCGTACAGCTTGGCCCAGGTTTGGTGGTTCTCCTCGGAGTAGAGTTCGTAAGGCTGGTGAATGTAGAGTTGGCCCAGGGCTTGAGCCTTCTCGATGAACGGAGCCCGGCGGGTAGTGAGGCCGGCGCCGCTCGTACCCGGTAAGGTCGCAGCCATAGTGCCCCTCCTGCGAGCCATTATAGCAGAGATCGATTTTATGACACCACTAATTAGTGGTGCTATATGACGTCTCGAATTTTGACGAATTCTGGTTCAGGAGCTTTTCGTGGTTCCGCTACGGTACTCGCCCGGCAATATTATTACGGTCCTCATGGTGGCTCTGGTGGCTTGCCTCTTTGTGGCCCGCTTCCGTATTCGTCCGGACAGCAACTGGCCGCTTGTCTTGTACATCGGCCTATTCGCGTACCACCAGTACTTCGACGGGAGGCTGCACCCGAACATCCTCTACGCGGCAGTGGTCAGCGCCCTGCTCATTCGGTTCGAGTTCATGGGCGGCAAGAGCATGTTTCTCTTTCGAGCGGCCGAACTGCTTTCGCTCAGCATGTTGCTGCAGGAGCTATACCAAACCGTGATCTTCTGATCGCTACTTCCCGGTGGGCAGGCCGGCGTTCACCCATGCCCGCCAGCCGCCGTCCAGCGAGATTGCATCCGTGTAGCCCATCTGGCGTAGAGCGTCGGCCGCCAATGCCGAACGATACCCGCCACCGCAATACAGCACCAGCCGCGCGTTCTTGTCCGGCGCCTTCGATTCGATGTCACGCTCAATGATCCCCTTGCCGAGATGTACGGCGCCGTCGGCGTGCCCGGCGGCCCACTCGCTTTCCTCCCGGACGTCGATCAAGAGCCCCGCCTCTCCCGCGGCTTGCAGCCGGCGGTACTCTTCGATACCGATGTGGCGAATACGAGTTTTGGCGTCGCTCACGAGCTTCAAGAAGCCTTCATTGTGTGCTTTCGGTGGATGGCTCATAGGATCCTATTCTTTCGATTCTCGCACCCGCCGCGGCGAGTTTCCGCTCGATCTTCTCATAGCCCCGGTCGATATGGTACACACGATCGAGCACGGTTTCGCCCTCGGCCACAAGTGCCGCGAGCACAAGCGACGCGCTCGCCCGCAGATCCGAGGCGATCACTTGGGCGCCAGTCAGGGTGCGTGGCCCGGCCACAATCGCCTGCCGGCCTTCGATCCGGATATTTGCCCCCATGCGCGCCAGTTCCTGCGCGTGCATAAAACGGTTCTCGAAGATCGTCTCGGTCAGGATGGAGATGCCTTCCGCCTGCGTCATGAGCGCCATGTACTGTGCCTGCAAATCGGTGGCAAACCCCGGGTATTCCTCCGTCGTGATATCCACCGACCGCAGCCGTTGCGGACCGCGCACTCGTAGCGCATCCGCGCCGGCTTCCTTGACCGCAACGCCACTCTGCCGCAGCTTACTCACAAGCGCTGAGACGTGCTCCGGAATACAGCCGGTCACCAGGAGATCGCCGCGCGTGATGGCGCCGGCCAGCAGAAACGTACCGGCCTCGATACGGTCCGGAATGATAGTGTGCTCGGCGCCGTGCAGTTTCCGCACTCCTTGAATCCGGATCGTCGACGTGCCCGCGCCCTCGATTAGAGCACCCATCTTGATCAACAACGTGGCCAAGTCGGCAACCTCCGGTTCGCGAGCGGCATTCTCGAGTACCGTTTCGCCCTCGGCGAGCACGGCCGCCATCAGCAGATCCTCCGTTCCCGTCACCGTGATGCGGTCGAATGTGATCTGGGCCCCTTGCAGACCCTCCGGCGCCGACGCCTCGATGTAACCATGCGTCTGATCGATCCGGGCGCCCAATTGCTCCAGTCCCATCGTGTGGAGACCGATCGGCCTGGCTCCGATGGCGCAGCCGCCCGGCAGCGAGACCCTGGCTCGACCTGCCCGCGCCAGCAGCGGACCCAACACCAGGCTGGACGCGCGCATCGTCTTTACGATGTCGTAGGGCGCCTCCGGCCGCGCCAAGGCGCCGGACTGTACGCGAACGCAGCCGCCGCCGTCGTCGACCATCGCGCCGCAGTGGCGCAGCAACTTCTTCATCGTGGCGATATCGCGCACGTCGGGGATTCGTCGCAGCACTACCGGCTCATCGGTGAGAAGGCACGCGGCCAGCGACGGCAGGGCGGCGTTCTTAGCGCCGCTAACCGGAATCTCGCCCGTGAGCGCAACACCGCCGCGGATCGAAAACTTGTCCATAAATCTTCTACAATTGTCCTTTTTCGCGCGCCGCCAGCGCCATGTCGATCGCGGTCCGTACATGGTTGCCGGCCCGCTCCAGCCATGCCGCCGCCTCGTCGGGGTCCACCCCCGCCGCCTCGGACACAATCCGGCGCGCCCGTTCGCGCAGCTTCTCGTTTGTCGGCTGCACGTTCACCATCAGATTCCCGTAAACGTGCCCAAGCCGGACCATCGCCGCGGTGCTGAGCATGTTCAGCACCAGTTTGGTCGCCGTACCAGCCTTCATCCGTGTCGACCCCGTCACGACCTCCGGTCCTACTAGCGGCGTGATGGCTACGGCGGCAACTCCTGCCAATTCCGAATTCGGGGTGCAACTGATGCCAATTGTAAGCGCACCCGTCTCCCGGGCCGCTTCGATGGCGCCCAGTACGTAAGGCGTGCGCCCGCTGGCCGCGATGCCCACTAGAGCATCGCCGGCCGCGAACCCGCGCGCGGTGAGGTCCGCGACGCCCGCCGTTCGGTCGTCCTCACTCGCCTCGGTTGCGCGTGCCAGCGCCGCCTCACCACCCGCGATGATGCCCTGCACCAGTTCCGCGGGAACGTTAAAGGTCGGCCGGCACTCGGCCGCGTCCAGCACGCCGAGACGACCGCTGGTCCCCGCCCCGATGTAGAACAGCCTACCTCCGGCCCGCAGGCGTTCGACAATGCCATCCACGGCACGCGCAATATTGGGGATCTCGGCCGCTACCGCGGCGGCGACTTTTTGGTCTTCCGCGTTTATGATCCGCAAGACCTCCTCAGTCGCCAGCTTGTCTATGTTCTCCGAAGCGGGGTTTCGCTGTTCGGTGAGGAGCTTTTCGAGCATGCGCTACAGCACGCCGGCCTTCTTCATTACCTCGGTAGTCGTTTGCAGGCCGAGCCGCGCGCCTTCTTCCGGGTCCATCTCCTTCAGGCCGCGCCCGAAGATCTCGGGGCTCACGCCGTCCTCGTAGCCGATCTTCTTCAGCGCCTGGAAGAACCCCACGAGATCCGCCACCCCTTCCCCAGGCATGAGCCGCTCGTTGTCGCGGATCTCCTCGGGTGGCAGGTTCTGCGAGTCGGCCACCTGGACGTGGACGATGTTTTCCTTGCCCGCGGCGATGATATCTTGAGTGGTCGCTTCCGCATGGTGCCAGTGCCAGGAATCGAGCAACAAGCCAACGTTGCCGCCGCACTCCTTGGCGAATTCGAGCATCTCGTCCATCCGCCAGATGAACTCGTGCGGAAAGCGCTTGCGGATATGCACGGGGCTGACGAACTCCAGACCGAGCCGCACATGGGACCGTGCCAGCACATTGGCGATCGCCTGAAAGCGGCGCTTGTAAGTCGCGCGAAGTTCCGCCTTCGGGGTCTCGCTCGATGGCAGCAGCCACGTGCTCATCCGCGGGCAGCCGATGCCCGCCGCGAAGTGCGTCGCGAATTCCAGCCGCTTCATCCCTTCCTGAAACGTCGCCTCGTCGCGCCGGAAATCCACCGGCAGCGGTACAACGGCGGGAATCAGCCCGAGGCTATGCAGGAAATCGCGTGTCTTGTCGATCCCGATGTCAAAGGCGGCACTGAGCACATCGGTGCCGTCGAAGCCGACTTTCTTCGCCAGTCTCGCGAACTCGGGCCAAGCGACCCGGCCCGCCACCAGCGTCGACTGCATCGATACATACATGCTCGCCTCCTTACCGCACAACCTGGCAATCCGGCCTTACCCGGCGAAGTTCCGCGATGCCCTTCTCCGTTAAACCCGAATCCTTCACATCCACCCACCGTAGACTTTTCATCGCCGCGAGATGGGGCACTGCGTCGTCCGTCACGCGCTTTGCCTCGGTGAGCTTCAGCGTCTCGAGTTTCCCCAGACCACGTAGTTTCTCCAGCCCGCGCGGCGAGACCGGCGTGCCCGACAGGTTCAGCCAGCGTAACTCACTTAGCCGCGCCACGGGATCAAGCCCAACATCGGTGATCGCGAGAAACCACAGTCCGGAATCGGTTCGCTGCCGGCCACTCATGTCGAGGCGTTCAATCTTTGGCAGCGCCTTCAGAACCGCCAGCGAGACCTCGGTCAGTTTGTTGCCTCCAAAGGACAACTCGCGCAACTCGGTCAGCGCTGCCAGGTTCTGCATGCCGCTGTCGGTTACCTCGGCCATGCCCACATCCAGCGACCGCAGCGTCTTCTTCTCCGCCAACATCGCCAGCGTGTTGTCCGTGATCTTCGTGCCGCGCAGGTTGAGTCTTTCCAGCCGCGGCCATTCCTTCACTGCCGCCACGCCCTCGTCGGTCACCAGCTCGGCGTAGAACAGGTTCAATTCGCGGACGTTCTTCAGGTTCCTCAGCCTCAACAGACCGAGGTCGCTCACGCGGGTATGCGAAAGGTCAATCGTCTCGACCGAGGGCATCCCCGCCAGGGCATCCATGTCGGCATCGGTTACCCAACCGCCCCGCAACCGGACCTCGACAGCATCCCCGCGCTCGTTGGTGCGGAGGTCGCCTCCGGCGGCCCGAATCCAGTCCAGCGCCGCGGCCGGCACGGCCACGAGTATCGCCAGGAGCAACGCCGCCCGCATCAGCTCTTCCTCCGGTTGGGCAGCGCCGACTCGCGGTCCCAGATAATCCGGCAATCCGGTAGCGCTTGCGTGAGTTTCTCGTAGGCGGCTTCGGTCACTAATGTGTGATAGAGATTCAACTCGCGCAGCTTCTTCATCCCAGCCAACGTCTCGACCGCCTCGTCCGTCACATTGGCGGTATCGAGTTCGAGCTGTTCAAGCGCCGGGAGTACCGCGATAGCTTTCAATCCCTCGTTCGAGACGTTCGTGTAGTTCAAATTGAGGCGCCGCAGCTTCGTCATGCCGGCGAAAGCCGGGACCCCTTCATCGCCGACGGGGGTTCTGGCAAGCTGAAGCTCCTCGAGGTTCACGAGCGTCTGCAAAGCCAGCACTCCCTTGTCGCTGAAGCGCCCGTAGTTGAGATTCAGCCGGCGGACGCCGGTCATGGGCGCCAGCTTTTCCAGACCTTCGTCGGTGAAGTCCGTGCTGGCCAGGTCCAGGTGTTCCACGCTGGACATCTCCGCCAAGTGCTTGGCTCCCGCGTCCGTCAGATCGGTGTAACTCAGTCCCAAGCGCCGCACGTTCGTCAGCACCTTCAGGGCTTCCACTCCGGCGTCGTCTACCGGCGCGCCCATCAGTTCCAGGTCCTCGATCCATGGCACGTACGCCAGTCCCGGGCCGCGCACGCTCGTATGATTCAGGACCAAACGCCGTAGCCGGCGGCAAGCGGCCAGCGATTCCAGCCCCGTATCGGAAACGGTCGTATTGCTCAGCCGTAACTCTTCCAGGCTCGTCAGCCCGGCCAGTTCCCGCATGCCAATATCGCCGATCTCGGTCGCCGCCAGATTCAGACTGGTCAACTGTTTCAGCGCTTTCAAGTTTCCGAGGAGCCGGTCAGTCACCGGTGTTCCGCTCAACGAGATTTCAACTAACCGGCCTTGCCGCATCTCGGCGTCGCCACCCATGGCACGCACCCACTCGGCCACTGCGGCGTCTCCTGTCCCCTTCAGTTTCGGCAGTTCCCGCTCGCTGGCCTGAATGCCGGAATCGAGAAATTCCACCCGGCAGTCCGGCAGAGCCCGCCGTAACCCGCTCACGCCCGCCGAGGTCGCCCGCGTGTAGCGCAAGTCGAGGTTCCGAAGCTCCGGCAGGGCTTTCAGCTTCTCCACCCCGGCGTTCGTGATGCGGCTCCGGTACAGGTTCAACTCGACCAGGTTCTTCATCCCAGTTAGCGCATCCAACCCTTCGTCCGAGATAGTAGCGCCCAGTAGATCGAGCTTGCGTAGTTTCGCGAGGCCCTTCAAATACTGCACGCCTTCGTCCGTCACGAAACAACCGTAGAGGTTCAGCTCTTCCAGATCCTTCAGTCCGGCGATCCATCGCAGTCCGTCGTCGGTCACCAGCGTGTCCTTCAGCACCAACCGTTTGAGCTTGGTCATCCCTTCGAGCGCCCGCATGCCGTCGTCGTTCATGCGCGAGTAGCTCATATCCAGGCTCTCCAGGTTCACAAACGGAGCCAGCGATTCGCCAGTCATCCGCGTCTGCGCCAGCCGCAGCTCGCGCAGATTCGTGAGCCCCGCCAGGTGCGCCATGCCCTTATCTTGAATGTTGATGTTGGTGAGGAAGTGAAGACTGAGCTGGAGCTTTTCCAGCTTCGTGAGCGGCGCGAGGACCTTCAATTCATCGTTCGAGTCGCGGCGGCTGCCAGCGCCCTCGTTCCACATATAGGCAGGCAGGTACAGTTCACGAAGTTCCGCCAGTCCCGATAGCTTCGGCAGGTCCTCCGGCGTCACCAGCGTGCTGGTAAAGTCCAGCCCGGTGATCCGGGGCATCTCCGCCGGCAGTTTTTCCAGTTCCCGAGTGTACTCCGTCCTGCCCGAAACCTGAACGCCGCCGCCGAGCCGCAAGACCCACTCGGCCACCGCACGTTCGCCCTCCTGGGCCGGTGACAGCGCCGCCAGCGCAAACAACAACCAAGCGCGCATCAGTGATCCGCTACGCCTCCATCCTGAAATACATATTTCGGCCTCGTCACCGGCTTGTACGGGTGCTGGGCAGCCACCTTCTCGTCGAGATCGACGCCGAGACCGGCCCGGTCCGGCAGTTCCGCGAACCCGTCCTTCACTTGCACCGCGCCGCCGTAAAACAGATCCTGGATCCACTGGTCGCGCCGCGGGTTGTACTCCTGGATCGTGCAAGCGGGTGTCGTTGCGTCCACGTGCAGCGACGCCAGCGTGCTCACCTCGCTCTGTGGATTGTGGGGGGCCATCTCGATCCGGTAGGCCTCGGCGATAACGCCGATCTTCTTCATCTCCAGTATGCCCCCAGCGTGGCACACGTCGGGCTGAATGTAATCGACCAGGTGCCGGGAGCAGAATTCGGTGAACCCGTACTTGGTGAACGAGCGCTCACCAGTAGCCAGCGGCACCTTTGTTTTCGATCGCAGCAGTTCCAGTTCGCCCAGGTCCTCAAGCTGCGTCGCTTCTTCGACAAACAGCGGATGGAACTCCTCGACGCCGGTGCAGAAATCGACGGCCATCACCGTGGTGAGCTTTCCATGGGCGTCGATGCAGATGTCGAAATCTTCGCCGACCGCCTTGCGCACGGCCTCGACCCGCTTCAGCCCTTCGCGTACGGCGAATCGCGGAATCACCAGGTCGTTGTCGACCCGGATGAACCCCGACTTGGCCGCATTGTAGCCTTCGGCCTTGGCTTGGAGAAAAGCTTCCGGCGTCGAGCCCACATCCTTGTACAAGCGCACGCGCTCGCGCGCCTTGCCGCCCAGCAGCTTATAGATCGGCATCTCGAGCGCCTTGCCGAGGATGTCCCACAGCGCGATCTCGATGGCGCTGATCGCGCTGTTCAGGATCGGTCCGCCTCGCCAGCGCGGCCAGCGGAACATCGCCTGCCAGTGGAACTCGATGTCGGTCGGGTCCTTGCCCACCAGGTAGCGGTTATGCTCCAAGATGGCTTCGGACAACGTGGCCTCTTTGCTGGTAATCGACCCTTCGCCGAGACCGGTCAGCCCTTGGTCCGTATAGACCTTACAGAAGCACCAGTTCGAGCCGCCGACATGCACGATGAACGTCCTGATGCCGGTGACCCTCAGGTTCAGGGCGCGGGCCTTCTCCGTGGCGGCTCGCAGGGGCGGGAGGACACTGGCCGGGAGTAGGCTAAGCGCGGTACGGACAAACGTTCGTCGATTCATGGCAGCCGGGGTTTTTTTCAACTATATCCCGACAGCCGCGCGGATGGTGGGGGAGGAGGGACTTGAACCCTCACGACCGGAGAGGTCGGCAGATTTTGAGTCTGCTGTGTCTGCCATTCCACCACTCCCCCGGACTACCTCTACGATGCTACCAGATCGGCAAATTCCCGAGACAAAGGCACGGCCCGCGGCACCACCTATAGTGATCGACTCGAACCTCATTTTGGCCTGTGCCCCGCGGTTCAGGGGAGCCGCTATCCCGATATTCGCCATCTTAATTTGTCTTCCAGTCGCAGTCCGTGCCGAGGACACGGACGAGATCGCACTTCGCGGTTGGGCCGCTCCCCTCTTCTGGCAGCCGCCGGAGGAGGTTCTTCCGCCATGGCCGGAGGCTCAGCCCATGCGGAAAAGGAGCAGCACCTCGGCAGTACGCCAAGCGGCGGCGTTTCCTGGCCCGTTTGGTCAGCCGCGGGCCGTGTCCGGCGCTGGCGGTTCCCTTGTGTTCGTCGCCATGACACCCTGCCGCATCATGGACACCCGCGCCGGCCGCGGTCAGATTGGCCAGTTCGGCCCGCCCTATCTGTCCGGCGGCATTGAGCGTACGATGAACCCCACCGCCCATCCAACCTGCAATGTGCCATCCTCGGCCAGAGGCTACTCGCTAAACTTCACCGCGGTGACCTTCGGGGCCCTCGCCTATCTGTCGGCGTGGCCCGCGGGGCTATCATTCCCCAACGTTTCTACTTTGAACGCTTTGAACGGGGGCATCGTCGCCAATGCCGCCGTTGTGCCAAGCGGAACGGCCGGAGGGATCGTCTTGTTGGCCTCCAACAACACCGATCTGGTCGTTGATATCAACGGCTACTACACGACTTCGGCGGAATTCGTGGAGGTCTCCGAAACGTTGACACTGTTGACGCAGGACATGGTGGTGCAGCGGACGGCCGAGTGTCCGCTTGGGAAGCGTGTAATTGGCGGGAGTTGTTTTGTCGAGGGCCTTACCATTCAGAAAATGCAACTCACGCTTGGCGGCGTCGCCGACAACGAAGGCTTCTTGTGGCAGTGCCGCTGGGTCAACGCGGACGAATCCTCTACGCCTGGAACGTTTGTCTTCTACGCGGGTGCATGGTGTTCGCCGTAGTGCCGCGGAGTTCTCTGCCGCGTTTCGCCGTACTCTTCGCCTGTCTCCTCGGGCTTAACCTCGCGCTCGCGAATCCGATCGTATCCTCCGACGCTCCCAGACCCGTCGCTATCTTCGAGGCAACTTCCGGCCGGCAGACCCCTCTCCATGTCCGGACTCGCGCGGTTACGGCCGCGCTTCACGCGGATGCCAGTATCTCCTTCCTGCTCCGCGCCCAGGCGAACGGCGAACAGGCGTCCTTCCGGATGACGTTCCTGGACGCCGCTGGGAACGTCACTCTGGCCGGCGAG
>CAYPUQ010000056.1:0-2618 GCA_964413655.1 uncultured Solibacteraceae bacterium | reverse complement strand
CCCCGGCCGGTTCTCTACCTCCGGGAAGGTGAGCAGCGGCCGGTCGCCGTGCCCGCCTATTACGCTGCGCGTTACCGCGGGGTCTATCCGGGTATCGACATTCGGATCTACGGTGTTGGCGACAATCTCGAATACGACGTGGAAGCGGCCCCGGGCGCGGACTTGCAGAGTGTCCGAATAGCCTTTGACGGCGCCGCAGTCGCTCTGGAAGAAAACGGCGCTCTCGAGTTGAAGGCCGGGGGCCGAACCGTGATGCAGATGCCGCCTGTTGCCTTCGAGGTGGATTCGACCGGCACCCGCCGGCGCGTTCCCTGCACCTACGACCTGCATGACGGGTCCTTCTCATTTCAGACGGAACGCTCGAATGCGAATCATCATCTGATCATCGATCCCGTGCTCAAGTTCTCCGGCGCGCTCGGCGGGTCGGGCTTCGATGCCGTTCTAGCGATGCGCGCGGACTCCGATGGCAATGTGTACCTTGCCGGTGACACCGATTCCTCCGAGATCTGGGTTCCGCCGGCAGGTTCGTTACGAAATGCCATCCGTGACGCATGGGTCATGAAGCTCGACCGCGAATCGCGCGTTCTTTACCGCGTGGTCGTGAGCGGTTCGGGGAACGACGTCATCAACGCCATCGACGTGGACCGGCGTGGCAACCTCTACGCCGCCGGCACCACGTCTTCTCCCACACTTGGCGGATTCTTCGGCTCGGGCGCGGGCCTGGAAGATGCATTCGCGCTGAAACTGAGCGCGACTGGAGCCCCTCAATGGGGAACTTACGTCGGAGGACTCGGCGCCGACTTTGGCTGGGCCGTCGCGGCCGGACCCGGCGGTTCGCTGATCCTGGCCGGGCAGTCGTCCTCATCGAGCCTACCGGCTAACTCGACCGGGTACCGGGCCAGCAACGCCGGCGGCCTCTCCGACTGCTTTGTCTCGCGAATCTCGGGCGGGGTAGTCCAGGCAACGACATTTCTGGGCGGCGCGGCCATCGATCTCTGCCGCGCGGTAGCCGTCGATGCTTCCGGCGCCGTCGTCGTCGCCGGCGCGACGGGCTCCGCCAATTTCCCGCTCCAATCGCCATTGAAGGCAGTGCACGGCGGCAATCTCGATGCCTTCGTGGCGAGGCTTAGCGGCAACCTGGGCGCACTGCTCTATTCGACCTATATCGGCGGCGCCGGGATCGACGAAGCGTATGCGCTCGCGCTCGACCCCGTAGGCGACATCTACTTCGCCGGCTCGACGACCTCATCCGCCTTCCCTACCACTGCTGGCGCCGTTCAGACCACTCTGGCGGGCGGCTATGACGGCTTTTTAGTGAAGCTTGCCGCGAACGGGCAATCGTACCGCTACGCAACCCTACTTGGGGGAGCCGGCGACGATGTCGTCACGGCGCTCGCCGTCGATCCGGCCGGAAGGATGGCCGTGGCCGGGTTCACGACGTCGAGCAACCTTCCGGTGCGCGAGTCCATCATGCCATTCGGCGGCTACTTCGATGCCTTCGCGGCGGTAATCGGTTCATCGCCGCCCAACCTGGAGTTCCTCACCTACTTCGGCGGCACTGGCGACGATCGCGCGCTGGCCGTGGGCTTCTGCGCTCGCTCGACAGTCTGTTTCGCCGGTTCGACCGACTCACCTTCGTTCCCCGTCACGGGTGAGGCTGGAACGCCGGAGATCACCGACGGTTTCGTGGCCCGGGTGACCTTCGCCTCTCCGTTGGTGACGGCTCAGACCCGGGCGTTCGTCTGGCAGGATGCCGAATCTCAGCAGGCTGTGGCCGCCTTTACCGGCGGCGAGAACGGCTTGCAGTCGCTCGGTGCGGCGGCGTTTTCGGGGCTCGACCCGGACTCGTGGAGACTGGCCGGAGCGGGCGATTTCAATGGCGACGGCATCAAGGACCTGGTCTGGCAGCATGCCGACGGCCGTGTCAAAGTCTCGTATCTCACGGGAGCCATGGGCACAGCCGTCTCATCGTGGGGCTGGCTGAGTCCCGAGGCGTCCGCTGATTGGCGACTAGCCGCCGTCGCTGACGTCAACCGGGACGGAAAGCCGGATCTGGTCTTCCAGCACAGCCAAGGGCAAATCGAGGCGCGGTTCTTCGGCGGTACCAGTGGCACAACCCTGCTGGGAACGGCAGCCCTCGGCACTGCTCCCTCCGCCTCGTGGAACGTCGCCGGTCTGGCGGACTTCAACGGCGATGGCATCCTCGACGTCCTCTGGCAGCATGCCGCCTCGAAGGGACTCCAGATCTGGCTCATGACCGGCGCGCAGGGGAACATCCTGTCAGGGACCATGTCGCTGGATCATCTGCGCTTCTCTGCCTGGTCCGTCGTTGCCGTCGCCGACCTCAACGCCGATTCCAAAGCCGACCTCGTGTGGGCAGACGACGCGACCGGCGACATCCTGGTGAGCCTCATGAATGGCGCCTCCGTGCTCGGGTGGGCCAGACCCGACCCACCTCCCTTCCCGGCGTGGCGGGTCCGGGCTGTCCGCTGACTGGCGCGGAGATCCAGTTGAGCCCCGGTCCTCTCCCCGGAGGCAGGAGCGGGTCATGTCGGAAATCGCAGCAGCAACCTCGAGCAGTTCAACCGGTACAACGTCGCGACCCCCGAATTCATTTA
>CAYPUQ010000055.1:0-20773 GCA_964413655.1 uncultured Solibacteraceae bacterium | reverse complement strand
GGCTTCGCGATGGCGGACTACTTCATGGGCCGCGTCTCGACGTTCAGTGCCTCGGGCATTCTCGACTACAACCTGTATAACTGGAGCGACTTCTTCTTCATCCAGGACCAATGGCGGGTGAGCCCTCGGCTGACGTTGACTCCCGGCCTGCGCTACGAGCTGTACACGCCGGCCGCCGAGTCCGATAACCGCGCCTCGGCGTTCCGCTACGGCCACCGCTCCAACGTCTATCCCAACGCGCCGCTCCATCTCGCGTTTCTAGCCGACAGTGCGATCCCGCCCGGATTCTTCGACCAGGATCGGAACAACTTCGCACCCCGTCTCGGCCTGGCCTACGACCTGTTTGGCGACAGCAAGAGCGTGGTGCGGGGCGGTTTCGGCTACTACTTTTCCTACAACTCGACCCAAATCAAGATGTGGAACGCCGAAGGTCCGCCATGGCGTCCGTCGGCCAGCGGCGGCGAAGCGCTCTTCGAGGACCCGTGGCGAACCAGCAAGATGGTTGTCTATCAAGAGCCGCCGATCCCGTACACCGCCGACGTCTCGAACTTCCCCTACCCCCCGCGGCTGAACAACATCGTCGGCTTCAACGACAACTTCCGGACTCCCTATATGGGCCAGTGGAACGTAACGTTCGCGCAGGCTCTCACCAAGGACATCACGGTGGAAGCCGGCTACATCGGCAATCGTGGCGTGAAACTCCTCCAGATGCTGCCCGGCAACCTGCCGCTTTGGCGCGACGACGCCAGCCTCGGCAACATCGAGGCGCGGCGGCCAATCAATGGCTACGGCCACGTCAGCATGATTCACTCCCGAGCCCTGAGTTGGTACAACGCCTTCCAGTTGGTTAGCGACGTCCGGATCGCACGCAACTTCAACTCGCGGATGCACTACACCTACGGTAGGTCGTACGACCTGATCGGGGACGACCCCACCGGTAACGGCAACATCCAGACCGCCAACCCGCTGAACCTGGATGGCGAGCGCGCTCTCAGCGGAAGGAACCACGTCTTCCGTGGGTTCTACGTTTACGACCTTCCATTCTTCCAGAACGACACGGGCTGGCTGCGCCGCATGCTCGGCGGCTGGCAGGCCTCCGGTATCCTGTCGCTCCAGAGCGGTCCACCCATCAACGTGACGCTCGGCGAGGATTGGAACTTCGATAGCGCCGGCGGGGACCGCCCAAATCTCGCGGGCTCCATCGGCTACACTTCGGGATCAACCGATACCCGCCAGGCCAAGTGGTTCGACACATCCGTGTTCGAGCGGCCGGCGATCCGCAATACCTTCGGCAATCTGCCACGCAACGCGCTATTCGGTCCCGGCCGCTGGGACGTCGACTTCGCGATGTACAAGAACTTCGCGTTCACCGAAACCCGCAAGTTTCAGTTGCGCGCCGAGGCCTACAACCTGTTCAACCACGCCAACCTCAACAACCCGAATACGGACATGCGCAGTGTCGACTTCGGCCGGATTCTGACCCGTAGCGGCAACCGGCAGATGCAGATCGGCCTGCGCTTCGAATTCTGATCGTCCGTGCCGGCCGGCCGCACTCGCTATGCCGGGTGTGGCCGCGCCGTTCTCACACCAAGCCCAACAGCCCGGCGGCCACCGGCCCGGCCGTCGTAAAGTGGACGAGAGATGGCCGAGAAGAGATACCGTGTGGCCGTCATCGGCCGGACCGGACGCGGCAACTATGGACACGCGATCGACGTAGCGTGGAAGACCCATCCACGCGCCGACATCGTGGCGGTCGCCGATGATAACCCCGGAGGACTGAAACAAGCACAGGAGCGCCTCGGCGTACGGGCCGGCTATGCCGAGTATACGAAGATGATCCGGGAGGAGCGGCCCGAGATTGTCGTCGTCGCGCCGCGCTGGGTGGACTGCCACCTCGACATGACGCTGGCCGCCATCGAACACCGGGCCTCGGTGTTCATGGAGAAGCCGATGGCCCAGACGCCGGAACAGTGCGACCGCATGATCGGCGCCGCCGACACGGCGCACGTCAAAATCTCCGTCGCGCACAACATGCGTGTCTGTCCGATCCTCGACTATGTCGAACGCCGGATCGCCGAGGGCCTGATCGGCCAGGTGCAGGAGATACGGTCGCGCGGGAAAGAGGACCGGCGGGCCGGCGGCGAGGACATGATGGTTCTCGGCAGCCACTGTTTCGATCTGCTCCGGCGATTCGCCGGCGACCCGCTGTGGGCGCTGGGCCGCGTCACAGTCAATGGCCGCCCGTTGCGCCGCGAGGACGTGATCCGCGAAGGTCCCGAAGGGCTCGGCCCCATCGCGGGCGACTCCATCGACGGCGTGTTCGGTTTTGCCGGCGGTTTGACCGGTTACTTCGCCAGCCGCAAGAATCCCGACATCTCCGGCCGCCGCTTTGGCATACAGATCTTCGGCTCGAAGGGAGTCCTGGCGATTCTCGCCGGTCATGTTCCGCCGGTCTTCTACGCGGATTCCCCAACGTGGACCGAAGCCCCGTGGCAGCCGCTGGAAATGCCGGCGGGCATCCGGCCGGTGAGCGAGCGCGATGCGTACCACCTGATGATCGACGATCTGCTGGACGCGATCGAGCAGGACCGCGATCCGATTTCCAGCGGCCGCAATACCCGCTGGACCATCGAGATGGCGATGGCGATTTACGCCTCCGAACGGGCCGGCGGGCGGGTTCCGTTCCCACTCGCGCGGCGGACGCACGCACTGGAGAACTGAATCCCCCGCATGAGCATTCTGACGGTGGTCCGGCACGGGCAAGCCTCGTTCCTGGCCGACGACTACGACAAGTTGTCGCCGCTTGGCGAGCAGCAGTCGCGCCGGCTGGCCGAATACTGGCTATGCACCGGCGTTCGATTCGACCGGGTCTTCTATGGTCCGCGCGAACGGCAGATCCGGACAGGCGAGATAGCCGGCGCGGCCTTCCGCGCGGCCGGCGAAGCCTGGCCCGATCCAGAGCCCGTGGAGGAACTGGATGAGTATCCCGCCGAACAGGTGGTCCGGACGTTCCTCCCCGAACTACAACGGAAGTACGATCACCTCGACCGCTGGACGAAAGAGTTCTTCACGACCGCCAACCAGGACACCAAGCGCCGCGCATTTGACCGCGTCCTGCACGAAGTAACCCGGCGTTGGATCGAAGGCGAGGTTCACTCGCCGGAAGTTCCTTCATGGGAAGAGTTCTTGGACTGCGTCGCCGCCGGGCTGGCGAAGATCCGCGCCGGCAGCGATAACGGTTCGCGTGTGGTCGCCTTCACATCGGGCGGCCCGACCGCGGCCACCGCACGCGTCGCGCTCGAACTCACTCCGTTGAAGACGCTCGATCTCACCTGGATGCCCCGCAACGCCTCGTTCAGCGAGTTTCTGTTCTCCGCCGAGCGATTCACGATGGCGACGTTCAACTGCACGCCGCATCTGAAGCCCGATGAGCTGACTTACCGCTAGCTCCAAGGTCTGGCTTCCTATGGTTCCGGCTTTTCCCCTGTGATCAGCCGGGCGCCGCGGTTGAAGGTCAGATACATGAATCCCCACTTGATGAACACAAGCAGGCGGTTCTGAAAGCCGACCAGGTACATGAGGTGGACGAACAGCCAGAAGAGCCAGCCAACCCAGCCGTGGAATCGGAGCCGGCCGATCTCGGCGATCCCGTGGGCGCGGCCGATCACCGCCATGTTGCCCTTGTCGATGTAGCGGAACGGCCTGACCGACCGGCCGCGCACGCGTCCGTCTATCGCACGGGCAATGTAGTGCCCCTGCTGCATGGCGACCGGGGCGACGCCGGGAAGCGGCTGGCCGTTCTGTTCGCACCAGGCCATGTCGCCGATGACGAAGATCTCCGGGTGACCGGGCAGCGTGAGATCGGGCCCGACCCGCACCCGATTGCCGCGCTCGGTTTTGAGACCGGCCGCCTCCGCCAGCGCCGAGCCGAGCCCGGCGCCGCGAACACCGGCGGCCCAGAGTACCGTGCGTGCCACGATTCGCTCGCGGCCGCTGTGCGTTTCGACGTCGAGACCCTCCCGATCGATGCCGACGACGCGCACACCAGTCCAGGCGCGGACGCCCAGGCGGATCAGCGAACGTTCGGCGTGGCCGGACAGCGTGCTGTGAAACGGCGTCAATACGCGGTCCGAGCCCTCGACCAACAGGATCTCCGACATCGCGGTTCGGATGGACCGGAAGTCGTGACGGAGCGTGTCGCGGCTGATCTCGGCGAGGGCGCCGGCCAGTTCCACGCCGGTTGGGCCGCCGCCAACGACAACGAAGCGCAACCAGGCACGCCGGGCGTCGGGATCGGTCTCGCGCTCGGCCCGCTCGAATGCCGTGAAGATGCGGCGGCGGATTTCCGTGGCATCTTCGACGGTCTTCAAGCCGGGTGCATGTCCGGTCCAGTGATCGTTGCCGAAGTATTGGTTCTCGGCCCCGGCGGCGACAACCAGGGTGTCATACGGAACCTGGTCGCCGCCGCCGAGGAGGACTTTGCGGCCCGCCGGATCGAAGCCGGTAACGTGGCCCATCAGCACGCGGGTGTTCGGCTGCCGGGCGAGCACTGAGCGCAACGGTGCGGAAATGTCGCCTGGCGACAAAGCGCCGCTGGCGACCTGATAGAGCAGCGGCTGAAACAGATGGAAATTACGTTTATCGATCAGCGTGATCTCTACCGGCGAGCGGCGGAGTGCGCGGGCAGCGTTTAGCCCGCCGAATCCGCCTCCAACGATGACAACGCGGTGTGGTGAGGACATCAGCGAATCGAGCCTTTCAGGCAGTAGAGCAGCAGCAGTGCTCGCGCACTCCAGGCGGTGGTCCGGAACCAGTTGCCAGCAACCAGGCGGGAATGCGTGTCGGGATCGAAGCCCGCCGCCAGGATGTTGTGTAGCGGTACTTGGACCAGAAGGGTAAAAGGCCAAACGGCGATGACGAGCGCAAGACCTAGAACGGCAATGCGCCGGCTCATGAGTTCCGGCCGCAGTGCCACCAGCACGCCGGTGGAGAGAGCTTCCGCAAGCATCAACGGCGCAACGATGGTGGTTGTGCCCGCCGCGTGACGCGCCTCATAGATCGAGAATCCGTCGGGGCCCACGCTCGCGAAAAGCGGGTAATGGACCACCTGCACGAACCAGATCAGCCCACAAAGCGGCAGCGTGGAAGCGAGGTTGAGCAGAAAGATCCCGCGCGGCAGGCCGCCGGTCATGCGGGTTCGGCCGTTGGCTTCGCCTCGGGTTTCATCATGCCGAACCGGCGGAGGAGTAGAAATTCGGACAGATTCTCCCGGGTCAATAAACCCTCCAGGCGTTCGTTCTGCATGACAAGCGCACAGGGGCCGGCTTCGGCGAGCACCGGCAGCGCTTCCACAAGATCCATGTCGGGGTTCAGCCTTGGGAAGTCGCGATCCATTACCGAAGACACGTACGCATCTGCCCCCTGCGCGGCCATGCCGCGCAGAAAGGCAGTGCGGTCGAGCAGGCCGATGACTTGGTCGCCGTGCATCACCGGGAAGTCCTGCTGCGTGGTCGCCAGCAGCAGTTCGGCGGCATCGCGCATGGTGCTCCCATGAGGCAGTGTGTGGAACTGCGTGATCATGGCGGCCCGGACCGGAGCCCCTTCTGCTAGCGAGCGGCCGGCCGAAGCCATCCCTTCCTGCGTGGCGCCTAGATAGACGAAAAAGGCGATGAAGATCAGCATGAAGTGGCCGCTCAACAAGCCGAACAAGCCCATCATAATGGCGAGCGTACGGCCGGCTTGAGCGGCGATTTCGGTGGCCCGCGCCTCGCCCTTCCAAATCGCCAGCAACGAGCGCAAGACGCGTCCTCCGTCCATCGGGAAGGCGGGCAGCATATTGAACGCGGCGAGCAACAGGTTAATGGCGGCAATCCGCTCGAACACGTTGGCATCGGTGGGGACCATGATCCCGCCCACAGTGACCGGCTGCCGGGTGAGCGCGAGGGCAACCAAGATGACGGCGGCGATGACGACGTTGACGGCGGGACCGGCGAGGGCGATCCAGAGTTCGGCGCGCGGCGGCGGATTCTTCTGCAAACGGGCGACGCCGCCAATCGGGTAAAGGACGATCTCAAGCGTACGGATGCCGTAGCGTCGCGCTACTACTGCGTGCCCGAGCTCGTGCAGCAGCACCGACGCGAAGATACAGATGACGAACAGGACATCGACGAGCGCGGACGCCTGGCCCTTGCTGACAACGAAGAAAACAAGGAAAACGAGAAGCAGGATGAAGGTGAAATGAAAGCGTACCGGCACGCCGAAGAGCAGGAGACCGGACGCCGGGCGCTGAGGACCGGATGCCGGATTGAGATTGGTTGACGGATGCACGATGGTGGAAATGCGCGGAGGCTCTTGATTCCAAGATAACAGAGGGGCCTCCGAAAGGAAGTGGGGCTGGACGGGCTTCCCCACGCTGGACCGGAATCGCTACCACCAAATGGTGCGCACCACCGTGCTGGAAATTCGAGCAACCGTCAGGGTGGGCCAAACGTCAGGGCCGCGGGATAGCCGCCTAAGCGCGAAGAAAGACCGCGACCGCCTCGATCTCGACCAGCAGATCCCGGCGGCAAAGGATCGCCTGAATACCCGTGGACGCCGGGAAGGGATGGAGGCCCTGCTCCTGGTAGAAGCGGGTTCGCTCCTCGTTGAAAGCCTCGTAGTCGCTTTCGATGTCGCGGAGATAACAGGTGGTACGGACGATGTCCTTCCACGTTGCGCCCTCGGATTCAAGCAGCGCGGTGATGTTGGCGTAGGTCCGTCGCAGTTGAGCGCGCAAGTCGCCGGGATGGACGGTTTGGCCGTTCTCGTCGATACTGGCCGTTCCGGAAATGAGCAGGACGACAGTGTTTCCGAACTCCAGGCGAAGCCCGCGCGAGAAGGCACTGCCGTACTCGATGGCCTCATTGAGGGCCCGCGGAGCGTGAATCGCCCTCTTGACGATCTGCGTAGCGGCAGTGATGTCCCTGAGTTGCTCTTCGGAAAACACGCGCATTCTGGATTGGACCCCTGACTTCGACCAATCTGTATTCTACTGTAAGCGCCGTGGCGCCCTTCCACTCAGTTGGTGCGGTAATTGGTGAACTGCATGTCGATCCCGAAGTCCTGGTCACGAAGCGCCTGGATCACGTCCTGCAACGTATCGCGGTCGCGTCCGCTAACACGGACCAAGTCGCCGTTAATCGAGGCTTGTACCTTTTTCTTCGTTTCCTTGATGAACTTCACGATCTCCCGCGCCTTTTCGATCGGAATCCCGTTTTGTAAGGCAACCTCCTGCCGCACCGTCGATCCGGCGGCGGGCTGAATGGCGCCGTATGTCAACGCCTTGAGCGGCACCTTGCGCTTCACCAGCTTCGATTCCAACACGTCGCGGACCGCCTTCAACTTGAAGTCGTCCTGGCTGGTCAGCACGAGTTTGCGGTCCTTTTCGTTCAACTCGATGTCGGATTTCGAGTCCTTCAGATCGTAGCGGGTGTGAACCTCTTTCATCGTCTGTTGAACGGCGTTCACGACTTCCGGCATCTCCACTTCGGAGACAATATCAAAGGTGTTATCTGGCATTTCGATTCTCTTAGTGTCCGAGGGCCACCATGACCCGTTCCGTAATTTCCTCCACCATGCGCGGCATGGCGGCATTCAGCGCCAGCGTCACCGCGGCGTGCACACGCTCGGGGTCGGGAGGGGGCGGCTCGTATTCAGCCAACGTTTTGGCCACCGCGCCGGCGACAGCCGCCTGGGTTTCGGCGACCGCTTCGCCGAACAGACCCCTCGCGAAGTGGGCCGCCTCCATCAGCGGCTGGATGGTTTCGACTACCGCCGACGCCTCGAACGGCTTGCGCAGGACCGCATCGCAGCCGCTCTCGCGTACTTCTTTCTCGTCGAACGGCTCGAGCAGACCCGCCGTCAAGACCACCCGCGTGTGGCGCAGTTCCTTCCGCTCCTTGATATGCCGGCATAGATCGAACCCCGATCGGCTGGGGAGGAACATATCGGCAACCACGACGTCCGGATCGACATCCGCCATGCGGACAAGAGCGGTCTCGCCGTCGGTCACCGATATCACCTCGTAGCCCTCTTCACGGAGGATTCGTTCCCCCATGCGCTGGGCATGCGGACTGTCGTCCGCCAGCAGAATGCGGTTCATTCGATGGTTATACCTCGCGGGCGGAGCCGCCGTCCGGTCGAGGGTGCAAATCGCTCGATGCGCGGTGTCAGGGTTTCGGCTGCTGCGGTTGCTGGCCTTGCTGACTCTGCCGGGCGTCGGGCTTCGTGTCCAGTTCCGACGGGCCGCTAATAGTTCCCACGGTCACGTCGGCGGTCGCTCCGCCGGCCGCTGTCTCGCCGGTCGGCACGCTCACCGGGATCGAAGGCCGAAGGCTCGTCACGGCCGGATTGCCCGATTTGGCCGCCGTGTGGGTGGCTGGGCTCTTGCTGAGCATGCCCCAGAATTTGCCCCAAGTGCCTTGTCCCGTCGCGTTCTCCAACTCGTACTGCATCCGGGCGAGAGACACTGGATCCACTTCCGGCACGTCGCGCTCGAGTTGCTGCAACTGCCGCCGGGCCTGCTCGACGTAGGGACTTAGCGGATAGTCCCGGACCAGGTTCTGGTAGTTCTCGACGGCCTTCTCCTGAAAACGCGGTCCCAGCTTCATGTAACTTTCGGCCGACAGCCACAACGACTCATCCGCTTTGCTGAACAGCGGATAGTGCTTCGCCAACGGCTCCAGCCGGTTCGCCGCCGACGGGAAACTCCCCTTCTTGTGATAGAAGCTGCCCACACGGAACTCGCCTTCGGCGATTACTTCCTGAATGTTGCGGAGCGTCTGTGCCACCCGCGGGGCAAACCGCGAATTCGGGAACTGCAGCAACAGATTGCGGCACTCATCTTCGGCCCGAAGGGCGTGGATCGGATCGCGATCCGGCTTCTCCATCTGCTTGTAGTGGATCAAGCAGATTTTTTCCTGCGCCTCGGCCGATTCTTCCATCGTGGGATAGAAGAGGATGAAGTCCTTGTACTCCGCTTCGGCCTGGGCCAGTGCGTGCGAGCCGCCCTCGCGCATCCAGCTGTCGGCGATCGCCAGCTTGGCCTTGGCCATGAACTCGCTGGTGTCGTACGTGTTCATGAGCGTGTTGAGAGTGAGCCGGGCCACCTCGTAACGGCCCTTCTCGATGTCCCGCACGGCTTTGTCGAACAAGACCTTGTCGGGCTGCTCGCTGTCCGCCGTAATGGGATTCTCGTACTTCTTCCGCCGGAAACCGCAGCTTGTCAGCAACGCGGCTACCAGCGCCAGAATCAGAAGATCGCGCCATCGCATCATCAACCTCATTGTCTCTCAGTCAAACCCGTACGGCCATCGCATCGCGCGCAATCTGCTGCATTTGCGCGTATGCCGCCGCCGGATCGTCGCTCCCGAAGATTGTCGAGCCGGCTACAACCCAATCGCAGCCCGCCCGGACGATCTCGGCGAGGTTCTGCAAAGTAACCCCGCCGTCGATCTCGATCGGGAAGTCCAAACCCAGTTCCGCCCGCCGGCGATCCAGCTCAATCACCTTCGCCAGCGTCCTTGGAATAAACTGCTGCCCGCCGAACCCGGGATTCACGCTCATCAGCAGGACGAAGTCCAGCACGTCGTAGACCTCTTCGAGAAGCGATACCGGCGTCGCCGGATTGAGGACGACACCCGCCTTCGCTCCCAGGCCTTGAATGAACCGCAATGTTCGATGGAGGTGGCGGCAGGCTTCCTGGTGCACCGAGACCGACTGCGCTCCGGCCTCGATGAACTCCGGAATGTACCGGTCGGGGTCTTCAATCATCAAGTGCACGTCCAGGTCGCACCTAGTCAGGGGGCGAAGCGCCTGGACCACCAGCGGTCCGAAGCTGATATTCGGCACGAAATGGCCGTCCATCACGTCGAGGTGCAGCATGCGCGCACCCGCACGCTCTACCTGCCCCACCTCGGCACCAAGCCTTGCGAAATCCGCGGCAAGAATCGATGGAAGAATCTGAACCATTAGGAATTCAAACGGTTGCGGGCTCTTACGATGTTAGCACAGCGGCATAGAAACCATCGCCGCGATCCCGTCCCGGCAGCCGCCGGATTTCCCGCTCCAGCCGCACGCCCGAACCGGCCTCCGCCAACACGTTCGCCACCACATCTTCGCCTTCTTCCCGCTCGAGCGAGCAGGTTGCGTAAACCAGCCGGCCGCCCGGCTTCAAGGCCGCCAGCGCGTGCCCTAGCATCGCCTCCTGCCGCTCGGCCTGGCGTGCGATGTCTTCAGGATGGATGCGCCACCGGATCTCCGGGTTACGGCCCAATGTGCCCGTCCCGGAGCAAGGGGCGTCCACCAGCACGCGGTCGAACACCGCTTGAAATGGCAGCGGCTTCGTGGCGTCGAGTTGCAGCAGCGGGCATCCCACGTCCAGCAGCGGCGCCAGGCGCCGCCCGCTCCGTTCGCCGGCCACGACCCACGCCCCGCTCTCCATCAGTTGCGCCGTCTTGTTGCCTGGCGACGCGCAGAGATCCAGCACGCGGTCGCCTCGCCGTGGTTCCACGAGTGCCGCTACCACTTGCGCGCCTACGTCCTGGTGCCGGAACCGGCCCGCATCGCTCGGGGCCACCCAGCAACCCGGCACGTCCTCGACAGGCTCCATACCCAGTCCGCGCGCCTCCTCCTCGCCGCCGGACGCCACACGCACAAACCGCTCCGCCGGCTCGATGAACGCCTGACCGATGCGCCGCGCCGCCGCTTCGCCGAACCGTTCCACCCAACGCGTCCACAGCCAATCCGGGAGGCTGACTTCGATTGCGCCGGTGAGCCGCGAAGTCTTCTCGCGGCGGATCTTGCGCAACACCGCGTTCACCAGCCCCGCCGCTCGCGCTTTTTGCGCCCGCTTCACCAGTTCCACACTCTCACATACAGCCGCATGAGCGGGCACCCGATCGAGGAAGCGGAGCTGGTAGATTCCCATTTCCAACGCCAGCACGACCTGGGGGTCGAGTTCCTGCGCCTTCCGTCCCGACGCCGATTCGAGCAATGCGCGCAGTTGCCGCCGCCGGCGCAGACACCCAAGCACCAGTTCCGTCATCAGCCCCGCATCCCGCGGATCCAGACGGCCGGACCGGCGATATAGCAGATCGGTCGAATGTGCCCCGCCCTCGACATCCGCAAGAATCCGGAAGGCTTCCCACCTGGCGCTGGAAATCTTGCTCACGCGGGTATCACTCCTCGTCGTCTTCGTCGCCACCCAACGCCGATACGGTCGATTCGCTCCGCGCCCCGATCAGCTTCCGAAGCTGTGGCAATTCCTCTCGTTCGGCCAGCACCAGCAGGCGATCGCCCGCCCTCAGCACGGTGCTGCCTCGCGGCACCACGAAGACGTCGTCGCGGCTCAGCAGCACGATCAGGGTCGACTTCGGCAGATGCAGGTCCACTAGCTGTTTACCAGCCGTCTCCGAATCTTTCGGCACCACGATCTCCACCATCTCACTAGTCGTCTTTCGCCCCGGCATGAACTCGAGGGGATAGTCCCGCCGTGGCGGCAGGGGCGCCCTGACCTTCAACCACTTCGCCACCTGTGTCAGAGTTGTGCCCTGGAGCAGGACCGACGTCAGGACGATGAAAAAGACGACGTTGAAGAACAACTCGGCGTTCGCTAGTCCGGCCAGCAAGGGAAACGTAGCGAGAATAATAGGCACCGCGCCACGCAGACCGACCCAGGAGATCATCACCTTGCTGCGTAGTGCCATTCGAGAGAGGGCCAGACTGAGGAACACTCCGAGTGGACGGGCCACAAACATCAGGAAAAACGAGATCAGTAACGCCGCGCCGGCTACAGGCGCGAGCCGCGAAGGGAACACCAGCAGGCCTAGCGTCAAGAACATCGTGATCTGCATGAGCCAGGCCAACCCGTCGTGAAAGCGGATGAGACTCTTCTTGTGGATGAAGTCACCGTTGCCCATCAGAATTCCCGCCAGGTACACGGCCAGAAATCCATTGCCCTTGAGCAGCGAGGTGACCCCATAGGTCAGCAGAACAAATGAAACCGTGATGACCGGATAAAGCCCATCGCTCTCGAGCCGCACGCGGTTCAGCAAAACAATCCCACCCTTCCCGATGGCAAAACCGGCGCCGGCGCCGACGGCCATCTGGAGCAGGAACATGGGGATCAGATCGACGAGCGACGTCCCCGGTACAGTCAGCAGATGGACGAAGCCGATAGTGAGGAAGACCGCCATCGGATCGTTGCTACCGGACTCCAACTCCAGCAGTGGGCGGATTCTTCCCTTCAGGCTCACGCCCCGCGACCGCAGCACGGCGAACACCGCGGCCGCATCGGTCGAGGACACAATCGATCCGAGCAGAAGCCCCTCCGTCCAGGAGATGTCCAGCACCAAAGTTGAGAAGATACCAACAGCCACCGCGGTCACGACGACACCCAGCGTGGCGAGGCTGACCCCCTTCCGGGCCACGGCCGACACACTGACCCACTCGGTGTCCAGTCCGCCGGCGAACAAAATAAATGCCAGCGCCACAACGCCGATCGCCTGCGCCAGTGCCGCGTCGTCGAACGGGATTCCGCCGGGACCCTCGGATCCGGCCAGCATACCCACCGCCAGGAAGATCAGCAGCGATGGAATTCCCAGCTTGCTGGACGCCTTGCTGGCGAGCACGCTGAAGAGCAGCAGGATGGCGACCAGGAGGAGTTGCGATTCGAGTGTCATGTTGTGCAGGTGTGGAGGTTCCGCCGCTCCATGATAAGCGAGACGCCATCGTACCATCCAATTCCGGCGCGTCCGGCGATGTACCATGCCGGACAGGAGGGCCGATGCAATCCGACTTCCGAATTGAGCGAGACACTTTGGGCGAAATAACCGTAGCGGCGGATGCCCTCTATGGCGCGCAGACGCAGCGAGCGGTTCAAAACTTTCCGATCGGGCCGCATCGTCTCCAGCGGGCATTCATTCAGGCGCTCGGCCTCGTGAAAGCCTGCGCGGCGGCCGTGAATGCCGAACTTGGCGCACTGGAGACGGACCTGGCGACGGCGATCGAACAGGCCTCCACCGGCATCGCGCAAGGTGGGTACTACGAGCAGTTCGTCGTCGACGTGTTCCAGACCGGGAGTGGCACGTCCACGAATATGAACGCCAACGAAGTAATCGCCAGATTGGCCAAGGCCCACCCGAACGACCACGTCAACCGGAGCCAATCCAGCAACGACGTCATCCCAACCGCCATTCACATCGCTGCCGCCTCTGAGATCCGCGGCAAGCTTCTTCCAGCCATGGAACTCCTCCGTGAGGCGCTCGCGAACCGAGCGGAAGCCTTCCAAGACGTCGTCAAGATCGGCCGCACCCACCTCCAGGACGCCACTCCGATGACCCTGGGCCAGGAATTCGGAGGCTATACGCACCAGGTGCGGGCGTCCATCGAACGCGTGCGGGCGGCCCTGGATGGGATCTACGAACTCCCGCTTGGGGGAACGGCGATCGGCACCGGGATTAACGCGCCTCCTGGATTCGCGGCTCGCACCATTGAGCGAATCGCCCAACGCACCGGCCTCCCGTTTCGGGAAGCGCGCAATCACTTCGAGGCACAGGCCGCCAGGGACGCGGTGTGCTTTCTGAGCGGAGCACTTAAGACCTACGCCGTCGCGCTCACCAAGATTGCGAATGACATCCGATGGCTCGGATCGGGCCCGCGAGGCGGCATCGGCGAGTTGCGCCTGCCGGAGGTGCAGCCCGGGTCGAGCATCATGCCGGGCAAGGTCAACCCGGTGATCGCGGAGAGCGTCCTGATGATCTGCGCCCAAGTCGCCGGCCACGATGCCGCGATCACTTGGAGTTGCGCTTCGGGCAACTTCGAGCTGAACACGATGATGCCGCTGATTGCATACAACTTGCTCGATTCGATCGAACTGCTCGGTGCCGGCACCCGGAACCTCGCCGCGCGCTGCGTCGAGGGGTTGGAAGCAAATCGCGCGCGGGCCGGTGAACTCGTGGAGCACTCGCTGGCGATGGCGACGGCTCTGACACCCGAGATTGGCTACGAACGAGCCGCCGCGATCGCGAAGGAGGCCTTCGAGACCGGCCGCACGGTTCGCGAGGTCGCGATCGAAAAGAGCGGGCTCCCGGAATCGCAGATCGCCAGGCTGCTGGACGCTGTGCTGCCTCCGCTAAAACAGTCCGGCGGGTAACCCGTCCGTCTCGATGGTGAGCCGGCCCCGCCCGCGCGAGTTGACGACAATGCGACCGTCTTCCAATACAACGCGAGCCACGCCGGGATGATCCGCCGGCGCTTTGCTCAGAAACACGGCGTACGAGCGCTCCACCGTCTCGTCGGCATCCAGGTAGGCAAGAATCGATCGCCCGAAAATAGTGCCCTTCCGAATCAGCACCGGGAACGGCTGGTGAAGTCCCGTCGTGCCGAACTCGAGGCCGCGCGCGAACGGCTTTCCATTCTCCACGTGACGCCAGGCGTTGAACCATGAGTAGTCCGCCGCCGGCCAGATGTAGCCCACCAGCAGCCCGCGCCCCGGATTGACAGCCGTAGTCCAGCCGTGTTCCTCGTCGATGGTGTACGAGACGACGTTCGGCGCGGGGTCGTCGCGCAGATAGCGGAGATTGACGGTCTCGCCGTCCCGCAGGGCTTGCGGCCACCATACCGCCGGCTCCTCCGGATTCGGCAAAGGACTCGACTGCATGAAGCCCTTTCGTGCGTTGGCATCCACCAGCGTGGTTTCATCGAGAAACGGCGGCCCGATGGTCGGGTGCTGCACCATGTTGTAGACGCGGCCGAGCGGATTCGTGTTGGTGACGCTTTCGCTGACGCGTGCAATGGCGCCGGAGTTGGCGAGTTGCACGACGCGCCGCACCGAGATTCCCGCCATCGGCAGACGCGCTTCCATTTCGGCACAGCCCGCGCGTTGCGCGGTTACCTTCCACATCACCCGCGCCGCCTCGCCGTGAAACGGCATGTTGTTGCGACGCTCGGCCTCCGACGGGGCGCCCCACCGGTCCAGACACAGGAAGTGTCCGCGCGGCCGCGGCGCCGCCGGATCGCCCTTCTCTTCCCAGGCAAACGGATTCAGCGCGTTGTCCTTCAAGTGGAAGTCGACCAGAGAACCGCCGGCCAGGTCGATCGCAAGAACGGCGGCTGGGTTCTCGATCGAGACGGTCGGGCGGCTCGGCTGAGCGTAGAGGACGCCGACGGTAAGAATCGACAGTAAAAGGCTACGAAGCATCAGGCGAGAATTATACTCCAGCGAGAACGGAGTGATCGCTTTACACTGAAAAGGAGAGTCAGTCCGCGTCTCCATGGTCCAAACCCTGTTCGGTAGCTCCGAGCCCCCAAAATCCAACCTTCTCGACCGCCTCAAACAAGGTATTCAGAAGACGCGCTCCGGTTTCGTCAATGCCCTGGAGGACACCCTGCAGGGCCGCAAAGAGATTGACGCCGATTTGCTCGAAGAACTGGAGTACAACCTGATCTCGGCCGACATCGGTGTGCGCACCGCGGCCGACATCCTGGAACGTATCCGCCAGCGTGTCGACCGCAATCTGGTGAACGACGCTTCCGAGCTTCGCTCGCTGATCCGCCAACATCTCGTCGAGGTTCTGCAGGCCGCCGAGCGTCCGTTGCCGCGGGTGGCGAGTCCCCCGGCCGTCGTCATGGTTGTCGGCGTCAACGGCGTCGGCAAAACCACCACCATCGGCAAACTGGCCCATCGTTACCGCGACGAGAACCGGTCGGTGCTGCTTTGCGCCGCTGACACGTTTCGCGCCGCCGCCATCGAGCAACTCGAGATCTGGGGGCATCGTACGGGCGTGGAGGTGATTCGCCAGAAGCAGGGTTCGGATCCTTCGGCGGTTCTCTTCGATGCCGTCCACGCGGCTCGCGCCCGCGGGATCGACTACGTGATTGTCGATACAGCCGGCCGTCTCCACACCAAGTCGAATCTCATGGCCGAGCTCGAAAAGATGCGCCGCACCGCCGCGCGCGTGGTTCCGGAAGCGCCGCACGAGGTCCTGCTCGTGCTCGACGGTACGACCGGCCAGAACGGTCTGGAACAGGCGCGCAAGTTCACCGATTCGGCCGGTGTCACCGGGATCATCCTCACCAAGCTGGACGGAACTGCCAAGGGAGGCGTGGTGGTGGCGATTACGCGCGAGTTGAACCTGCCGATCCGCTACATCGGCGTCGGCGAACAAGTAGACGACCTGCTACCCTTCGAGCCCGAACGTTTCATCGATACCCTCTTCGAACCTTGACGCCCATGGATGCCATCTACATTCGCGAAGCCCTGGAGTTGGCGCGCCAGGGCGTCGGGCAGACGAGTCCCAATCCGATGGTGGGCGCCCTCGTCGTCCGCGACGGAGAAGTCGCGGGCCGCGGTTTCCATACCTATGGCGGTGTGAAGCACGCCGAGATCCTTGCCCTCGAACAGGCTGGCGAGCGCGCCCGCGGGTCGACGCTCTACATCAGCCTCGAACCCTGCGCGCACGAAGGCCGCACCGGCCCGTGCGCCGACGCCCTCATCCAGGCCGGCGTCGCCCGCGTCGTCGCCGCCATGCAGGATCCGAATCCGCTCGTGGCTGGCAAGGGATTTACCCAGCTCCGCGGTGCCGGGATCGAAGTCGAGATTTGCACGGACTTCACTCGCGAGGCCGAGCGCCTCAACGAGGCGTTCGTGCATTTCATGCGCACGGGGCGGCCACTGGTAATACTCAAGTCCGCCCTGACGCTCGATGGGAAGATTGCCGCGCCGGAAGACAACGAAGGGTGGATCACCTCCGAACGGGCGCGCCGTCATGTGCAGAAGCTGCGTCACGCTTCCGACGCGATTCTCACCGGCATCGGGACGGTGCTTTCCGACGACTGCCTGCTCACCGACCGCACCGGTTTGCCGCGCAGCCGCCCGTTGCTGCGGGTTGTGCTCGACTCACAGCTCCGCATCCCGCTCGATTCGCAAATGGTGCGGTCGGCGCGCGACCAGGATCTGCTGGTGGCCACAACGTCGGCCGCGTCGCCGGAACGCCGCCGCACCCTCACGGCCAAAGGTGTCGAGGTGGCTCATTTCGACGGCGCGGGCGGCCGCGTCGACCTCCGCCTTCTGCTGCAAGATCTGGCGCGCCGCAAGGTGTTGTCGTTGATGATCGAAGCCGGATCCAAAGTCAACTGGGCGTTTCTCGAATCCGGCGTAGCCGACAAGATCTTCTTTTATTACGCTCCAAAGATCCTCGGCGGGCTGCATTCGCTCCCGGTCGCGGGCGGCGCCGGACGCCTGCGCCGCACCGACGCCATTCTCTTCCGCGACCTCGCCGTCCACCAGATCACCGAGCAGGAATTCGCTGTCGAGGCGTGGGTTGTGAAGGATTTCTGACGTGTTCACCGGCATCATCGAGGAACTGGGCGCCGTGGAGTCGATCAAGCCGCGCGAGGCAGGCTCCCGCCTGCGAGTCCGCTGCTCTACTGTGGTCTCAGACGCCGCTCCGGGCGCGAGTGTCGCCGTCAACGGCGTCTGCCTTACCGCCGTGGACCTGACTGCTGGGTCGTTCGCCGCCGATGTGGCGCCGGAAACTCTCCGCCGTTCCTCGCTCGGCGACCTGCGCGCCGGAGCTGTCGTCAATCTTGAACGCCCGCTCTCGCCATCCGGCCGCCTGGGCGGTCATATCGTGCAGGGTCACGTTGACGGCACGGGTGAACTGGTGTCGCTCGATCCTCTCGGTAACGGCAACTGGTGGCTGCGTCTTCGCGTCCCGGACGAATTGGACCGCTACTTAGTGTTCAAGGGGTCGGTGGCGCTGGATGGCATCAGCCTGACGATCGCGGAGATCGAGGGCGGCGTCCTGGCGGTCACCATCATTCCGCACACTTACGAGAACACGAACCTGAAGCAGCGCCGTCCGGGGGACCGCATCAACATCGAGTGCGACGTGCTGGCGAAGTATGTCGAGAAGCTGGTGACGGGCATGCGCCCGGGCGGTTCGGGGCTCACAGTTGACCGGCTTCGTGAAGAAGGGTATTAACCCTCCACCATCTGGATTTCGAAGAACTTCAGGTGTCGGCCGTCGCTGTCTCGCGCAATCAGAGTATTTCCGCCGGCGCCGGACGTGGAGCCTGTCCGGGTCGGCTCTCGCGGAAAACCGGAACCCACGCCCGAAGGTTGCGATCCAGCCGCGAAATACTCGCACTCGAACTTCCTTGCGAACTCACGAAGATCTCGCCGTCTTCGGTGATCGCGAATCCCTGGTCCGATTCGCCATCCGGCAGTGCGAGGCAAATCCTGCTCACCTCGCCATCTGGCGAAACCTCCACCAATTCACCTTCGCGCCGCGAATGCCAGACAGCCCGATCACTGATCGCCCTAAAAAGGTTCACCTGCGACATGAACGACGGGAGACTCTCGAAACTCGGTTCCAGGCACGAATGCTCCGGCATTTTCCCCGATCTGTCAAAGCGGCGGACGATCGGGGTGCTGAAGCATCGCTCCTCGATACCGGTGGTCCAAATGGTTCCGTCCGATGCGAAAGCGACTCTGGTAACGGCGAGATGGTCTGTGCGCCCGACCTGCACGGCGCCATCCGCTGAGATCCATCCAAGGTAGCCGCACCGACACCGTTGACGATCCAAGAAGCTGCCAAGCCTCGCCGTCGGGCAGGTAGAGTCCCTGAATCCTGTTCACCTCGCCGTCAGGCCAATCTCGACCAGTTCGCCTTCGCGACTGGAATACCAAACAGCGCGATCGCCGATCGTGCCACGTGTGTCAACCTCCTACGAGGACTGGCCCGCCGGAACCAGGGTGGAGTGGCGGCGAACGCTGCGCCTTGCGGCACGATTTGTGCCGGCGCCGTTCTTGTTTTGGCCCTGGAAGCGCCTTTCTTCGCGATCTGCAATCTACTTACGGTGACGTCCGGCGCCGGCAAAGCGTGGAAACGTCTTCATCGCCCTGCCACCGGAGGCGGGAAGAGCGAATCATACGTGTGAGTGTTCTGTCCGACTCCTAATCATTGGACGGTGAAGTATTTCAGATAGCGGGTGGGACTGCGGTAGTCCCGGACAACGAGAGTATTTCCCTCGGCGCCGTATAGGTACAACGACGGGCGCGGCGTCTGACCGGACCAATTGTCGTGCACCACCGGAACCCATGCCCGCAGACCGCGATCCAGCCGCGATAGACTCGCACTCGAATTTCCCCTCGAACTCACGAAGATCTCGCCGTCCTCCGTGATCGCGAACCCCGCTTCGGCCTCGCCGTCCGGCAGTGCCAGAACCGGGGTCCGGCGTACCTCGCCGCTGGGCGAAACCTCCACAAGTTCACCCTCGCGCTGAGAGTACCAGACGGCATGGTCGCCGATCGTTCCAAAGACATTGACTGAGGACATGAACGACGAAGGGTAGTTTCGAAACTCAGTTCCAGGCAAAAAGGCTCCGAGCATTTCTCCCGACCGGTCAAAGCGGCGGAAGACGGGCGCACTGAAGTTTCGTTCCTCGATGCCGGTGGTCCAGATGGTCCCGTCCGAGGCGAAAGCGACTCTGGTGACGGAATAAGGGGCTGGGCGCACGATCTGGATTGTGGCGCCATCCGCTGAGATCCATCCGAGATAGCCGGTCCCGCGCCCCTCGCTGCCCAGGACGCTGCCGCAGAGCGCGATAGAACCATCCGGCCCATGGATGAAGTGTCGCACGGTCGTGTGGACGGCCCCAGGGATCGGAAATGCGCGCGTGGAGACCTTTCGCCCCTCTCTGTCGAAAAGACTGACCGATGGCGGAGCGGTGTCCGCGATAAGGTCCAACACCGCCAAGGCGCCATTATTCCAGTACGGCATCGGTTTGCCGCCGACATCGACCTCATACGAAGACTGGCCCGCCGGAACGAGGGAAATCGAGGCGGCAGGGGCAGTGGCATACTGGAAGGCGGCACCGGCCACGATAAGGACCTTGCTCAGAAAAGAAATATTGCGATGCATGGAAATGTCTCCTCTTCTCTCCTTATTTTCTTCTTTAGCATCCACATGCCGATCCATTGCTGCAGTGCTCGACGTTACATCCGCACTGCAAGGCGCACTGATACGTGGAACTATCCCTTGTTCCACTACATTGGTATTCCCAGTTCTGGTTCGGAAGCGTATAAGTTCCACCACCACACCCCCCGCTACAGTCAGCCGTATAGGGATAGTGGTTGCACCCAAGGCATGGAGGATCTGACGAGCCGGGGCACAGAGAAGCATGCACTGTTGAAGCAATGCCAAGCAAGCTACCGGCTCTGCGCAGGAAAGACTCTCCCTTTCCCTGGGAACAACTACCTATCAGATTGCCAGCCGAAGTACGAAACAGCTCCGCTTTCCGGAGATCCGGTTCCACGCCGGCGAAGAAATCAGTCAACGCTTCACCGGACGGTGTCGTCATGAGCACGCGGTGAGTTGGGGGGGGGGCGTCAGCGGACCGGATATCCACCGATTGGCACCCGTTGAGGACAGTGCCGCAAACAGGCAGGATGGCCAGCCAAGTCTTCTGCATAAAAAGCCCTCCTGCACCCCATTCTACGGATTGCACTGGATCTGTCAAGAAAAAACGTTAATGTTTGAAGGTCACCGAAATTCGCAAAACATTTCCGGCCCATCAAGCGGTTGATGGCAAACGGATTGAGCCACAGCGGGGTCGCGGCCATCCGCGCGGGGGCCGAGCATCTTCCGTAGAGTTTAAACCGCCTCCGCGTGAGCGGTCATGCACCGCGCCAATGGTAATAGCCCACTTCGGAAAACGCCCGCCGCCACGC
>CAYPUQ010000054.1:11739-20883 GCA_964413655.1 uncultured Solibacteraceae bacterium | reverse complement strand
GAGGCTCACCCCGCCAGAGGAGCCCGCCTCGTAATCTCATCCAGAATCTCCGGGATCTCGAACACCGCCCGATTCTGAATCGCCGCCGCCCGACGGCGGTATTCTTCCAGCGCGTCCCCGGCGAGCATTCGGTCCACTGCCTCGCCGATTTCCCGGAAGCTCCGCAACACCACGCCGACGCCCTTCTCCCGTACCCAGTCGGCGTTGAACCGCTCCTGCGGCATCGTCCACGCATTCCGCTCGATGACTACCGGCAGCCCCATCGCCACGGCCTCGGAAATGCTCCCCGGCCCCGGTTTGCCGACGAAGAAATCCGCGATCTGCATCAGCCGCGGGATGTCCTTCGTGAAGCCCTCGACATGCATCGGAACTCCGACCCGGAGACTCCGCAGCCTCGCCGCGAGCCGTTCGTTGTGGCCGCAAACAAGAATCAGTTGCAGCGGCCGAGGGACGCGCCCCAGCCGTTTCGCGATCCCTACCATCGCCGGCGCCCCCTGTCCGCCGAACATCACCAGCCCCACCGGCGCGTCCGGCCGCAGACCCACCCGCTCGCGTTCGGCCGCGCGATCCACCGGCGGCACATCATAGAAGCCTGGCCGCAAGATCATGCCCGAAACGCCGAAAACCCGGTCCGGCGGATGGCCCATCGCCAGCGCTTGTTCCACCGCGCGCTCGGTCCCGCCGATCACGTACTGCGGTTGCCGTTCGAGCCAGAAGTGCGGCGGATAGTCCGCCATATCGGTCAGGATCGTGACGAACGGGGCCGCCGGGTGGCAGCGCCGTAGCGCCTGCAGCAGCGCCCGGTTGAAATTCGGTATCAGCGACACGGCCATGTCCGGCGCGTTCGCCCGCCAATGCGCCTCGATCAGGCGAACCGCCTGCGCGTGATACATTCGGATCACCGCGTGCATCGGCGGCAGCATCTGTTTCATGCCGAGCGTCCATCCGCGCTTCAGCAGCGCATTGTACAGATCCTCGAGCCCTATTCCGGTCAGCCTCTTGAACACGTCCGTCGGGGCGAGAACGTCGTTCAGGTTCACGAGATTCACGCGCCACGGGCGCTGTTGCCGTTCGATGACATCTTTCAGGGCGGTCGCGGCGGCGCGGTGGCCGGCGCCGGCGTTGAAGTAGAGAAAGTCGAGGCGCATGCGTTGTCAACGGTCTATCCAGCTAAACCAGAGGCGACGCTTAAAATCAAGCTCGGAACACAAAGATTCATAAATGTTTTTCCCACCCGTCACCGCGCTGTAACCGTTTCGCTCCTATAACGGGGTCATGAGGTGCGACCTCCACGTCCACACCGTGCACTCCGGCATGTGCACCATCCCCATCGCGCGCCGCTTTTGCCGCGAAAGCTACAACCAACCCGAGGCCGTGTACGAAACCCTCAAGGTCCGGGGCATGAACCTGGTAACCGTCACCGACCATGATTCCATGGACGCCGCCGCGTCGCTTTCGCGCTACCCGGATTTCTTCGCGTCGGAGGAGGTCACCTGCATTCTACCTTCCGGCTCGGAAGCGCACGTCGCCGTGTACGGGATCGACGAGCGGCAGCACATCGAGATCCAGCGCCGCCGCTCCGACTTGCCCGCCTTCCTCGCCTACCTCAACGAACGGAACGTTGTATTTGGCATCAATCACATCTACTCCGGACTCACGGGCCGCCGCACGCTGGAAGACTTCGAGTGGTTCGAACGCGAGTTTCCGGTGGTCGAGGTGCTCAACGCGTCGATGGTGCGGCTGTCGAACGCCGCCGCGGCCCGCTTCGCTCAGTACTCGGGCAAGACGGCGGTAGCCGGCAGCGACTCGCATACCCTCGGCGGGCTGGCGTCGGCCTGGACCGAAGTGCCCGGTGCGCGCACCGAAGCCGAATTTCTCGCTGGACTCCGTCACGGTTGGACACGCATCCACGGGGTCAGTGGCAGCTACTGGAAACTCACCCGCGACATCCTGACTATCGCCCGGGAACTGATGCGCGAGAGGGCCTGGGCGCTTGCGCTGGCCCCGGCACTGTTCGCGCTTCCCGCCGTCACATTGTTAAACCACCTGCACGAGACGGCATTCGCTGGCCGCTGGGCGCGCGCCGTGGCGCAAGCCCATGGTTCTCGCGCGGCTTTGGGATTCGATGCGCAGCGAGCGCGCGAAGGAGCGGCGGCCTGATGCGGACTGTGCTGCGCAGCCCGTGGCCGGTGGCTCACGAGATGCTGGAGTACATCGCAACGCGGGACCACCGGCTGATGCGCCGGGTGAATCGCTGGAGCGCTCCGCGCTGGGTGCGGCTGTGGATGGTGTGCGCGACGCGCGGCGGCGATGGCTGGCTCTGGTATGCGCTTGGACTGCTCGTGTTTCTTTTCGGCGGCGGCGAAGGGCTCCGGGCGCTTGCCGCGATGGCCGTGGCCACTGCCGCGGGCATTGTCCTCTTTCTCTGGCTCAAGCGTCTCACCGGCCGGCGCCGCCCGTGCCAAGTGGCCCCCCACTGCTGGGCCACGCTCCTGCCGCCCGATCAATTCTCGTTCCCGTCCGGCCACACCATCACCGCCTTCGCCGTCGCCATTCCCGCCGGATTGTTTCTACCCGGTCTGATGCCCGGCGTCGTGTTCTGCGCTTTCAGCGTCGCCGTGTCGCGCGTGATGCTGGGCATGCACTTCCTGAGCGATGTCGTCGCAGGCGCCATCCTGGGCGGCGCGCTCGGTTACGCCTCCTATTGCGTCTTTGCCTGAGGTTCCGGCGCCGGCCCGTTCACCGCGGCCGCTTTCATCCTCGGCAGAGAGAAATCCAGCAGTTCGCGCGCCGGGAAGAGAAAGCTTCGTGCGTTACCCACAAAGCCGCCGCGGTTGTCCGCCGCTGCAAGATATCCGTCCACGAGTTCTTCAAACAGGCGAGCGGGCCAATTGGGGTGAGCGACCTCCGCTGTGTCGAACTCCTCCATTTCCCGCCAGACGCAAATGCCGCCTTCCTCGACCGGCACGCGAAACCGCGCCACACGCTTGCCGGGAACATCGACGATGTGTTCGGCGTAGTGGAGGAAGGTCACGGTGTCGTGATCGCACCCGAGCAGGAGGATCTTGCCGTCGAGTTGAAGGAAGCGATCAAGGGG
Organism: uncultured Solibacteraceae bacterium; assembly: GCA_964413655.1. Taxonomy (GTDB): domain Bacteria; phylum Acidobacteriota; class Terriglobia; order Bryobacterales; family Bryobacteraceae; genus CAYPUQ01. Next base: position 17,786 of record CAYPUQ010000054.1, on the reverse strand, counting down.
CGAGCCATAGCCGAATGCGTAGTTCCACGGCTGTTCCGAGATCAGGTATCCGGCTTGCCTGCCCCAAAAGACGAAGCGCGCCACGTGCGGGTTGACCTGGGATCCCGGGTACGTGCGAAGGAACTCGACGAGCGTGCCGTTGTCGCGCTCCGACCTGGCGGTCAGTGGGTCGAAGGCGGGAAGCTTTTCGAGGATCTCCCGCTCTTGTTCCGCTGTCAGGTGTCCGCGCCCGACCTCGTCGTAGTAGGCCGGACAACTCGCATACATCATCAGCGTGCCGCCGGCCGTGAGCGCCTGTTTGAGGGCGAGGTGGATCTGATCCGGCCCGCCAGCGATTTCACCCACCGCGCGCACCGATGCATGCACCATGACGGTGTCGCTCGGGGCAACGCAAAGATCGCGAAAATCGCCGGCGAGTCGATCGCGCGAGTACATGCTCCCCAGTATTGCCGTTCCGCGATTTTGCCCGCGCGCCCGCTAAGATGAAGGTGGAGGGCCGTGCACGGCGCGCTCCATGCTCCTGCGGAATACGCTACTGTTCCTCTCGCGCCAGGAATGGCTCCGGCGCTGGCTCCAGCGCTCGAAATTAACCCGCCGCGTCGTCCGGCGGTTTGTCGCCGGCGACCGTCTCGCTGACGTGATTCCGGTCATCCGCCGTCTTCGCGGCGAAGGCATTCAAACCACGCTCGACCACCTCGGGGAAAACGTTCGCCAACTCGAGGAAGCGGAAGCGAACCGCAACTCCTATCTCGAAGCCCTCCGGGAAGTCCACGGCGAGGAACTCCCCTCCACCATCTCCCTCAAGCTCACTCAACTCGGCCTGGACCACTCCGAGAGTGTCTGTCGCGCGCATCTCATGGCGGTCGCCGAAGCTGCCGCGTCCACGGGCCGCCGCGTCGAGGTCGATATGGAGTCCAGCGCCTACGTGGACCGGACGCTGGAGATCGTGCGCGACGCGCACGGCCGCTTCGGCAACGTCCGCGCCGTCATCCAGGCCTACTTGTACCGCAGCGAAGAAGACGTGCGCGCATTGTGCCGGGAAGGCATTCCGGTTCGCCTCTGCAAAGGCGCCTATCTCGAGCCGCCGGCCGTCGCCTTCCCAGGCAAGAAGCAGGTGGACGCCAACTATGTGAAGCTGGCCCGCATTCTCCTCGACGGCGGTCCAGACCCCGCGTTTGCCACCCACGACGAACGCATGATCCGCGCCGTCCTCGACTACGCGGCCGAACACAACATCGCCCCCGGCACTTTCGAGTTTCAGATGCTCTACGGCGTTCGCCGCGACCTGCAGCGGAAGCTCGTCAAGAAGGACTTCCGGCTGCGGCTTTATGTTCCCTACGGCGAGGCTTGGTATCCCTACTTCATGCGCCGTCTCGCCGAACGGCCCGCCAACATGGTGTTCCTGCTGAAGAACCTCGCCCGGGCGTAGCCGACCCAGGGGCAGGCCCACGGACGAGGGCGTCCGCCCCACTCCCCGCGCTGTTAGATTGGGAGATCGATTATGCTTTTCGAGCAACAAATCACGGAACGGCGCGAGCGGGCGCGCGAAGCGATTGCCCGCATTCTGGAGCGTCCCACGGACGGTCCATATGGGGACTATCGGGTGAAGTCCGCCAGTGGCCGGATCTACCGGGTTGCGATGCGCGGACCTGGTCTGTTCGACAACTACTGTTCCTGCCCCGATTTCGCGGTCAACACACTCGGCACGTGCAAACACGTCGAGGCGCTACTCATCCGGCTCCGCGAGCGGCACGGCCGCGTGCTCGACCGCAAGCAGTACGTCCGCGCCCGCGCTTCGCTGTCGCTGCACTACGGCGAAAGCATCGGAATCCGGCTTCGGCTGCCGGCGCAACCTTCCCCCGAACTCCGCGAGTTGGCCGAGCGGCACTTCGACGACGCGGGCCTCCTGCGTCCCGGTTCGCTCGCCGGTTTCAACGAGCTGCTGGAGGGCCTTCGCCAGATCGACGACCGCACGGTAGTCTACACCGACGTTCTCGATCACGTCGACCGCGAGAACGAAATCGCAGGGGGGCTCCAGGAGGAGCGAAAGCTGCTTGCGCAACTGGCGAAGGGCAAGGACCCGCTGGCCGGCATCCTCAAGACCGCGCTGTTGCCCTACCAGATCCGCGGCGCCATCTTCGCCGCCTGCCGGGGCCGCGCCGTGTTAGCCGACGACATGGGGCTTGGCAAGACGGTTCAGGCGTTGGCAGCCACGGAACTGCTCCGGCGGCGCCGGGGCATCGAGCGCGTGGTGGTGGTGGCGCCCGCCTCGGTGAAGTACCAGTGGAAAACGGAGATCGAACGCTTCACCGGCCAATCGGCGCAGGTGATCGACGGGTCCATGCCGCGGCGCAAAAAGCTCTATGCCGCGCCGGCCTTCTTCAACCTGACCAGCTATGAACTGGTAGTCAAGGACGCGGCCGAAGTGCAGCGCCTCGCGCCGGATCTGATCATCCTTGACGAGGCCCAGCGCATTCGCAACTGGACCACGGTCACCGCCAAGACGATCAAGCAGCTCAAGAGCCGCTACGCCTTCGTGCTGACGGGAACGCCGCTCGAGAACAAGCTGGAGGAGTTGTTCTCGGTGGTAGAGTTCGTCGACGGGCGCCGGCTCGGTCCAGCCTTCCGCTTCCTGCAGGAACACCGGATGGAGGACGAGAAGGGCCGCCTCATTGGCTACCGCGGCCTCGACCGCATCCATCAGCAACTCCAGCCGATCCTATTGCGCCGCACCCGCAAGGAGGTTCTCACCGAGTTGCCGCCGCGGACCGACCAGATCTTTCGCGTGGAGATGACGCCGCAACAGGCGAAACCCTACGGGGAGCAAAGCGACATTCTCGGCCGCATCATGAAGAAGTGGGAGCGGCAGGGCTGGCTATCGGAGATCGATCTGCGGCGGATCCTGTGTTGCATCCAGAACATGCGGATGCTTTGCAATTCCACTTTTCTATTCGACAAGGAAACCCACGTTTCGCCGAAGCTGGCCGAGTTCCGCGAGATCATCCGCGAGTTGACGATCGAGGAGGAGCGCAAGGTTGTCGTCTTCAGCGAATTCGAGCGAATGACATGGCTGGCGGGAAAGGAACTCGAGAAGCTTGGCATTGGATTTGTTTCCTTGCACGGCCAGATTCCGTCGCGGAAGCGCGGCGCGCTGATCGAAGAGTTCCGCCGCAATCCCGACTGCCGGGTGTTCTTGTCAACGGACGCCGGCGGCACCGGTCTGAACTTGCAGAGCGCCTCGGCGGTGGTGAACTTCGAGCCGCCATGGAATCCCGCGCGGCTGGAACAGCGGATCGGCCGCGTGCATCGAATGGGCCAGTCGCGGCCTGTTCAAGTGATTCACTTGCTCACCGGCGGCAGCATCGAGGAACGGGTTTGGGAGACGCTGAAGCTGAAAAAGTCGCTGTTCGCGGGCGTATTCGATTCGCCGGCGGGGGAGGTCAGCTTCGCCGCGCTGGGACGGAAGAGCGTGCTTCAGACGGTGAAGGAGGTTTTCGCCGCGGAGCCGGCGGTCGAGCCGGAACCCGCGCCCGCCCCGAAGGAGAAGCCCGCCGCCGCACGACCGGCCGTCGAAGAAGCCGCGGCCGGATTGTTCGAGGCCGGGGTGCGCTTCCTCGAAAGTCTCGCCGCCGCGCCGCGCGCCGGGCAGGCGACCGGGGGCTTGCACTCCTTTGTCGCGCCACACCCGAAAACCGGCCGTCCGTCGCTGACGATTCCGCTTCCCGAATCGGTGTCGGCCGATCGTCTCGGCAAGGCGCTCGGCGGGTTGCTCAGTTTGTTTTCGAGCCGGTAACGTTCGGCCCGAGGCCCGGCCAGAGGGCCGTCCGCGGACGAGGGCGTCCGCCCCACGCTTTCACTCTGCCGGCGAGGCGCGGCGGCTACTGCACTTTGGCCGAGACGCCCTTCTTCTCCAAACCCAGTTCGGCGCGGAGGCGGCCGACGTCGAAGTAAGGCCGGCCGGCGCGGCGATTGTGCTCCTCGCCGTTCTCGAACTCCCGGAGCAGTTCAATCACCTGGCTGCGTCCCCCGGCGGTCTTAACGGCTTCCCGCGCGGTTTTCCCGCCGAGCGCCGGAAGCGGCTGATCGGGCCAGGAGAAATAGTGCTTCTCCATTTCCCGCTGCAGGAAGATCAGGGTCTCGGGCGGGATCGGCTTCGCCGGGTCCGGCGGGTTCGCCAGAATCTCCCGCTTCATTTCTTCGAGCGACGTTACCTCGTCGCGCAAGTGCCGGACCGGGCCCCCGGCGATCTTTTCCAGCAGCTTCCGAACTCGTTCTTTGCGTTCCCGCGAGTTGGTCTGTACCTCCAGAACGGCGCCATCGAGGCGAAAGTGCGCCAAAACCGTTCGCCCCTCCTCCGCTGGGGAGCCTTTCAGCCAGACGTAGTGCTTGCCTTCCTCCTCGGTGCTGAACGCTTCCTGGCGGTTCAGAGCGCCGATTAGCGCCTCCGGGTCAAGAACCTCATAGTACGCCTTTGTCTCGACGATCAATTCGCCGTCGTGATTGGTTAATTGCAGCGATTCGATCCATTCCCGGCCCAACTGATCCGGGCGCCGGCGGATACGCGGCAGGTTCTGTTTGAAGTACTCGCGCCACGGCAATCGCCGTTGCCTACGGTCTTCCACGAGCCAGTCGCGGAACGCGTCCAGGTGCTTTCGCGGAACCGCCAGCCCGACGCCGGCAAGCTCCAGACCCCGTTCCCCTTCCACAACGCGCACCAGCAAGCCGTCCCATCGCACGACCTCCCGTGACAAGCGGATATCGTGGACAAACAGATCCTTCCCCGAAATCAGGTCCTTGAGCTGAAGGCCGACACCCGGCCGAAGCTCCCGAATCTCGTAGAGACCGACGAAGCTCCTGGACCAGGATTCGACCATATCGCGCTCCGGTGCCGTCAGGCTGCGGTCGTGGCGGCGCAGGAACTCCTGCATGATCCCATGCGGAAGACTCGGCGGCGTCCAGTCGTGGACCAGCCAGTCCGTTAACGCGGTCGCGTCCGCCTCTTCGCCGGGCAGATCGCCGCCTTTGAATTCCCGGCTCGCGTCCATCCGCTCGGCTTCGGTGGTTACCTCGTTAAGAAAAGCGCCCAAGCGGCGGCGCAGAGCGTTGAACTCGCCGGCGGGCTCCTCCAGGAAAGACTCCCGCTCCCGCTCCCGTTCCTGTTCCCGGTCGGCATCCAGGTGGCATTTCTTGTACTTCTTTCCACTACCGCACCAGCAGGGATCGTTGCGGCCAAGCGCCGGCGCACGGTGGACCGGCTCGGGAAAATCGTCGTCGCCGGATTCTTCGAATTCGTCCTCGCCGGCGTCCCAGGTGGCTTGGCCGCCGCAGATGTCGTATACCGACCAGTCCGGCGGCTCCGCGGCGGGCAGCGGCGGTGGTGCTCCCGATTCGGTCAACCCTTCGATAATCGCCTCGCACTCGGCGCGAACTTTGCCGGAAACCAGAGAGCCGTTCCGGCGCAGAATGGAGCGGGCCAACGCGCCGCCGGCGCGTCCTTTCACCGCGAAAGGCAAGCTCACGAGCACCGGCATCATCATGGTGACGGTCTCGCGGTCGAGCGTGTCCAGATTGCGCGCCAAGTTCTCGATCACGACGCAGTCCGAATCCAGCTCCGGCGCCCGCGCCAGCCGGAGCATCAACCCGAGCCGATCCTCCGCATTCAGGTTCGGCGCGGCCTGCATCATGGCCTCGCGCACGCCGTCCGGGTCCCGCTGGGCGATCCGGTCCAGCGCCCAACCCGCGCAGCCCGCGATATCAAGGTCGTCGATGGCGACGGCCGCCAACAGGTCCGGGACGATGGAGGCCGGAGCTAACTCACCCAAGAGCGCCAGCGAATTCTCCGGCAGCGCGGTGCCTTCATCCTCGACGATCCCTCGGGCCACCGCCCGAATCGCTCCCAACAACACGGGGACCATAGAAACGCCCGCCGCCAGGAGCGTGTTCACGCCTTCCCGGTCCAGATCCTCCGCTTTCCGCATCATGTGGAGCAGGCGGTACGGGCGGAGCCGCACCGTCACATCGGGGGGCTCCAGGTCTCGCTTGTGAAG
>CAYPUQ010000054.1:0-11639 GCA_964413655.1 uncultured Solibacteraceae bacterium | reverse complement strand
GTCGAACTCGTCGTCATCGCCCTCGTCGTCTTCGCCGGCAAAAGCCGGAAACGGTAGGTCTTCGAGTTTTTCGATCGCCGCCGGGTCCAGGAGGAGATTGCGGAACCCGAGCTCGGCCACCCCACGCGCCAAGGCTTCGGAACCTGGTTGCTTCTCGAGCCATTGGCCAAGTTCGAGATAAGCTTGCCATTGGCAGGGGTTGGCTTCGATGGAGCGCCAGAGCAACTCCACGGCGCCATCCAGATCGCCAGCCTCCGCCCTGGTTGCGCCCAAATGGAGCAGAGCGAATTCATCGTCGGGCACCAACTCCAGCAAACGCTCGAAGGCACTGGCGGAATCGATCGATCCGCGCTCCCACTGGCGGAGAATCTTCTCGCGCTTATCAATGACGCTCTTGGGGAGAATGATCATCTCTGCAGTCCTTCCTTCATGACACGGCGGCGGCCGGTCCGGCTCCCAACTCCAACCCTGTAATCACGCATTAGAGCATATACCGGACGTGCCAGCAGTGCCAGGTACACCAGGCTCAGGACTAGCGTCGCCGGTTCAGGAGCCGAACCCGTAGAATCGCGCCGCGGTCCCGCCCAGAATCTTCTCGCGAAACTCCTCGGTTCGCGCACCCATCGCCTGGGTGAAGGCGGCAAGATGCTCCTTCCACGTGCCGCTGTGCATACAGCGCGGCCAATCCGAGCCGTACATCAGGCGGTCCGGCCCGAAATGGCCAATTAGGTGGTCGATCCACGGCCTGTAGGTGGCGGCTCGCCAGCCCTCCGGACCGGCATCGTTAATCAGGCCGCTGATCTTGACGTACACGTTTGGCGCCCGCGCCAGGTCTTCCATCGCGCTCGCCCATACCGCGAAGTCCTCGGGCCGCCAAGAGGGCCGTCCCATGTGCGCGAGGCTAATTTGGGCTTCGGGCAGATCCTCGGCGAGTTTGGCCGCTGCCGCGCAGCCGGTGGTCTCGATGGCCAGTCCCCGGCGTGCCGCTTCGCCGGCGGCGTCGGTATCGGGCGCTTCAAGCACAACGCCGCGAAACGCCGTCTCGCGCTGCCAGCGGTCCCAATCGGCCGGTCCGCCGCCACCAACCACACCCAATACGAAATCGTGCGCGGAAGCCAGACCCAGCAGCCAATCGACCTCCTCCGGCTGATCGAGCAGCGCCGCCGTCACGCAGCCCTCGAAGCGATTGCGCGCCAGGATACGCCAAAGCTGCTCGGGCGTGAAGTCGCGCTGCATGTGCGCGGCGGCTCCGGCGAGCCAACCGTGAGCGAAGCGGCTTCGGTCCACGAATCCGGTGGCGGCGTCGACGCGCATGGGCGGAACCCGTAGTTTGCCATAATCGGGAAGGAACCCCGCGCCGCGCGTCTCCGTATCCCGGTATAGCTGGCATGTCCGATTACGCGATTGAAGCCGATAGTCTGGTGAAGGTCTTTCGCGCCCGCTGGAGCCGGCGCGAGGTCCGCGCCGTTGACCGCATCACACTGCGCATCCCGCGCGGGACGACGTTCGGGTTGCTCGGTCCGAACGGAGCCGGCAAGACCACGTTCGTCAAGATGCTGCTGTCGGCCACCCATGCGACGGCTGGATCGGCGCGCGTGTTCGGCGCCGACTGCCGGCTGCCCGAGGCCCGCCGGCCGGTCGGATACCTGCCGGAGAATCACCGCTTCCCCACCTACTTCACCGGTGCCGGAATGCTGGACCTCTACGGGTCGCTTTCGGGTATGGACGCCGCCGAACGGAAGCGCCGCATTCCGGAGTTGCTGGAGCTTGTGGGACTGGAGAAATGGGGCGACGTGCGCCTCGGCAAGTACTCGAAGGGCATGTTGCAGCGCGTCGGACTCGCGCAGGCGATGCTGCACCGGCCCCGGCTGCTGATACTCGACGAACCCACCGACGGCGTCGATCCGGTAGGGCGCGTTCACATCCGCGGGATCCTGCAGCGGCTGGAATCCGAGGGCGTCACGATTTTCCTGAACTCGCATCTGCTGGTTGAAGTGGAAGCCTTCTGCCGCGAAGTTGCCATTATCAATCTTGGACGCGTGGTGCTGACCGGCGACGTCAGGACGCTGACGCAGGACAAGGGCTACCGCCTCACTGTACACGCGCTGCCCGAAGGCCTTCGGGCAGCGATGGCGGCTCGCGCGTCCAATGTCGCCTCGCGCAACGGGTTCGTCGACCTCCGCTTCGCCACCCGCGAGCAGGCCAACGAGGCGCTCGATCTGCTGCGCGCCAACCAAGTCGAGATCGAGTCGATGGCCCCGGCGGCCAACACGCTCGAAGAAGTCTTTGTGAGGGCGGTCAATGGCTGACGCCATCGCCGCGCCCCGCCCGCCGGCGGCCGTCTTCGCCATCGCCACGGCGGCGCTGGTGCGGGATACGTTCCGCGAGGCCATGGCGCGCAAGATCTTCTGGGGACTCTTCGGGCTGTCCACGGCGATGGTCCTGTTCTTTCTGTTCCTACTGAAAATCGACATCGTCGAGGGCGCCACGGCCACCATTTCGCTGCTCGGCATCGGCGGCGGCGGCCAGGCCGACGTGGACAGGATGGTGCGCAACACGTACGGTTTCATCGCCGGCTTCCTGTACAGCTTCGGGATGTTTCTCGCCGTGTTCGCTTCGGCCGGATTGACGCCGGGATTACTCGAACCGGGACGCGTCGAACTGCTGCTATCCAAACCGGTCTCACGAAGCCATCTGCTGCTCGGCCGGTACCTGGGGAACCTGTTGGTCGTCGCGGTCAATACCGTCTGGCTGGTGGTTGGCGTGTGGTTGATCTTCGGCTGGAAGACCGGGATCTGGTCGCCGAGCTTTCTGTGGACCATTCCCATCACGCTGTTCCTGTTCGCGGTTCTGTTGTGCGTCGTGGTGCTGGTGGGCGTGGCTTGGGAGAGCGCCGCACTGGCCACCATGATCGCCGTGGCCATGATGATCGTCAGCCCGATTCTGGCGCAGACTGATCTGGCGAACCGGCTGCTCAACTCCGAGTGGTCGCGTGAGTTGTGGAGCGGGCTGTACTACCTTCTGCCGAAAGTGTCGGATTTGGCGGTGATGACGCAGCGGCTTGTTTCGGGTCAGCCGGCCGGCGGGCTGATGCCCGTCTGGACCTCGGCGCTGTTCGGCGCGGCATGCCTCGGCTGGGCGCTGTGGATCTTTCATCGGAGGGATTTCTAGTGACACGATACACCGCTCTACTGCTGGTCTCGCTGGCCGCTATTTCCTGTTCCCGCCGGACCTCGGGCCCGCTCGGCATCGACAGCACTCTGGACTCGCTGGTGCCCGCCGACACCATCCGCCTCTACGGCGGCAGTATCGAGGCGCTTCGCCAGACGCCCGTCTACGAGAAGTACCTCGCGAAACGGGAGTTGCCGATGCTCGACCGGTTCCGGACCGAATCCGGGCTGGACCCGCGGGAAGACCTCAAGGAGTTTCTGATTGCCAACAACGGCAAGGATTCGGTGGCGCTGGTGCGGGGCGATTTCAAGCGCGGCGAAATCGAAGACCGGCTCCGCGGCGACGGCGCCGAACGATCGGCCCACAACGGCGTCACGATCTGGGGTAATCGGCAGTTCGGCGTGGCGTTTCTGGATGGCGACACCGCCGCCGCCGGCGACGTGGAAGCTGTCCGGCGGGTGATCGACCTGCGCGGCGGCAAGGGCGCTATTCCGCAGCAGCTAATGGATCTGACGGAATCGGTGCCGCGCGGCTGTCAGGTCTGGGGGGTAATGCTGGGCGGTCCCGGCGACCTGGCCCTGCCGGAACGCGGCAACCTCCAAAACCTCGATCGGGCGCTCGAAAGTGTGCGGAGCCTGGCCGCCGGATTCGATCTGCGGCGCGGACTGAAGGTGAGCGCCAGGGCACAGTTTGCCAATGAAGCCGATGCGAACCAGGTTCAGACGGCTCTGAAGGGTCTGGTCGGAATCGGCCGGTTTTCCGTGCCGGAGGACAAGCGGGAGTTGTTGAAGGTTTATGACGGCATCGAGGTGCGGCGCGAGGCGGCACTGGTAGACGTCCAAGCCGACATTCCGTTCACGACGTTGGACGAGGCGCTGAAGCTGTTCGACGGGTTCGCGCGCTGACGGTCGTGGTTTTCTGGTCGAGGAACGCAGGCTTACCGGGGAATCCGGGGCGACGCTGTGGCGTCCCGATCCGGTGGATACGAAGGCCAATCCGCAGCCGGCACACATCAGCCCCGCTCAGCGAAAACGGAGACGGCTGTCCGATACTAGGTTTTGAAGCCTATGGCATTCGCCACCATACCGGAAGCGGTCGAGGAATTTCGCGCGGGCAAGATGCTCGTGGTTGTGGACGACGAGGACCGCGAGAACGAAGGCGACTTGACGCTGGCCGCCGAAATGGTCACCCCCGAAGCCATCAACTTCATGGCGACGTACGGGCGCGGTCTGATCTGCCTCGCGCTTAGCGCCGAACGCTGCGACCAGTTGCAGTTGCCGCTCATGTCGCCGGCGAATACCTCGATGTTCGGCACGGCCTTCTGCGAAGCGATCGACGCCCGCGCCGGCGTCACCACCGGTATCTCCGCCAGAGACCGCGCCCACACCATTCGCCTCGCGATGGATCCGGCCACCCGGCCGGGCGATCTGGCGCGTCCCGGCCACGTGTTCCCGTTGCGCGCGCGCGAGGGCGGCGTGCTGGTACGCGCCGGGCAGACCGAAGCAGCCGTGGATCTGGCCCGGATGGCGGGTCTGCGGCCCGGCGGCGTGATCTGCGAAATCATGAACGAAGACGGCACGATGGCCCGCGTGCCCCAACTCGCCGGGTTTTGCGAGCGCCATGGCTTGAAGATGATCTCGGTGGCGGAACTGATCCGCTACCGGATGCGGCATGAACGCATCGTCCGGCGATTGGCCGAAGGAACAATTCGCAATCCCGCCGGCGAGTTCCGCACGATCGCCTATGGCAGTTCGATCGATCCCGAGCGGCACATGGCGCTGGTGTATGGCGATGTCTCGGCGCAGGAGGAAGTCCTCGTCCGCATGCACTCACATTGCGTCTACGGCGACGTGTTCGGTTCGGTGGATTGCGGGTGCCGGCAGCTCATTGAGCGGTCGCTGGCGATGATCGCCAAGGCCGGCCGCGGCGTGCTGGTGTATCTGCACCAGAGCGGACCGGGCATCGCCCAGATGCGTGCCGATGGCCCCATCGAGCAGTTGGTGGGACACGGGCGTGAGTTCATGCACTACACCACGCCGGATGGACAGCGGGCGCTTCAACACGAGGTGGGTATTGGCGCGCAAATACTGGCCGACCTCGGCCTGCACCGCATCCGGCTCTTGACGAACCATCCACGCAAAGTGGTCGCGCTCGAGGGATTCGGAATCGAGATTGTCGATCAGATCCCGGTGCAGTGAGAATCGCGGCTCACATTTCCTGGAACTGTGCCGATAAGTAGCGCGTAACTACAAGTGTGATCGGTTGGCGCGAGGGATCACGCTATAGATAAGGGGAGAGAGAAATGGCCTACCTGCGGAAATCTTCTGTTTGGATCAGTTTGGTGGCGATTGCCGCGCTGCCGGTTATGGCGGCGGACGCATCGCTGATGAAAATGGTGATGCCCGACGCCGAGTTCATCATGGGCGTTGATGTCGAACGGATCAAGGGCTCACCGTTTGGGCAGTTGATCCTCTCGGAGATGCAGAAGAAGGAAGGCGGCGACCAGGATCTGCAGAAATTCATCGAAATGACTGGATTCGATCCGCGGCGCGATCTCAAGGAAGTGGTCGTCGCGGCGCGCGACACCAGTGCCGCGATGCGGAACAAAGACAATCCGCGCGACGCCGCCAAGGGCGCTTTGGTGATGGTGCGAGGGTTGTTCGACGAATCGAAGATCCGGGCCGCCGCGGGTGCCGACGACACAGTTTACGCCTCCACTTACAAAGGCGTCTTGATGCTGACCAAGGGTCAAGAGAAGGAAGCCGTGGGCCTGCTGGGCGGCTCCGTCCTGGTTCTCGGAAACGGAGTGGAGGTTCAGGCAGCCATTGACCGGTACCAGGGCGCGGCTGGCCCGCCCGCCGCGCTCGGCTCAAAGGTGAGTCGGGCGAGCACGCAATACGATGTCTGGATGGTCGGCGCCGTCTCTCCCTCGAAGTTCGCGGCGCAGTTAGACGAGCCGCACGCGGGCGGCGCGATGGCCGGCAATCTCATGAAGGCCATTCAGGGTTTCACGGGTGGTCTACGCCTCGGCACGGTGGTCGAACTCGCCGGCGAACTGGCGATGCAGTCCGACCAGGACGCGTCGGCGTTCGTGGATGCGATGCGATTCCTCGCCGGCATGGCGCAAGGCAACACCGGGCAGCAGAACCCGATCGGCGGACTGCTGGAATCGATGCGGCTCAACGCGGCCGGCAGCACAGTGAGCTTTTCGCTGAGCGCGCCTCTCACCGACTTGGAGAAAATGTTCAAGGCCCGCGGCGCGCAGATGCGCAAAATCTCCACGGGCATCTGACGGCCCGGTTCTTACTGGATCGTCACGTTCTTCGTGAATCCGGAGATATAGCCGAAGAAGCCGGGAATCGTTCCGCCGCCGGTCAGCGGTGCGTTGAATTGAACCGCACGCCCAGGTCGCCTGGAAACGCAAAGACACCGAGGGAACCGGGAATAGGATCGTTCCCGCCAACCGCGGGGAGTTGGCTCAAGATCGACACCGGCACGGTGAAAGAACCGGCGGAAGCGTCGGCGATGCAGGAAAACAGCACGGCGTCGATCAGGACGTTCTCAAAATCGGTGAGCAGGTTGCCCGAAACGACGCGAGCGCCGAAGCCGGTGATGTTCACCCCGCCCGCGGCGCCGCCCGTCCAGTTGACCGTCAGACCGGCGTTGCGGTTGATCGAGGTGATGGCGGCCCGGTTGGTCCAATCGAAGCTCGGCATCGCCAGATCCGCGCTGAATGGGCCGATCTCGGCGCCACCGGGCGCTTCCAGCCGGTAGTTCCCAGGACCAATGACCCGCGTGGGGCCGGGAACCGCCGAGCCGATGTAGACATTGACGCGGAGCGGATTCTTCGGGGCCTCTAGCGTCGCGGCGCCGGTGACGCGAATCGACGGTCCGGCGTCGAGCCCGTCGAACGATGCCGAGCCAAACTCGAAATCGAGGAACCCGCTCAACCGCCGCCATGAGATACATTGGCCCGGCCGCAGCGACATTCCTTCCATCGCGATCTGGTTGGCACCAATCCGGCCGATCGACCCGATCAGGCTTTCGCTGTATTGCGCCGGGAACGGCAGCGTGGGAACGTGGCTCTCGGTTAGCGACGAAGCGAGGTTGAACAATCCCATGAACACCTCCTGGCCCTGACTGAGGCGCTGGAGTTCGTCCGCCGTAAATTGGGTCGCCGGGCACGTCGCGGCGCCAGGGGCGGCGACCGCGATGGTGACGAGATTGCTCAGCACCCCACCCGCGCGCACCTGCACCGGAACGGCACAGTTCGGCTCGATCGAAGCGGGGAGGAAGAAATTGATCTGGTCGGTTCCCGGCAGCCCCGAGGAGCGCCCGGCATAGAAGGGAGTCACCTCGACACCGCCCACAATCACCCTGACCTGCGCGGTCGCGGTTCTATCGCCGGAAGAGCCACCGTTCACGTCCGAGGCCGGATCGGAGCCCAGCCCGGTTCCCCACAGAACCACTGCATCGCCCGCGCGGACGGGACGAAGCTGCCATCCGGCCAATTCCCCCGTGGCGAAACGGATCAACGCCAAGGGTTCCGTCGTCGCCTGCGCTTGTCCGCTACCCGTGCTATCCGCGCTGACGATGCCGAGCTTACGTTCCAGCACGCGGATGCGCTGCGGAGCGCTCGGCTGCGCCTGGTTCGTCACGCGCAGGTCGTATTCGCCGGGGGCCACCGACGAGGGCAGTAGCGCGGCAAGTTGATTCACGCCGTCCACGTTGTAGGTGTAGATCATCAGCGCCTGCAGCGCGGCGCCACCCGTTGCGGGGGTCGCCGAGATTGAGACATTGTTCAGCGTTGTCTGGAGCGGTAGGGCGGAAACCTGAACGAATCCCGGCGCGCTGAGCCCGGTCCCCTTGACGACGAAGATCGATCCCGGGGCGATGTCCGGAGTGTTCCCCGCGCCATCCTGGACAACGATAACCACTGGTTGCCCGGCAGCACCGGCGGCAAGGAAGGCAAAGAGAGCGAGCGCAAGACCTTTATGATGAAACATTTACAAAGTCTATCGCAGCTGCACCCGGGGACGCCGCCAGGGGTCAGAAATAGAACTTGATCGCCAGTTGCATCACGCGGGCTGGATCGGTTCCGCTGATCTGCCCCACGGTCGGGTTGCCAATCGCGGCATTCGGGACGCTGAAGTTCGCCCGGTTAAAGGCGTTGTACATCTCCCAGCGGAACTGAATGCGCCGGAAATCGTCGATCGGGAACTCCCGTTGGATGCCCATGTCGACGTTGAAAGTCCCAGGGCCGACGAGGATGCCCCGGCCGGAATTCCCGAAGCTGAACTGTGGCGGCGCCGCGAACGCGGCGATATCGAACCAGCGGTCGATGGTGCGCTGGTTTTCGGGCAGGTTGCCGTCGGAAATTCGGTTCGGTCGGTCGCCGCCACCGCCGGCGGAGTTTGACACCGCCGCGGCCAGCGTTGGCGTGAACCGCTCGCCACTCGACATGGTCCAGATGCCGGTGAGGTTCCAGTTGCCTAGAATCCACGCGCCGGGACCGGAAGCCAGCCAGCGCCGGCGTTTGCCGAACGGCAGTTCCCAATTGTGGTTGACCACCAGGATGTGGCGCCGGTCCTCGGGATTCGGCCCCCACTCGCAGCGGTAGCACCGCGCGTCCTGTGGCGGTCCGTTGCCGCCGCCGTTGATGTTCCCGCCGTTGGACATGTACTTCGACCATGTGTAGGCGAGAGAAGCCGTGAATCCGGCGGAGTAGCGCTTCTCGAAGCGGGTTTGGAGCGCGTGATACTTGGCGGCGGCGTAGTTGGTCCGGTACGTCAGGTTGACCAAGCCGGGGTTGACCGCGAAGAACGGCCGCCGCGGATCCTGCGCGCCGGGACCGGGAACGGACTGGTTGATGTTCACATTCGAGATCAGACCGAGAGTGCGTGTTCCGACGTAGCTGATGTCGAGCAGTGTGTTGGGCAGCAACTCGCGTTGGATTCCACCGCTCCACTGCATCACCCGCGTGGATCTCAGGTCGAAGTCCCAGGCGTTTGGACTGCCACCAGAAAGAGCGCGAACATCCGAGGAATCGGGCTGGACAGGGACCGGCAATCCATCGGATAGCCGCTGCTGCGGGATGCCGTTCTGATCGGTCGCGATCACCTGAGCGAAGAAGAAGGGCAGGTTCTTGTAGAGCTGTCCGCCGCCTTGGCCCGCCTCCACGTAGGATACACCGAAGCCGCTGCGAAAGACCGTTTTCCGGTCGTTCGTGAGCATGTAGGTGATGCCCGTGCGCGGGGCCAGATTGTTGGTGTCGAGGTTGCGCAGCCGCCGGTTCGCGCCGCTACCCGCCGCAATGGCGAGCTGCGCGGTGTCGAGGTTGAAGTTCGACCACCGGTCGTAGACCTCGTATGGCGGCGCTTGCAGTTCGTAGCGCAAACCGAAGTTCCAGGTCAGCCGGTTGCTGACACGCCAAGTGTCGTCGATGAACGCGCCGAAGTTGTAGAACCGCATTCCGAAAGTGCCGGATAGCACGTTGCGGTTCGCGGCGCTCAGCGCGCCGAGCGCGAAGTCGGCTAGCGCCGTCTGTGCGCCCGCGGTTCCAATCTGCCGCGTGAACTGGCCATTGAACGAAAAGTTGCCCCGGGTGGGGAACGCCGAGAATCCGTTGAACCGGTGCCTGACGTAGATACCGCCCGTCTTCAGGGTATGCGAGCCTTTCGTCCACGTCAGGACGTCTTCGTACTGGAACGAAGCGGTCTGGCTGTTTTCCGGGAACGTGGATGCGTCGCCGATGGTCTGGAAGCCGGTAATGTTGACAGCCGGCAGGCCGCCGGACTTGTCGTTGATGTTGATTCCGGGAATGCCCACGGCCGTGGCGGTGTCGAACGGGTTGTTTAGTGGATCAATGTTCTGGTTCCAGCGGACTACGCCGAGGCGCACTTCGTTGATCAGAGTCGGCGAGAACACTTTCACGTAGTTGAATGTGCCGGACTGGTTCCGCAGCGGAGTTGTGGTGCCGGTATTGGTGCCCGTTGCCGAGAGGAACTCACCAATCGGAACGCCGGGATTGGGCGCCACGGGGAGAATGCCCGGTGTGACCAGATTGGTGTCGTCGTAGCTGTACTTGAAGAAGAAGCGGTCCGCATTGCCGACGTTCTGATCGAGACGGACATCGAACTGGTCGGTGCGCTGGCTGGTGTTCGGGTTGAAGACGAGGTTGCGAGTGGTGGCGCCGGAATCGGGAATGGGCAGAAGGTCCACCAACCGCCGCGACGCGGGATCGATGCGCGAGAGCGGGATCTGGTTGCCCGAAAACGGAGTGCGGGCCGGACCATCCACGCGGACCGTGGGGTCGAAGACCGGCGCCCCCAAGCCGCTGAAGTTGCCGGTGCGGATCATTTCGCGCTGGGCCAGTGTCGGGATGGTGGAGACGGCGGGTGTGGGCTGCCGGACGCGAATTCCCTGGTAGTCGGCGAAGAAGAAGGTCTTGTCGCGGCGGATGGGCCCGCCGAAGGTTCCCCCGAACTCGTTGCGGCGGAAGGAGGGACGGTCGATGCCGGCGCGATTGTTGAAGAACGTATTGGCGTCGAGTTTGTCGTTGCGGAAAAATTCGTAAGCACTGCCGCGAAAGCGATTGGTTCCCGACCTGGTCTGAACGATGGTGATGGCGCCGGCGGCGATGCCGTACTCCGCCGAATAGTTGCTGGTCAAGACGCGCATTTCCTGGATCGAGTCGACCGTGGGCACCATCACGAGCGTGCTGAGCCAAAGATTGCGGTTCACCATACCGTCGATGAAGTAGCTGTTGTTTTGGGCGCTGGAACCGTTCACGCTGATGTTGACGTCGCCGCGCATCGCATAGGGCGAGGTGCGGAGGTTGCCGCTCGACCCGGCGTAGGCGCCCGGCCCGAGCAGCACGAGCGAGGTGAATGTGCGGCTCTTCAGTGGCATTTCAATCATCTGTTCGTTCGACACCAGCGATGAGACCATCGCCGTCTGCGACTGGAGCAGTGGGGGCGCGGCCGTCACTTCAATGGTCTGCTGTACGTCGCCAAGCGAGAGCAAAAGGTCGACCGTGACGGAATCGGCGGCCGTGAGTTCGATACCGCTACGGACGAGCCGTTGAAAGCCCGGATGCTCGACCGTGACGCGGTACGAGCCGGGCGGCATCGCGTAGGCCACATATGGGCCCTGATTGTTGGAAACCGCCTCGCGAGTGAAGCCGGTTCCTTCGTTCACCAGAACGAGGCGAACACTCGGAACGACCGCGCCCCCTTGGTCGGAAACAACGCCGGCGATGGTACCGCTGGTACCCTGCGCGAAAGCCGCCGCCGCCGACAGAGCGGCCAATACCCAGACTCGCTTTCCCATGGAGCCCTCTTGTTGCCCAAATGATACCAGAAAGAGGGTTCGCAGTTCGCTTTCTGAAGCGTTTCCGCTGGCGGCTGGCTCGACTGTGGCGGTATGTCTTACGCCGTCGCAGTCAGAAGTCGCGGGTGAGTTGGAAG
>CAYPUQ010000053.1:0-21148 GCA_964413655.1 uncultured Solibacteraceae bacterium | reverse complement strand
GAAACCAGCCAGGAATTTTTTGGGCCCGTCGCGCCCGCGTCCCACCTGGAAGTCGAACCCACGCTCCCGCCCTCAGAATTGCACAAACCTCGGAACGTGTTGACGTGTTGAACAAGTTTGAACAACAGTTCGATTTTAATAGAATTATATATTTTTTGTAATTGATTGATTTTTAAGGACTTGCTGGAGCCACCCGCCGGGATCGAACCGGCGACCTGCTGATTACGAATCAGCCGCTCTACCAACTGAGCTAGGGTGGCTAACTTTCTGCATTATAACGAGTTGCACCGGGCTTTCGCAAGTCTTATCGATCCGCAACTCCGCTCGCCAAACAAGTCGCTAAGTGGCTACAAACAAACCTTTTATTTTATTTGTAGGCTTGACATGATTTTGGTTTTCGAGCCCACATCCAGCGATGGCTCTTGAATTGAATCAGTGGCTTCCGCACGACGATTCCCGAGCGGCACGACACGGCAGGCTCTCGCCGAAGGCCCGAAGGCCAACCAACTGGACTGCGGCTCGAAGGCGGAGTTGTATAAGGGGCTGAGATTTGGTTAAACGCCCGTCGCGCAGCACCTACCACTCGAACCGCAACCCAGCCCGGAAACCGCGAGGACCGGATCCGTCCAACTCCGCAGTCCCGCCGACGCCGCTAATGACGCCAACCGTTCCGAGGTTGGCGATGTTGGCATCGGGCAGCGAGTAATTCGCCCGGTTGAGCAGATTGGTCGCGGTGATCTCGGCGCGCAGCCTGGTGCGTTCGCTCAGGAAGATCGACTTCATCAGCCCGGCGTTCACAACCTTCGAATCGGGCCCAATGATCACGCCGCGGGCCGCCGAACCGAACGAACCCCGCTGTGGCGCGGCGAAGGCGCTGACGTCGAACCAGCGGCCAGTCGAACGCTCGCTGGACGGCAGGTTGGCATTGCGCAAGTGGTCCGGGCGCAACGTTACGTTGGGCGCCGTCGCGCTTGATGTGAAGGCAATCCCGACGGGATCAGTTCCCGTCCAGGTCGGCGTTATGAATTGCCCGGAATAGTAACTGTAAATCGCGCTGATCTCCCATCCGCCGACGATGTGATTCGCGGCTTTACCGGCCGAACTTAGGAACGGTTTCCCTCGGCCGAACGGCAATTCGTAAATCAGATTGCCCGTGACGCGGTGCGTCGGGATGTCGAGCCAGACACCGCGCTCGCGCCGGCGGTCGAATGGATTCTCCGGTGATGCGCCGCGCTCCAGGTCGCCAATATCGCGCGCCCAGTTCCACGACCATTGGTACGAGAAGCCGTTCATAAACCGACGCTCCACTTCCGCCTGAAAGCCGTGGTACTGATGCCCGGCGCCGTTGCTGATGTAGGTGATCGCCGGGTATGTCGGGAAGAGCCTACCCTTATTGATGAACGGGTTGGCGTCCGGCAGCGGCGAATTGATGTTATACCCCCACTCGCCCTGTCGCGTGTTCGTTCCGATATAAGATATACGGAAGCCGGTGTTCCAACGCTGGTGTTCGATGGTCATGTTGTACTGCATCGAAAACGGAACGCGCAGGTCGCGCCGCATGGCCGCCGGCAATCCGATGGTTGACAGCGATCCTCCCTGATCGGGGAAGACTCGTGGAAAGACGACGATTGGGTTGTTCACCGGATTGGTGAACGTCGGCTCGTTCAGCACGAACGGCGAGCCGCCGGACGCGACCGCGCGCGGCACAACGTCATAGAACATGCCCCATCCGGCGCGCAGGACCGTATTCGGTCCGAGCGGACGCCACGCCAAACCGAGCCGCGGCGCGAAGTTGTTGCGGTCGGTGTTCATCAGCGTCCGCGACGGCCAGCCGGCTTGGCTGGCTTCGACGATGTCCACGTAGCCCGAA
This sequence comes from uncultured Solibacteraceae bacterium, assembly GCA_964413655.1. Taxonomy (GTDB): domain Bacteria; phylum Acidobacteriota; class Terriglobia; order Bryobacterales; family Bryobacteraceae; genus CAYPUQ01. The sequence continues at coordinate 19,278 of CAYPUQ010000053.1, read as the reverse complement.
GGCACCAACGGGCTGACGACCGGCAGGGCGCCGTCCGGCACCACGATGCGGCCCGTCGCGATGTCGAAAACCGCCTGCTGACCGGTCTTTTCGATGTAGCCAGGCTTCAACTCGTAGCGGAAACCGACGTTCAACGTCAGCGTGGGACTCACCTTCCAGTCGTCGGCCACAAAGAATTCGTACGACCACCGGACCCGGTCGATCAGCACCGGCGGGAAGGCGCGGTTCATGTTCGTCGGAGTACCGTACAGAAAGTCAGCGTAGGGATGCCCGGTGAACCGGTTCGAGAACTGAACACGTCCGAACAGAGCGTCGTTCGCGTTCTGATCCTGGAAGCCGACGCGATTCAACTGAACGCCGCTCTTGAGAGAATGCCTGCCCTTGAACCAGTTCAAATGCTGTTGATACTGTTGGGCGTAGTTGAGGAAGCCGGGGTGGCGCCACGGTGTCTGCATCACGCGCTGGATGCCCAACCCGGCAAAGCTCACATCGAGCAGACCGTTCATGTCCGGCAGGTCCGGAACCAAGCCGGTAATCCCCAGTTCGCGCACCAACTCCTGGCCCATGACGGCGCCGTGCCGTGGGTTGTCGTTCCAGGCGAAGCCCCAGCGAGTTTCGCTAACGACGTTGGGCGTGAACATGTGGGTGAAGCTCAGGTTGAGGGCGCGGGTGTCACGGGTCTGCCAGCGCGTTCCCACCGTAGGCAGATTCGATTCGTATGCGCGGCTGTGCGAGCGGTTCCAGGTCCATCGCCCGAAGAGGAACGTCTTCTCGGTGAAGCGGTGGTCGAGCCGCAGCGTGTAGTAAGTGTTTGGATCGAACGGCCGGGTCGCCTGTTCGCGGTAGTTCTGCGCAGTGAAGACGTTCGGATCGCCGAAGTTGGGAAGCGGGTAGAAGCGGTCTTGGTAGCGCTGGGAAACCGGGTTGATCTGCGACGCCGGTATACGGTTCCCCGGCAGCGGTCCGCCGCCGAACGCGTCGCGGACCACCGTGGTGAGTCCGGAAAAGTCGCCCGCGCGCCACGCGGGAATCGGAACGCTGGGGTTGAGCAACTGTAAGATGTTACTGCCGCGCGAGGTCTCGAACGACCCAAAGAAGAACGTGCGGTTCGCGCCGTTGTAGACGCCGGGAATCGTGATGGGGCCGCCGGCGGCGAATCCCGGCTGGTGGACGATGCCGCCCGCCCGTTGCGCAGCGAACGGATTGCGGGCGCGGAACCATGGCGTGGTGTAGTAGGTGAACAGGCTCCCGTGGAACTCGTTCGACCCGCTCTTCGAAATGATGGTCACTTGGCCGACGCTGCCGATGTCGGCGGTGTTGTTCGCCATATCGACGCGCACTTCCTCGTAGCTTTCGATATAGCTCACCAGGGGCGAAATCTGTGTCCCGTCGAAGCCGTTGCTGACCGTAATGCCGTCGATGGACTGGTCCGATTGGTTGAGTCGGCTGCCGGCGAACCGGCGTGTCGCGACGCCGCCACCCGCCGCCAGGACCCCAGGCGTTAGGGCGAGGAAATTGTAAAGCGAGCGGGTGTTGAGGGGCAGCGTGTTCAACGCCGCCGTGCCCTTCGCGTCGCCGATCCGCGCCGTCTCGGTTTCGATCAGCGTGGCGCCGCCGGTCACCTCGATGCGCGTTTCCACCGCGCCCACCTGCAACTGGATGTCGATGCGGCGTTGGTCGCGGGAGACGAGCAGTATGTCCTGAACGACGAACTCCTGGAAACCCGCCGAGGAAGCGCGCAGCGTGTACTCGCCCTCGCGCAATTGCGACAGAGTGTAGGCCCCCGCATCGTTGGACTGCGTGGTGTACCGGTAGTTGCTGCGAACGTGAGTCGCTTCGATGCCAACGTTCGGAATCACCGCGCCACCGGCGTCGGTAACGGTTCCCGTGATCGAGGCAAACGTCGTCTGCGCTTTGAGCACCGGCAGCGGAGCGAGCAATGTAGCCGCCAGGCAAACAAGCGATGCTGGAAATCGCATGGATTCACCCTCCAGGGTCAAATAAGTTAATTGTTCTTAATGCGTTAGCGAGCGTTCTTTGAATAGACTTTACACCGCAACGTTCAGCCAATCAAGTGAAATCGGAAGCTCGTGAAATCGGAAGCTCGCCGAACGAGCCGCAAGCCTCTGTCGTTCGGAACGCCGTGCGACACTAAACGCATGAGCGTCCGTTACTATGCCCTGGCCGCTCTCACCTGGGTCGCGGCATTCATTCTTGCGGCCGGCTCGCCACCGTCTTCGGCACGGGCGCAACTCGCCGCGCCGGAGCCATCGCCTCCCGCGGTCGTGCCGTCGCCGCCTCGCATGTTCAGCCCCTCCTACGCGGAGTCGCTGCGCGACATCCTCGATTTGGACGAGGCCGATGTGACGCGGCTGGAGAATCGGGTTGCCGCAAACCCCGACGATTTCCCGGCCCGACTCAAGTTAATGGCCTACCACCGCCGCGCGGACCGGTCCGGCCGCGCGGAGGACCGTGCCAAACTCGTGCAGCACGCGCTCTGGCTGATCGAGCACCATCCGGAATCCGAACTTCTGCGCTCGCCCGTCGCGCGATTCCTGCCGGGCGAGTTGAGCGCCCTCGAATATCAGCGCGCCGTCGCCCTCTGGGATGCAGCGGCCAAAGCACACCCGGCCGCCCCGGACGTGCAGTGGAACGCCGCGTCGTTCCTCACGGATCTGGACCCCGGGCTCCACATGCACTATTTGGAAGCTACCGCGGCGGCCGACCCCAACCATCCGTTCGCCCTGCGTCCGCTGGCGCACCTCTATGCCCTTTCGATTCTGCGGGGCGGGCCGCTGGCCTCGCGCGCGCAGGCCGGACTGGAGGCGTCAAGCAACGTATGGGTGCTCGGCAACGCCGCTCACATGCTCCAAAGCTTGCACAATCGGGGGCTGCAAATGGGATCGCCGGATCCGCGCGCCGCCGGACTGGCCGAGCGCTACTTCTTGCGAGCCGAGGCGCTCGATCCGAGTCTCGACCGCGAGACGATCCTACCGCAACTCGACCAGCAGGCCATTGCGCGCGCCCGGCAAGCCGAGCGGGACGCAATGCAGTCGGCGCGGGAGTGGGAAGCGCGCGCCGAAGAGGCGCGCGTCAGGCTGCGGCGTCTCCCCGGGGAAGCGTTCCCCGGCCTTCCTGCGGAGGTCGCCGGAGTGCTGCGCGCGAGGAGCTGTACCGTGCCGCAGCCGTCTCTCGATGGCTCGCCCCGCAACGCGATTCGCGGCGAGTTCTTCGCCACGGGAGAATCCGGTTGGGCTGTGCTCTGCTCGGTCGGGAACTCGACGTCGCTACTCGCGTTCAGAAACGATCGCGACACGAATCCGGACACCGTCACGACCAACGACGACCGGAACTTCGTGCAGTTCCTGGATGGCGGCGGCGTTGTCTATTCGCGCGAGATCACCGTCGCCGATCGCGACTTCATGGTGCGTCACTATCGCATCTACGGCGGTCCCGAGCCACCGCCGATCGACCACCAGGGCATCGACGATGCGTTCCTGGAAAAGGCTTCGGTCGCTTGGTATTTTCACCAAGGCGAGTGGCTTCAATTGCCGGGCTCGGATTAGACGGCCCGGAGCGCCTCCCCGCGCCATGGCCGCGGCCGTCTACCACTCGAAGCGAAGCCCAGCCCGGAAACTGCGCGGGCCGGAGCCGTCGAGCGTGGAGGTTCCGGCGACGCCGCTTATGACACCCACCGTTCCGAGATTGGCGATGTTGGCGTCGGGGAGAGAATAGTTCGCCCGGTTCAGCAGGTTCGTCGCCGTGATCTCGGCGCGGAGCCGGGTGCGCTCGGACAGGAAAATGGACTTCATCAACCCGGCGTTCACCACGCGGGAATCCGGTCCGATAATCACGCCGCGCGCCGCCGTGCCGAACGAACCCTGTTGTGGCGGGGCGAAGGCGCCCACGTCGAACCACCGCCCGGTAGACCGGTCGCCCGCCGGGAGGTTGGCGTTGTGCAGGTGGTCCGGACGCAGGGTCACGTTAGGCGCCGACAGGCTCGATGTAAAGGCGATCCCCACCGGGTCCGGTCCGGTCCAGGTCGGCGTAACGAACTGTCCGGAATAGTAGCTGTAAATCCCGGTGATTTCCCATCCGCCTAAGATATGGTTCGCTACGGGTCCGGCCGAGTTCAGGAACGGTTTCCCGCGGCCGAACGGCAGTTCGTAGATGAGATTGCCCGTGACGCGATGCGTCGGGATGTCGAGCCAGACGCCGCGCTCGCGCCGCCGGTCGAACGGATTCTCCGGCGATTGGCCGCGCTCCAGGTCGCCAATATCGCGCGCCCAGTTCCACGACCACTGGTAAGAGAAGCCTCGCATGAATCGCCGCTCCACCTCTACCTGCATCCCGTGATACTGGTGACCGGCGCCGTTGCTGATGTAGGTAATCGCGGGATACCGCTGGAATTGTCGCGGCTTGGTAATGAACGGATCGGCGCCCGGCAGCGGGGAATTGATGTTGTAGCCCCACTCGCCCTGCCGCGTGTTCGTTCCGATATAGGAAATGCGAAAGCCGGTATTCCACCGCTGGTGTTCGATGGTCATGTTGTATTGCATCGAGAATGGCACCCGCAGGTCGCGCCGGATCGCCGCCGGCAACCCGATGGTGGACAGCGCTCCGCCCTGATCGGGAAAGACCCGCGGGAAGATCACCTGCGGATTGTTCGCCGGGTTGGTGAACGTCGGCTCGTTCAGCACGAAGGGCGCCCCGCCGGCTGCCACGGCGCGCGGCACCACGTCGTAGAACATGCCCCAGCCGGCACGGACGACGGTGCTCGGCCCAAGCGGACGCCACGCCAAACCGAGCCGCGGAGCTATGTTATTGCGGTCCGTGTCCATCAATGTCCGCGACGGCCAACCAGCCTGGCCGGCTTCGACGATATCCACGTAACCCGACGGCACCAGCGGACTGACCACCGGCATCGCGCCGTCTGGTACAACGATGCGCCCGGAGTCGATATCGAACACCGCCTGGCGTCCGTTCCGCTCAATGTAACCCGGCTTGATCTCGAACCGCATTCCAACGTTCAGCGTCAGGGTGGGCGTTACCTTCCAGTCGTCGGCCACGAAGAACTCATAGGACCATCGCACCCGGTCGATCAGCACCGGCGGAAACGCCCGGTTCATGTTCGTGGGGATGCCGTAAAGAAAGTCCGTGTAGGGATACCCGCTGAAGCGGTTCGAGAACTGGACGCGCCCAAAAAGCGCGTCGTTCGCGTTCTGGTCCTGGAAGCCGACGCGATTCAACTGGAACCCGCTCTTGAGCGAGTGCTTGCCTTTGAACCAATTGAGATGCTGCTGATATTGCTGTGCGAAGTTTAGGAATCCCGGATGGCGCCACGGCGTTTGCATCACGCGCTGAATGCCCAACCCGGCGAAACTCACGTCGAGCAGGCCGTTGTAGTCCGGCAGGTCAGTCACCAGGCCCGTGATCCCTAACTCACGCACCAACTCCTGGCCCATCACGGGGCCGTTCCGGGGATTGTCGTTCCACGCGAAGCCCCAGCGCGTTTCGCTGACCACGTTCGACGTGAACATGTGGGTGAAACTCAGGTTCAGGGCGCGGGTGTCGCGGGTCTGCCAGCGCCGTCCCACCGTAGGCAGATTCGATTCAAACGCCCGGCTGTGCGACCGGTTCCAGGTCCATCGTCCGAAGAGGAAGCTCTTCTCGGTGAAGCGGTGGTCCAGCCGCAGCGTGTAGTAGGTGTTCGGGTCGAAAGGCCGCGTCACCTGTTCGCGGTAGTTCTGCGCGCTGAAAACGTTCGAATCGCCGAAGTTCGGCAGCGGATAGAAGCGGTCCTGATAGCGTTGCGATACCGGATTGATCTGGGAGGCAGGGACTTGGTTGCCGGGCAGCGGTCCACTGCCAAACGGATCGCGGACCACCGTCGAGAGGCCCGAGAAGTCGCCTCCGCGCCACGCCGGGATCGGCACAGTCGGGTTGAGCAACTGCAGGATATCGCTGCCGCGCGAAGTCTCGAACGACCCGAAAAAGAACGTCCGGTTCATGCCGTCGTAAACGCCGGGAATTTTGACGGGTCCGCCGATGGCGAATCCCGGCTGATGAACGATGCCGCCCGGGCGCTGGGCCGCGAACGGATTGCGGGCGCGAAACCACGGCGTCGTGTAGCAAGTGAACAGGCTGCCGTGGAACTCGTTCGACCCACTCTTGGAGACGACAGTCACCTGGCCGACGGCGCCGATGTCGGCGGTGTTGTTCGCCATGTCGACGCGCACTTCCTCGTAGCTCTCGATATAGCTGACGAGCGGTGAAATCTGGGTGCCGTCGAAGCCGTTGCTGACCGTAATGCCGTCGATGGACTGGTCCGATTGGTTGAGGCGGCTGCCGGCGAACCGCCGCGTAGCCACACCGCCGCCCGCCGCCAGTACGCCCGGCGTCAGCGCCAGAAAACCATAGAGCGAGCGGGTATTGAGCGGGAGCGTGTTGAGCGCCGCGGTCCCCTTCGCGTCGCCGATCCGCGCCGTCTCGGTCTCGATAAGCGTCGCGCCGCCGGTCACTTCGATCCGGGTCTCTACGGTCCCGACCTGGAGTTGAATGTCGATGCGGCGTTGATCGCGCGAGATCAGCAGAATGTCCTGGACGACGAACTCCTGGAAACCGGCCGAAGACGCGTGCAGGATGTACTCGCCCTCGCGCAACTGCGACAGGGTGTAGGCGCCGGCATCGTTGGACTGGGCCGTAAAACGGTAGTTGCTTCGGACGTGCGTCGCTTCCACCAGGACACCGGGAATCACCGCGCCGCCGGCATCCGTCACCGTTCCGGTTATCGACGCGAATGTGGTTTGCGCGCGCGCCCCGTGGAACGGGGCCAGAACCGCGGCAAGACAGAAGGCAACAGTCGGAAATCGCATGTGCACCTCTCGCTAAAGCAGATTAAACTTAATCCCTTAAAAGGATTTTATGAAATCAACTGTACACTGCAACTTCCACCCGATCAAGTGAAATCGCGCGGTGTGGCGCTGGTGCTATTTCACGTGGCCGAAGTACTCGGCCAGTACTTCGAGGTTGCGCGAGAAGAGTTGCGAACTGAAGATGCGCTCCCGCGGCGCCTCTTCACCCTGAAAAACCTCGACGGTGTCGTTTTCCTTCAGGCGGATGATCTGGCTGTCGTCCCGGGAACCTCCGCCGGCCGAACCGTCCGACCGGCCGCGGCCAACCCGCAGCACCATGTCGCGGGCGGCAAAAAGGAACACGAGGCGGTCGGACTTGCCGATGACGCCTTCGGTGAGCCAGCCGCCGCGCGGATCCATTGACGAGATCAGTTCACCGGCCTTGGCCGCCAACTCCGCGCGGGAGGGCTTCGGCTGTGGCCGGGCGGACCAGGGCGACAGTCCGGAAAGCTTCTCGGGCCGCCGGATGGACTTGGGATCCAGCTTGACCAGTTCGTTGTAATCTTTCTCGATCTCGGCAAGGGCGGCGCCGCTGGTGAGGACGCCATAGTGTGTAATGCTCGATTCGTCGCTGTAGCTGAGCTCATAGCCATCGATGAGGCGGGAGCCGAGTCCGGCGGCGTTGAGCCGCGATCCCTTCGTGATGTAAAGCGGGCGGTTGGTTTTCAACTCGTAAAAGCGGGCGAGGACCGGTCCGCGTATGCGGGAGCGTGCCTCCACGAACCGGTCCACCGGCGGGAGGATCGACTTTTTCAAATACTCGAGCGCGCGCGGAATCGGCTCCAGGTACTTCTTGTCGCCGGTTTCGCGGTAAAGCACCATCAGGATTCGCATGATGCCCTGCGATTCGCCGCCGGTGACGGACGGGGGCTCGAAAACACGCGCCCACGCCGGGTGCATGTTCGCGTCGTACTGCTGGGCCCAGGCCGGTTGCGGATCGGGCATCTGCGACATTAGTATGAACTGCCCGCCCTTCTCCGCCGACGCCTTGTAGCGCGGCTCGTTGTAGATCCGCGCCGCCTCCAGCATCATGTCGACCATGTCGGAGATGGTGTTGTCGTTGAACGTGTAGTGGAGCTGGTAGTGAGGGCCGGGCCATTTGCGATCCCACGATTCCGGGTAGCTGGCGCGCTTGACGGGAAACTTGGAGTGTTCGGGTGGCTTGTTGAAGCGCTGCGGCCAGGCGCCGATCGGGAACTGCGCTTCGATCAGCTTGTCGAGCGCGAACTTCACCGATTCGTTGATCTGCTTGTCCTGGAACTTGAGCGCGCGGTCGAGGCGCATCATCGTGCGGACGGCTGATTGGGTCACGTTATCGTCGAGATTGGTGACGCCGCGCTTGTCGTCGCCGCAGTTGTTATCGGCGCGGTATTGGAACTGCTTGCGCTTCTCGGGCTCGAACTCGGCCAGGTAGTCCCAACCGCCGCTGCAGAGTTGTCCACGCAAGTAGGCGCGGCCAGCCTTGCGCGCGGCGTCGAGGAAGAGTTTGTCGCCGGTAGCATCGTAGGCTTCGAGATAGGCCATCGTGACGATGGGGGTCGCTTCACGCTGGTATTCGATCTGGGTGGGGCCCTCGGCGGACTCCGACCGGCCATAGCTGAGGTCTTCGGCGTAGTAGAAGTGATAGCCGCCTTCGGTGGCGACCTGGTTCACGTAGAACGATGCCGCCTTGCGCATCGCGCCGAGCACTTGGTCGCGAGAGGGGGCCGATTGGGCGAGCAGGGCGGCGGGGAGACAGAACGCCGCCATCCAGGTTTTCGTCATGACGGGTATCTTATCAGCCGATGGGGGAGGCGCGGCCTGCACGGGCGCAAAGGACGCGTTTGCGGACTAGCCACTTTCCAGAAATCTCACTGCAAATTGCTGAAAACGCGTGGCGCACGCACTCGTGCGTGCCGCGTCGCCAATCCTGGCGACGCATGGTTTCTGCCGCTGAGACGTTCCCGAAGAGACCGCGATCAGCCGGGACTTCTGATCGATTCAATCAGATGCCGACGGATTGGCGTCCGCCTACTCCTCGTGTATGGCCCTTTCGTTCCCTACTTCACCCCCCTGTTCGGACTCACAACCGGTACGCCTCAACAGCGCTTCCCGCCCAAATACGCGCTTGTTCGGATTCGCTGAGATGTTCGGTGAAAGCGGTAACCGCGCCAACCCAGGCTTCGTACGGCGACGACACCAGCATCACCGGCCAGTCCGATCCGAACATCAGCCGCTTGGGGCCGAATGCTTCCAGGGCGGTCTCGATGTAGGGAGCCACTTCGCTTGAGGTCCACGCGCCCCACGCGGCCTCGGTAACCACCCCCGACAGCTTGCAGTAGACGTTCTCGCGCCGGGCCAGTTCGATCATGTGGTCGCGCCACGGGTAGAGCAGGTGCTCGCGGATGCGCGGCTTGGCGATGTGATCGAGAATGAATCGCAGCCGAGGGTGGCGGTCCACGAACTTCATTGCTTGAGGCAGGTGGCGCTCGAAAATCAGAATGTCATAAGCCAGGCCGAACCCGTTCAACAGTTTCACTCCCTCATTGAAGTCGGCGCGCAGCACGTAGTCGTCGTCGGGTTCAGACTGCAAGACGTGCCGGATACCCTTTAGCTTCCTGTTCTGGGTCAGCCCTTCCAGAACCTTGCCAACGCTCTTGTCAACGAGCGGCGCCCAACCAACAACGCCGCGAACCCACGGTTCGAGGCCGGCCAGTTCCAACAGGAACGCCGTTTCTTCGAGCGTCTGGCGCGCCTGAACGCTGACGACGCCGGTCACGTCAAACGGCCGGATGGTCGCACGCAGGTCTCGCGGGAGGAAGTCGCGGCGCAGGACCTTCATGTCGTCGGAGATCCAGTCGTACTCCTTTTCGTTGTAGATCCAGAAGTGGTGGTGGGAGTCGATCCGTTCCATGTGGCTCCTCCGATGATACCCTCCGGCCGGGCGCCGGTCCTCCGCTATAATGACGGTCTTGCATGGAGTACCGCACACTTGGCCGAACCGGTTTAGAGGTTTCGGCGCTCTCTCTTGGCGGCTCCGCGCTCGGCGGAGTCTACGGACACGTTGACACGGCGGCGGCCATTCGCACGGTGCATACGGCGCTGGATCTCGGCCTTAACTTCATCGATACGGCGCCATTCTACGGGCTCACGCGCGCCGAGGAAGTGTTGGGTCAGGCTCTTTGCGAGGCGGGCCGCGAACGGGCGCTGGTGGCCACGAAAGTGGGCCGGTATGGAGTCGACGCGTTCGATTTTTCGGCGGCGCGGGTGACGCGCAGTATCGACGAGAGCCTGCGCCGGCTGCAAACCGATTACGTGGATCTCGTCCAGGCGCACGACATAGAGTTCACCTCGCTCGACCGCGTGATCGACGAGACGATCCCGGCGCTTGAGCGGGTGGTCAGGGAAGGGAAGGCGCGCTACTTTGGCATCACCGGCTTGCCGTTACGAATCTTCGAAATCGTGCTGTCGTATGTCCAAGTCGACACGGTGCTGTCCTACGCGCGCTACACGCTGAACAACAATTCGATTGTCCGCATCCTGCCGTTCCTGCGCCAGCGCGGCGTAGGCGTAATTTCCGCCTCGCCGTTCTCGCTTGGCCTCTTGACGCACAAGGGTCCGCCCGACTGGCACCTCGCGCCGCCGGAACTGAAGACCGCCTGCCGCCGGGCCGCCGATTGGTGTGCCGGGCGTGGTGTGAATATTTCCCAGCTGGCCTTGCAGTATTCGCTCGCCAATCCGGACATTCACACCGTACTGGCGCGTACGGCGATCGAGGAAGAGCTGCGGCGCAACGTGCAATGGGCGGGTGAACCGCCGGACGAGGATTTGCTCCGCGAGTTGCTGTCCTTTTTCGCCCCGTATCGTGATACGCTGTGGCCGGCAGGTTTACCGGAGAACAATTGATGCGCGCCCTCAGCCTTTCCGCAATAGGACAGTTTCAGTGGGTCGATATGCCCGAGCCGCCCACGCCCGGACCGGGCGAGGCGCTGGTTGCCACGCGCCGCGTCGGCATCTGCGGTTCGGACCTGCACGCGTATCGCGGCCGGCAGATGTTTCTCGAGTACCCCCGCGTGCTCGGCCACGAATTGGCGGTGGAGGTCCTTGACGTCGGCCCAGGCGTCCAGAATGTGGACCCCGGCAGCGTATGCGCGGTGGAACCCTTTCTCAATTGCGGTGAATGCATTACCTGCCGCCAGGGACGGACCAACTGTTGTACCAACCTGAAGGTGTTGGGGATTCACATCGATGGAGGGATGTGCGAGCGCTTCGTCGTGCCGGCGGCCAAGCTGCACACCACGGAAGCGGCGGATTTCGATCTGTTGGCGGTGGTGGAACCGCTTTGCATCGGATGGCACGCCGTGGTGCGGTCGGGCGCGCGGTCCGGGGAGCCCGCGCTGGTGATCGGCGCGGGGCCGATCGGTCTGGCCGTGGCGGCGGCGCTCGGCGTAGCGGGCGCGCGGATCCTGATGCAGGAGGTGAGCCCGCGTCGGCTGGAAATTTGCCGGGAAAAGCTTGGCTTCACCGAACTCGTGGATGGCCGGGCGAACGCGCAGGAGCAGCTCCGGGCTCTACTGGACGGAGACTTGCCGCAACTGGTGTTCGACTGCACGGGCAGTCCGGCGTCGATGCGCTCAGCCTTCGACCTCGTCGGCCACGGCGGACGGCTGGTCTTCGTCGGTCACCATCCCGGCGAGATCTCGTTTCCGAATCCGCTGTTTCACGGCCGGGAGATCACGCTGCTGGCAAGCCGTAACGCGACCCGGAACGATTTCCGCAACGTCATTAAGGCGATGGAGCGGGACGAGATCGATCCCCGTCCATGGGTGGCGCCGCTGACGCCGCCGGAAGCGGTGGCCGACGAGTTCCCGCGCTGGCTGGATCCGGAACAGGGCGTGATTAAGCCGTTGGTCTCGTGGAGCGACTGGGGTTGATCCCGCGCCGCCGCGTCAGGCCAGGTGGTCCCCGAGCGTGGCGAGGAATTCCGCGGGTGGAATGCCTTCCCCCTGGTTTAAGCGGGCTAACAAGCCATCGATGATTTCCTTGGCCTCGTCCTTCTTGAAGTCGCGGATGAAGCCGTCGACATAATGTTCGCCCGCCATTGCGTGGTTGATCTCGGCTTCCTTATTGTGGTCCTGCAACTCGGTGAAATACACCACGCGAAACTGGCCTGACCATGTCGTGTCCTTGTACACCTCGAACATGGTCTTATCCGACTCAAACGCCATAGATATACGAAGGTAGCACAGCGTGTAGGGTAACTACCGCGACCGTTAGGAGGTGCCCGCGACTGCTATCTGGTAGGCTGCGGAAACGCGTCCATCCAGGGACACCGTGAGCGGATGGATGCCGCCCGGGACGGTCGGACTGAGGACGAATACCAGTTCATAAGTCCCCACCTGTCCGCCGAGCGGAATGACCGCCAACGGGGTGTGGCCGACCCCGCCGACATTCACCGAGACTCGCTCCACGGCAATCGGCGCGGAGTTCTCGGTCAGGTCGACCACGCTCACCATGATGCGGTCGCCGGCGCGGAAGGTGATGCCGAGCAACCCGAGCTGCGTCTGGACGGCGGTGATGGCCGGCGGCGGCCGGTCGATGGAAACCAGCAAGGGCGGCAGTTCCTCACCATTGGCAGTGACAAGCAGTACAGCCGGACCGCGCGGTGCATCGCTCGGTGTCGGGAACCGGAGGCGGCCGTCTTCAAAGCTCTGAACGGGAACCGGGCGTCCGCCGAGTGTGACAGTGAAGGCGGCCGCGGGCAGCGACAAGTCGACACCCGCGACACCGACTTCAGCCGTGGCGCCGGCCGGTACGTCCGTTCGATTCGTCCCGGCCTGCACGACGGGACCGTGTAGCGTGGCAACCGGCGCCATCGCAGGTTGAATCGCAACCGTGAAGGGGCTATTCAACAGCCGGACGCCATTGGTGACAGTGAGGGTAGTGGACTCGGTGGACGCGTTGGCGGCCACCACGACGTTAGCGATGATCCGGTCGGGCGCTACCACCCAGGCCCTCGTTGCGGTCACGTCGCCAGTTCCGAAGGCAAGCCTGATGTCTCCATTCACGAGCGTTGTGCCGTTTGTGGCGATCTCGATCATGCGCTCTGTGCCGGCGGCCAGGAACTGCGGCTGGAGGCTAAAGGGCCCGTTGCTCCGGACATCGGAGGGCGGGTATTCAAAGGGTACAGGGGGTTGGAGGAAAAGAGAACTCTGTCCGTCAGGATTCAGCGCGACAAGGTTAACGCGCTGGCCAGGGTTGCCGGCGGGGGCGCGAACCATCAGCCGATCGGTTTCCAGCCCATCCTCGACGGAAAGCACTTCGCCAGGAACGCCGTCGAACAGGATGCGCGTCTGGGTAAACAGGCGCGCACCTTCCAGGGCCACCAGGCGGCCGTTGCCGTTGGCATCGGGAACGTGAGTCGCCCCGGAAATGGACGGGGGTGCCTGCTCGATCAAACGAAAGCCGCTCGGCAGGATGTAGACGTCGTTATTCGCGGAGAAAATCAGATGCTTCGGACCGGGCGCCGACTCTGCGTTCGGCTCCATGTCGATCTGCAAAAAACGCCTGTCGGGAGCGTAGGTACTGAGGGCAGTCGCCCTCGCAGCATTTCCCAGGGTTCTCACTGTCAAGCCGGTAACCGGCTGCTCATCGGCCATCAGCCCCATGCCGAACGCGACGATGAAGTTCCGTTCGCCCGCGGCGCCTAAGTGCGCCGGTCGCACGGCAACCTGGCCGGGAAAGGAGAACGATTGCACTGCGTAAATCCCTGGGGCAGAGCGGGAGTTGACGGTGAAGTTAACGCCGTCGATGGCTTGCCCCGACTCGACGGCGAAGGCCGTTGCCTGCTCGGTGCTTCGCACGCCGGGGTAGAAAACAGTATCGAATGCCATGCTGAAAGGCAGCGGTTGACCGCTGGCATCAAGCGGCGGCACGATGTTGCCCGGAGTGCGCTCGCCGAACAACGGCGGGGGCAGCGGGTGGACGTAGACCTGGTACGTACCCGGCGGAACGCCGAGTATGCGATAACTGCCGTCGGGATTGGTAAGCGCGCTGACGGCCTCGCCCTCGGCCGGAATGGCGACCACCGACGCCAGTCCCACTCCCTGGCCGTCTCGCGTCACGCGGCCGGAGATACTGCCAAATAGTTCGGCGAAGGTTGGGGCGGGGTAGAGCAGGGAAATGCCCGCGCGGTCATCGGCGCCGAGCGGGGCAGCTTTTCTCGTTCCGCGGGTGATCTCGGTCGACATCACCGAGGAAGCCAGTGTGTGCTGGAGACCGAGCCCGTGGCCGATTTCGTGGACAAGCGACAGAAAGAAACCTTCACTGGAGCTCGGCTGTTCGTCGAGATCCCTGCGCAGGATCACAGTCGAGCGAAGGATCGGAACGAACGGCCCGCCAGGGCCTTCCCGGATGACGTCGCGTGAAGTAGGGCCGCCGAGGGCGATCAAACCCGGTTCCACTTCGTCGAAGATCACCTCGATCACGGGAGTGTTCGCCGGCGTCTGCGGCCGGAAGAACCCGCCGAACGAGACCCGCAAAGCGGAGGTTGGTACCTGGTTCCAGGTCTCCGCCGCCGCTCGGATCTGGCTCACCAGCCCCGGCAGGCTATCGCCTTCGGCCAGAGTTTCGGGGCCGGTTTCGGCAATCAGAACCTGTACGGTTCCGTTGGGCAGCGTGCGGAGGTCGAACTTCTCGTAGATCGGGAGGAATGGACCGGTTTGCGAATTGTAACGGACAAAGTGGTAATACGCGTTGGCGAGCGGGACAGAGGCGAGCAGGATCGCCAGGGCGCTCATCCGCGCCAGCCGTCCGCCGATCCGCCGTTGCGTTTCGCGCCTCATGATTCGCTATTTGGTCCGCGCCCCGGCACTGCGGCGAATCTTCGCCAGCAGGTCGTTCAGATTCACCGACAAAGCCACATCCTCGATCTCGCGCCCGGTTTGCGGATCGAGCAGAGTTTCGCGAGTAGCGGCCCGGTAGGCGATCGTCCGGCCGCTCTTGTCCTTCCCGATGTCGAAAACGCCCTGGGAGAAACCGATCACTTGGGTCAGGCCGTTACGGCCAGTCCACAGGAACAGAAGGTACTCCGCGCCCGCTGCAAAGTGCGGGGCGCCGGAGAAGGTCTGCCTCAACCCGCCAAGTTCGCCGCCGCGAACCGCGACATCGATAGAGGAGCCAACATCGCCCTTCAACCCTTCGAGAACCTGAACGCGCGACACGGTGTAAAGCATCGGGCCGCGCTGGATGGTGGTAGACGAAACGACCCGGCCCCGCACGATCTCAGTGGACTTCTCGATCATCTCGTCCATGCCGAGCCGTTCGAGCGTGGCGGCGGAAAGCCCGCCCGTCAAGCTGACAAGCACCGGGATGGCAAGGCAAAGCCTCATCTTTTCCCTTTTTCTTTGCACACTAAGGTCCATTCGATTGCGTTGATTTGAGGCGACTTCCCGGTTACACCATCGAAGCGGATGGGTTATGACGACACGGCCGGTCCTCCGTGCGCCACACCATCGATTGTACCCAATCCGCGTGGGTGTGGAAAATCAGTGAATCTACTGTGGATGAACTGTGGATCTCCGGCTCCTGATCCAAACCGTGATGGCGAACGCCAAGGCCAGCAAAGACAGGGCTGCGCCCCAATAAACCGATCTCGGCCAGAACCGGAACTCGACCCGATGCGCTCCCTTTTCCACAACAACGGCGCGGGCCACGCCGTAGGCCCTGTACAGCGGGGCAGATTGACCGTCCACGGTCGCCACCCAGCCGGGATAGTAGTTGTCGGCCAGCACCAGGAGACCGCGACAATTCGCGGTTGCTGCGACGGTGACGCGGCTGCTTGTTCGCTCGACAATCCGCGCTGCGCCCTGAGCGCACTGCTCGAGCTCTGGGAGGTCGCCCGGAAGGTAAGCGACATTGTATAAGTCTATATTTTGCGCAGAAATGAAGTGCTGTAGTGAAACTGTTTCTGGAAGTTTTTCGACCTTCTGAACCACTCGTGCGAGGGGCAGCACGTCGGACCGGCGGTACACGTGAACGCCCGACTTCGATTCGTAAACGAGCTCGTTCCAGGCCCCGGTTGGGGCCGCCCCAACGTGGTACCGGACACCGTAGAGCCGGCTCGCATTTTCTCCCCACGGCCCGAGGTCGTAGATTTCCTTCGTCAGGCTGGCCAGATAGCCGCCGATCACCTCAATACCGTGCCAGTCGCCGAAATTGTAGCGGATCACCTGGTCGTCGACCGAAACCCGGAAAGGTGGCGGCTGGTTGCGAAGCCAAGCGGCGACATCTCCGTGATAGGACATTTCGTACAAGCCGGCGTTCCGGGCGCGGTCCGAAATCGGCGGAAGTTGAGAGAGGTTGCCATGGGACAGGTCGGTCAACAGGATCGCCCCGATGGTGGCAATGAGCGCGGCTTGGGTCAGCTTACCGTTCTGCCAGCCGTGAATCGCCAGTGCGCCCAGCAGGCCTGTCAGCATCACGATCAGCGCGCGCACGTCGGTTCGAAAATCTCCCCCGGTCTGAAGGAAATACAGGTAGGTGACGGCAAACATTAAGACTGCGATGGCGACACAGGCGCGCTTGTATAAGTCAATCCATTTCGAGTGTTTGATCCTCAGGACTTCATCTAGTCCATAGGATACTAGAACGGAAATTGTTAAGCTCGAAAGGATTATTGCCACGGATACGTTCCGCGACTTGTCCAGGGCAGGGAAGAGCGAGTAGGCGATTCCGCCGCCGATGAAATCGCCCCCCAGCGCATAGAGGAGTCCGCCAAGCCCGACGGCGCTGAGGACACGTACGGCTTGATACTGCCAGCCTAGGGCGAAGCCAAGCAGCGCGAAGCCAAGCGCAGTTATCCCGACGAATAGGTTCGTGTGGTTCCAGAGACCGGGCACGAACAACCCAAAGAGCCCGGTGCCCCAAAGACCGTAATGGGCCAGTACGTGATACGGCACTTTGTCGCTGCCACCGACAGGGTCTTCAAGGCCTACCCACCGGTAAGCGAGTTGGGAATACTCCCATGCCGGCATCATCTGCGCCGCCCCCGCCATCCCGGCCATCGCCACAACGATGACCAGGCACATCGCCGCCCGCGCCGCGTCCTGGCGCAGCCAAACCGCGCGCCCCAGATGAAACAAAAGGGTCAAGGCGGTTGCATAACTCACGAAGATCGGCACTTGATGGTGCCCGCTGAGAAACGAAACGCCAAGGAAGAATCCACACAGCGCGGCGCTCGCGAGGGGATTCTGCCCGCGCAGGATCCGCAGCAAGAACAGAAAAACCACCGGCGTCCAAACTGCGCCATTCAGCATCTGCGGCCAGTCGGTGTTGCCGACATAGCCGCCGAAGGCGAACACTATGCCGGCGAGCACGCCTGCGGCGCGGCTCCGCCCGAGATCGCGGCAGAGAAGGTAGCAGAACAGCGCCGCCATGTAGTGAATGAGAACGAAGTACCAGTGCAACGTGACCGGCTTGAGCCAGCCGTGCCGTGTCGGCGCCAGAAAAAGGAGCCAGTTGGGCGGGTACAGGGCGCCCGGTTGAGCCTGCGCGGCCAGCGGTTGGCCACCCCACTGATACGGCTCCCAAAGCGGTAGCCGGCCCCGCTGCCACTCGCCAACCTGGTATTGAAACCACGGCAGAACCTGGCGGGCGATGTCGGGTCCGCCGAGCCACGTGTACTGGTTGGTCAGCACGAGTTTCCAGAAGAAACCAATGGTCAGCAGAAGCAACAGCAGGGGCGCTGTAAGGCGGGATTGGAGCAGGGAAGTGACCTGCCGGCGTGGTTGTCCGGCAATTCCGGGCGGTGGAGATGAACCGGGGTGGTGGTTTTCGGCCACCGATTCGCCATCCGGTGATATTGGCATCGCTCTTAGAATCATACACTTCGCCGTTTGGTAGAGGAATTGCCATTTTAGGGGTGGAAAGGAGGCTGGCCATGAGGAACAGAAGCTGGTGCTTCGCGGCAGTGCTGGGTGGACTTCTGGCGCCAGCCGTTGTTGCACAAGAAGAAATGGAGCGCCCCGAGCGGGGAGTGGCGCGCATCAGCGTCATTGCCGGGGACGTGTCGGTTCGCCGGGGCGACACCAACGAATGGACCGCGGCGGCGATCAATGCGCCGGTGATCGTTGGCGACCGGATCTTCACGGGGACGAACTCGCGCGCCGAAGTGCAATTCGACGCGGCGAACATGATCCGTCTTGGACCGAACGCCGAAGCGCGGATGGCCGACCTTCAGTACGACCGCTACGTGGTGCAGATCGCGGAAGGACTGACGACTTGGCGCGTCCTGCGCGATCGCGACGCCGACGTTGAGATCAGCACGCCGTCGATTTCGGTGCGTCCTATGCGGCGCGGCGAGTATCGCGTCCACGTGCAGCCGGACGGAACCACCGAGGTAACGGTGCGCGGCGGCGAGGCGGAGATCTTTACGCCGCGCGGCGTGGAGACTTTGCGGGCGGGGCGCACGATGCTGGCGCGCGGCGACGCGGCCGACCCCGAGTTTCAGACGGTGGGCGCGATCCCGCGCGACGATTGGGACAACTGGAATGAGCGGCGCGACCGGGAACTGGAGCGGGCGCGGTCGCCGCGTTACGTCAGCGCCGACATCTACGGCGCGGAGGATCTGGACGGCCATGGCCAGTGGGTTGATGTCGCTCCGTACGGACACGTTTGGACGCCGCGCGTCGCGGTGGGCTGGGCGCCGTACCGGTTCGGCCGCTGGACTTGGCTCGATTGGTATGGCTGGAGCTGGGTCAGCTATGACCCCTGGGGCTGGGCGCCCTATCACTATGGACGCTGGTTCTGGAGTAATCCCTATGGATGGTGCTGGTATCCGGGCGGCTTCGGGAGGCGGCATTTCTGGAGCCCGGCGCTGGTCGGTTGGGTCGGCTGGAACAACTGGGGCGGCTTCAACGCGGGCATTGGCTTCGGTTTCGGGCGCGTCGGCTGGATTCCGCTGGCGCCGTTCGAGCCTTTGTATCCGTGGTGGGGCCGCGGCTTCTACGGCGGCTTCCGGAACCGGAGGTTCGTCGACAATAGCGTGAATATCGTCAACAACGTGAACGTCACGAATGTGTACCGCAATGCGCGGGTCAACAATGGCGTAACCGTCGTGAACGGCGACGACTTCCGCAACGGCCGGGTGCGGCACATCGGCGATTTCGACCGTGGACAGTTGGCGCGGGCCAGCCAGGTTCGCGGTCAGGTGCCGGCGGTACCCGAGCGGGCCAGTCTGCGCTATGCGGACCGGGAGGTCCGGCGCGCGGCGGTGGATCGCGGCGACAACGGACGGTTTGTAGGCCGCCGTTCCGTGGAACCCGTGCAGCGGGCTTCGTTCGAGGATCAGCGGCGAGGGATGCAGGAAGTATCGCGCCGCGCGTTT
>CAYPUQ010000052.1:18112-21215 GCA_964413655.1 uncultured Solibacteraceae bacterium | reverse complement strand
TCGAAAAGCCCCGGCTGCACAACTTCCACCGCGACAAACCAGCCCGGCACGGGCAGCGAAGGCCGCTCGACGGCAATCGTGAAATCGGTTCCGAGCGCGGCGGCAAGGTCGTTGGAGAGATTCACCCCGGTTTCGGACTCGAAGCGCCGGATCTCCGCCGCCAGTTTCGATTCGCCCTGCCCCACCAAGGCGAGCAACTCGTCGAAGGCCTGCCGGGGGTTCTTCGTCGAAGCCGAGACAACCAGCACCGCCTCGCTGGACGCATACTCGGCGGAGCCGGAGGCCGCCGGAGGCGCCAGCCAGGACGCCACGCCGCTGCGGGCTCCCGCAAAGGTCAACACCGCCTCCATGTCGTCGCCGGCCGGCTCGGAGCGTTGCTCGAAAAACATATGCCTCATCTGCCGGACGCCCAGGATTGTCACGAATTCGTTGGCGGTTTCGGGCCTGGGGACCGCGCTGACATCGATCCCAACCAGCCAGCCCGCCCCGCGCGCGTACCGCTTAGCAATTTCCGCCGCGAACACCGACGAGGCGCCAGTGCCAGCCTGGGCCCGAACGGCGGCGAGATTGGCCGCCGAATCCGATACGACCAGCAATCCGCCCTCGATGTTGAATGCCAGACCTGACGGAATGCGGGCCAGTGCCTGGCGCAGTGTTTCCTCCTGGCCCGGCGTCACTTCGGCCAGGATGGCGGGCAACTCCTTGCCCTCCGTTGCGGCGCCGCGGCTGAGAATGAACACGATCTCCTCGCCGAGCGAGGGTGTGACGGATTGCACGTGATCGAGGAGCTTGCGCAACTCTTCACCCGAGGGAGCGGTCCACCACTCGCGCAGCACCGCACTTTGGGCGGCGCGCTGTTCGATGAGAGTCACCGCTTGCCGGATGGTGCCGCCAATGTTCGGGATCGCCCCGTAAACCACCGCATTCGCCGGCAGGTGGCGAACGAGCCGCGCCTCTGTCCGCGGCGCCGGCCCAGGCAGGGCGGCAAGCTGCTTCTCGATCCGCACCAATTCGCCAAGCAGAGCATAATATTTTTCGGCGTCCTCGCTCCAGGCAATGGCTTCCCGCATGGGCACCGAGGCGAGCGCCGGGCTCGACGCAGCCTGCTCGCCGGGGTTTAGCAGGCGCTCCCCACCGGGCTGAGCGACCGCGACGGAACCCTCCACTACGGAGACCAGGGAGCCGGCCGACGCCGCCGAGACCGCGAAGATCGTTCCTTTGACGGATGCCACCGAATCGCGAGTCGCGACGCTGAGACGCCCCCGGCGCTGCCTGGCGGCTTGCACGATAATGTCGCCGCGCTCGAGCTGAATCGATTGGCCGCTCCAGGCAGCGCGGACCGACAACTCGGTGCGTTCGTTCACCTCGACCGTCGAGCCGTCGGTGAGCCGGAGCACCGCGCGCGCGCCGGGCCCGGTCCGGATGGTCTCTCCTTCGCCTATTGCCGCGCCGGGCGGCACGATGCCGCCGGCGACCCGGTACAGACTTCCCGCGGCCGATTCCACCGTGGCGGGCGGACCCGTCGGTCCAAGCGCCCGGTCGATAGAATCGCGGCCGGCAAACAGCGCAATGGCGGCGATCCCGGCGGCAATCGCCCAACGAGGCCAATTTGCGGCGCGCGCGGGCCGCGTCATGGGCATCGGAATCGTCTTCCGTTCGCCTTTGATCTCCGCGAGGACTCGCCGGCAATCCGCGCAGCGGCTCAGATGGTCTTCCAGCAGCAGCCGCCGCGATCCGGCAAAATCGCCGGCGGCGTACTCCGCGATCTGCGGCCGGAACTCTTCGCAGAGTTGTGCGACCGGGTTTGCGAGCTTGCGCCGGACCCGCTCCAGCGCCGCGTCCATTTCCTCCGGGGCGACGCTTTCGTCCCTCATCTCGTTCAACAGTTCTTCCAGACGGTCGCCGGACATATCGTACCTCTCTTTCATTTCTCGATCTTCCTTTGCAGGACCGCGCGAATGCGGAACAGGCGGCTGGCGACGGTTCCACGCTCCATCTGAAATTGCCGGGCCAACTCTTCGTACGTGAATCCTTCGAGGTAGCAGAGCACGAACAACTCGGCGTCCTCGGGCGGCAAGGCTGCCAGGGCGCGGCGAATGCGCTCCTTGAGCAGCAGCCGGTCGTCCGGGGCGGCGAACTCCCGCTCGCCCACCGCCTCCGACTCGTGCCGGGCCTTACGCCGGCGGATGAGATCGATGGCGGCGTTCGCCGCCGCGCGGCGCAGGTAGGATTCGGGCGACAGGGCCGAGTCGAGGGTCAACTGGTTCGATAGGATTCGGAGAAAGACATTCTGCAGCACGTCCTCGGCATCGGCCGCGTTGCCGGTTATCCGGAGCGCGGCGCGATAGACGCTGGGGGCGTATTTCGTATAGATGTCCTGAAATTCCGGTGGTTGGCTCACTGGATAGGGCGCCCCGCCGATCGCCAGACTCGATGTTGCCATTTGCGTGGTCTCATCTGGCTATACGCAGCGGAGAGGGCGATTATTGCATAGCCCGAAGAAATTTCGGGTCTACTGCCGTGCTGCTTCCGCCACCGACTTCATCTGGGCCAAGCCCTTCTCGAAGTCCGGCCCCACGGCTTTGTCCATGCCGCCCATGAAGAGCATGAAGGCCTTCGCCATGAAGTTGTTCTCACCGCTCATGGTCCAGTTCACGGCCGTCCCGCCGCCTTCGCTCTGGAACGAGAAATCGGTGATGCTCTGCGATTCGAAGGGTTTGAGGAACTCAAGTTTGATCTGGACATGTTGATGCGGCTCGCTGCGCAGAATCGTCATGCGCCCCTCGCCGACGTCGTCGTTCCCCGTCCACGAGTAAACCGCCCCCTCGCCCGCGCCGGCGCCCGAGTAAGTCGTCTTCATATTCGGATCGAGCTTGGCCCACGGCGACCATTTGTCCCATTCGTGGAAGTCGTTCACCAACGGGAACACCTGTTCCGGCGGCGCGTTAATTGTCGCTGACCGCGTTACCGTGTAGCTGGATGGCTGTGCAGCGACCACCAGCAGGAACACCACCACGATCGCCAACACCACGAGAAGAATCTTCTTGAGCATATTCAGCCTCCAGCGACTGAAGATAGCAGAATCCTGCCGCCGTGGCGCAGG
>CAYPUQ010000052.1:9846-18012 GCA_964413655.1 uncultured Solibacteraceae bacterium | reverse complement strand
TGGCCTTGGCGTCGCTGACCGGCTTCACGCCCGCCGCGAGCATCACTCGATGGAAGGCGGCCACCGTGTCCGGCGAGGGTTTGAAGTTGCCGAAGCGGTAGCCTTCCGCAATGGTCAGCGGAGTCCAACCCTGCTTGTTTCTACGATTCCAAATGCCGATCTTCGCTCCGTTGGCAGCGAGAAATTCGACAACGCCCGGGAGATTCTTGTAGGCCGCTCCATGCATCGCGGTGTCGCCGTTGGAATCGACGGAGTTCACGTCGCCGCCCAGCTTCAACGCCAGTTCCACGGCTGCCAGGGTTTCCTCGGGCGAGCCAGGATCCTCGCCCGGCGAGACGCAGCCGAGTCCGGCGGCCGCCATCAGCGGAGTGGCGCCATCGGAATTGGTCCGCAACGGATCGGCGCCGAGTTCGGCGAGTAGCTGCATCAACTCCACGTCGGCTGTGCGGCTCGCCAGGAAGAACGGAGTGGCGTCCAGCGTGTTCAGGCGCGATAGTCCCCGGATGTGTTTCGTGACGGGAGCGTTCACGTCCGCGCCGTGAGCAACCAACTTCTTCACCAAGTCGAGGCTGGTCATGCGCCCGGAGACCTCCGGGACGGGATCGTGATCGTCCCCAATACTGGTCTTGCGCACCCACGAGATCTGGTGAAGCGGCGTGAACCCGGTGTCGCCGCCGCCATTCGGATCTGCGCCGTTTTCGAGGAGAAACGCCGCCAGTTCGAAGTGCCCGTTTTCGATCGCGAGGTTCAACGCGGTGGAACCGGGACGAGGAGCACGCCTGCGGGGCCGGGCGCCCGGCCGGATTGGCTCGTTGATGCCGGCGCCAGCCTTCAAGAGAACTCGGGCGGCGTCCACATGACCCTCGCGGACCGCGAACAACAGGGGGGTGAAGCCGGAGTCCAGGCGCGCGCGGAAGTCCGCTCCGGCCGCGATTAGAACCTCGATGGTGTCGACGTGTCCCTCGGAAGCAGCCCACATGATCGCCGTTTGTCCGTACTCATTCGCGCCATCCACCGGCGCGCCGCGCGCCAGCAGCGCCCGCACCGGCCCTACTCTGCCCGTGCGCGCCGCCGTGACGAGCGCGGTTTCACCGCCCGGAGCGGCGGTGTTCGGATCGGCGCCGGCATCGAGCAGTAGGTTCACCATCTCCTCGCTGCCGTTGGTGCACGCCAGCGTCAGCGCCGCGACGCCGTAGCGATTTCCCGCCTTCGGATCGGCGCCGTCCGCCAGCAAGGCCTTGGCTGTTTTCAGATCGTCCTCGTGGACAGCCCGCAACAGCGGAGTCAAACCGTCCAGCGTTTCCGCGTCGGCGGCGACCAAAGCGATCAGCAGCCCAACGATGGCACGTTTCATCCGAGCGACAATGGTTCGGCGATCTCTTCGACGCGGCCCTGGCTATCGCCGAACGAATCGAGCTTGACCCCGACCATGTCAAGCAGCGTGAGATGGAGATTGGCCAGCGGCGTTGGTTCGGCATAGCGGACGTGGCGCCCGCCCCTGTGTTTCCCTGCTCCACCGCCGGCAACCAGGATCGGAAGATTGGTATGGTCGTGGACGTTCGGGTCGCCCATGCCGCTGCCGTACAGGTAGATGCAGTGGTCGAGCAGCGTTCCGTTGCCCTCGCGCGTTGCTTTCAGCCGTTCCAGGAAGTAGGCGAACAACGACACATGGAACGCGTTGATCTTCGCCATCTTGTCGATCTTTTCCTGGTCGCCACCGTGGTGCGTCAGCGGATGGTGCGGATCCGAAACGCCGATCTCGGGGTACGTGCGGTTACTGGTTTCCCGCGCCAACTGGAACGTGATCACCCTGGTGACATCGCCCTGCAGCGCGAGCACCTGAAGATCGAACATCAGCTTGGCGTGATCGGCGTACGCGGCCGGCACGCCGGCTGGACGGTCGAGATCGGGCAGCTTGTTATCGGCGGCATCGGCCTCAGCCCGCTGAATGCGCCGCTCCACCTCGCGGACGCTGTCGAGATATTGGTCCACCTTCCCGCGGTCTTCCGGACCCAACTTCGATTTCAAACGCGTGATGTCTTCGGCCACCCAGTCCAGGAGACTCGCGCGCTTGCGCAGCGCGGCGCGGCGCTCCTGGGAAGTCCCGCCTTCGCCGAACAGCCGTTCAAAGACGATGCGCGGATGGGCCTCCGAAGGAAGGGGCGTCGTGGGCGACGACCACGAGAGGTTGTTCTGATAAACGCACGCATAGCCGTTGTCGCACTGGCCGACCGTGGCCAGCAGGTCCATCGACATTTCCAGCGAGGGAAGCTGCGTATCCTGGCCGATCTCTTTCGCCGCGATCTGGTCGGCTGTGGTGCCAAGGTAGTAATCCGTGCTTTCCGTCCACTTCGCCCTGGCGGCGCTGAGGAACGCGGAGTTCGACGTGGCGTGCGTACCGGGATACGCGTTCTTCAACTCCATGTTCGTGATTACCGTGAGTTGCTCGCCGAACGGAGCCAGCGGTTCGAGCGACGGCGACAAGGCGGAGAGATCGTTGCCGGGCGGTACCCAACGCTTGATGTCGCACCCCATCGGCATGTACACATAGCCGAGGCGGCGGACCGGCTTGGCGGGCGTGGCGGCAAGCGCCTTCATCGCCGGAACCATCGCGTCAAGTAGCGGCAGCGCCAGCGTCGTGCCCATGCCGCGCAGAAAGGTCCGGCGAGGTAATGCTTTCCTGGTGACGATCAACGCGCCCTCCTCATTTGAAATGGCGTGCTCTGAGCTATACCCAATATTATCGAAGAAAAGCGGTGGTCGTCCGCCCGGGCGTCGCGCACGATGGTCCGGACAGCGGGTGCGTCATAGTATTCGACGCCGCGACCAAGGGCATAGGTAAGTAGCTTTTCGGTCAGCACGCCGACGAAGATCTCGGGGCGTTCCAACAGCGTCCGCTCCAGGCCGGTGACACCTTCAAAGGTGGAGCCGTCCAGCGAAGCCCCGGCCGCATCGACGGGCCTGCTCTCTTCGTGGGTGCGCCAGCGGCCCACGGCGTCGTAGTTCTCCAGCGCGAAGCCGATCGGATCGATCAGATTGTGACACCCGGCGCAGGCCGGATTGGCGCGGTGCTCGGTCAGACGTTCGCGGACCGAGAGATTCTTGCCGAGCACGTTTTCCTTCAGATCCGGCACGTTGGCCGGCGGCGGCGGGGGCGGAATGCCGAGAAAGTTATCGAGCACCCATTTCCCGCGGATGACCGGCGAGGTGCGCGTCGCATACGACGTTACCGTCAGCACGCTGCCGTGACGCAAGAGACCGCCGCGGTGGCTTTCGGGCGGAACGTCGATCCGGCGAAACCGGCTGCCGTAGATGTGAGGAATGCCGTAGTGTTTGGCCAGTCGCTCATTGACAAACGTGTAATCCGCCTGAAGCAGATCGAGTGCGCTCTTGTCCTCCTGGACGATGCTGTCCAGGAAAAGCTCGGTCTCTTTGCGGAATGCTTGGCGCAGGTTATCGTCGAAGTCCGGAAACAGGCGCATGTCCGGCGTGATCGAATCCAGGTTGCGGAGATGAAGCCATTGCGACGCGAAGTTGGTAACCAGCGCGCTCGAACGCGAATCGGCGAGCATGCGGCGAACTTCGCGGCGCAGCACTTCCGGCTTCCTCAACTCGCCCCTTTCGGCGATGTCGAGGAGTCCATCGTCGGGGATGCTACTCCATAGAAAGAAGCTCAGCCGGGAGGCCAGTTGCAGGTCGCCGATCCGGTAAGCGGTGCCCGGCGCTACGCCCGGCGGGTCTTCGGCCACGCGGAACAGGAACTCCGGGCTGACCAGCACCGCCGTAAGTGCCATCTCGATGCCGGCGTCGAATCCACGCGCCGCGCTCGCCTCACGGTAGAACTCCAGCGGCTTGCGCAAGTCGCTCTCTGTGACGGGGCGGCGCCAGGCCCGCCGCATCAGGGTAGCCAGAATCCGCTTGGCGCAGCCTTCCGTCTCGTCGCCGCAAACGAAGATGCGGCGGCGGCTGGGCGTGTCGCCGGGACCCTCGGCTTCATAAGGTCCGGTGATGGAGACCGAGTAGACGGCTGGCTGCAAGCGCGGGTGGCGGTGATAGTTGAAGCGCGCCTGAAAGGGCCGCCGCTCGGTCTCGACGAGCCTGGTAGCAGTCTTGATGAAGGTGACGCCAACGGCCTGCGGACCAGCCTTCGCCCGAATCCGGGTCTTTAAGTGCAGATCGGCCGTGGCGTGCTCGCCGGCCGATTTGGGCGGTTCGAGGGTAAACCTGCGCATCGGCTGCCCGTCGAGCAGCAGTTCCATCTCATGCTTGTCGAAGAGGCCCTCGACATGTTCATTCCGGTCCCGCGCCAGCCGGACCTGGACCTCGTACTCGCCGTTGACGGCGAAGTTGTAATGGATCAGCGCGCCGCCCCGCGTTCCGATCGGCAGTCCTTCCAGATGCTCTTCCTGAGTGAGATCGGGCGCAATGCGGATTGTATCGCCGCCGGGCGACCGGCCGGCAGCGCCGACAGCCAGCCGGCTGATCTTTTCCGCCGCGGCGATGTAGCGATCGAGCGATGTCGGCGACAGATCGCCGACGGTGATGTTGTCGAAGCCGTGGCTCGATTCGTCGGCCGGCAGCAGCGCGGCGGCGTCGATCTCGAGCGCCAGCAAATCGCGAATGACGTTCCTATACTCCGTGCGGTTCAGACGGCGGAAAGTGCCGGTGCGGCCGGGATTGGGATTGTCCGCCGCAGCCTTGTCGAGCGCCGATTCCAACGAGGCCAAAACGGCCGTGTAGGCAGGCTCATCCGGCCGCGGTAGGCCCGCGGGTGGCATCTGCCGGGCGCGGAGCCGGCGAACCACTTTTTCCCAGGCTTCCGGGTGACTGGTGACTGGCTCCTTGGCAATCGTGTCCAGCGTGAGTTCCGCCGTCGTCAGTTTGGTATTATGGCAACCCACACAATACTGGTTGATTAGGGCGTGGTGGGGCGGAGTCTGGGCCGCGCCAAAGGCGGCCATCGCGAAAGACAACAACAGACAGCGTTTCATGGACAAGCGATGATGGAGCGAATCGTCATCACGACACTTTGTATCGCAGTAACTATCCTATCAGCGGGCGAAAGAGCGCTGTCCGGGATCGAATTTGCTCAGGTTGGCGACCGCCAACTCAAGCTGGACCTCTATCTTCCCGATGCGCGGAACGCCCCACTGATTGTCTATGTCCACGGAGGCGCGTGGCGCTCGGGCAGCCGGAGCAGTGTGCCGCTCCGCACGTTGGTCGCTCAGGGCTTCGCGGTTGCCAGCGTCGATTACAGACTGTCCCCTGTCGCGCGTTTCCCAGCGCAGATTCACGACATCAAGGCGGCGGTTCGTTTTCTCAGGGCGCGGCAGGAGGTGTACGGATACGACGCCCAGCGGATCGCGATTGCCGGATCGTCGGCCGGAGCGCATCTGGCCGCGCTGGTGGGCGTGTCAAACGGGAACCGCGACCTCGAAGGAACGGTGGGCGGCCACCTCGACCAGTCCGCGGACGTGCAGGCAATCGTGTCGTTCTACGGAGCCAGCAACCTGACCACTATCCTCGAACAGTCGACACCGAAAGGCCTGGCGGTGCGTATTCCCGCCTTACAGTTGCTGCTAGGCGACCTGCCGGACAAGGCCCCGGAACTGGCCCGGCTGGCGAGCCCCGTGTTCCATGTGGACGCGAACGATCCGCCGCTGCTCCTGCTGCACGGCAACCACGACCCGCAGATGCCCATCAGTCAGTCCCAAGAGTTGCCTGGCAAATACGAGGAGTCTGGCCTGCCTGTCCGCTTCGTTGTCGTTCACGGCGCGGCACACAGTGGAAAGCAATTCTACGATGAGCAGCGGACCGCGACGGTGGCCCGCTTTCTCACCGAGGTTCTCCGGCCCGGTTTGGGTTCGGCTACCCGGCTCGCGCCGGCCGGAACACCGTGACCTGCGATCCATCGGCGAGAAAGGCCGATGCGGGCGAGGCGGCCAGCATGGGCACGAACGGTGCCTGGAAATGGCACGCCAAGCGGCGATGATCGAACCCGAAACCGGCTGTCCGCACGACACCCCTTCCGGAGGTGAATTGCCCACGCCAGCTTGTCGCCTTCGCCGGTTTTGGCAGGAGGCGCCTTATTGATGGCGGCCAACCTATGACTCCCGCCGGTAAGCGGGATTGTCGAAGATGTCTCTCTTGAACTGCCTGACCGCCTCTGTCGCGTGGTCCAGCCCAATCATGGCCCAGTAATCGGCTGACGCGTCGATTGCCTTACCACTTCTTCAAAAGTGAAGTGCGGCTTGTTGACATCGATTCCCTCACTCAGCAGGTAAGCATCCATGCCACAGCCGTGGAACGAATCTCGGCCGGTGGTCTCATTCCCTTGCTTAGTGTTGGCACTCATTGGATGATCCCTCCAGACGAGGTATGGCACGCCGCATTCGTTTCATTGGTCGACGATTTATTGCTCACCCGTCCGCACAATTCAAAGAGGGATTCAGCGACCTGCACCGCGAGCGGAGGCACAAGCGGTAGGGCCCCGGCCTCAGCCAGCGCCATGCGGCAGTCAAAAGCGGCTGATCGTGGCCCGCTTTCTCACCGAGGTTCTGCGGCCCGGTTTGGGTTCGGCTACCCGATCCGCCCTGGCCGAAACACCGTGACCTCCGATCCATCGGCCAGGAACGCCGACGCGGGTTCGGCGGCCAGTATAGGCACGAACGTCTTGCCATACAGATCGCGCACGGCGACGTCGATCTCCGCCGCCTGGACGTCCCACAGGCGCCAGCGTGGGTGCTCCACTTGGTACTCCACACACCCGCCGTCGCGCTGCGCCGCGTACCCCCAGTAGTGCTCGGTAATGAACTGCTCCACCGAGCCTTCTTCGGCCGGCCGCGGATCGCCCTGACGGAGTACCGACATTCCGTTCCAGCGGGTTCCAAGCTTCCATGAGTAAGTCACGCGCTCAGCGGTGATTTCGTGCCGCATCGGTAACGCGGCATAGCGTTCGCCGTAGAGGACTTGCGCCGTCCAGGCAATGGCACGCCGGGGCACGATCTCACGCACGAAGACAACGCCTCGCCGCACTTCGCCCGCTGTCTCCCGCCGGACGTAGAACCGCAAGTTCACCTCCTCGAAGTTGCGGTGCCACGGAACCGGCACGCCCAGCAGCCGAGTGTTCAAGAACAGAAATCCCACCAGGCTCACATAGACGCGTCCCTGGAAGGAGTCCAACTCGGTATCCGCCGGAACGTAGGGCCCCAGAACCGCCGGGTCGGCCTCGTAGTTGACCATCGCCAACCAGCGCCACTCGGCAGTCAGAAATCGCCGCGGCGAGCCCATCTTCCCCCGTTAGAACACTGTCAGCGGCCGCGCTTCGGTTCCTGTCCAGATCGGCAGGTAGGCGTGCTCCGACAGCGGCGTCGACAGAACCCGAGCCTTAATCACGAGCAGCGATTGGCCGTCGTCGCGGTTCTTCTCGGTGCGCCGGAACAGCACGCCGAGCGCCGGTATCCGCGACAGACCGGCGAGTCCGGTGATGATGCGCGCTTCGGTGGAGGACAGCAGGCCGCCAAGGACCGCCCACTCGTTCGTCTTGACCCGTGCGCTGGCGGCGTACTGCCGGTTCGATATCACCGGAATGCCGTTGAGCGACTGTCCCGTCAGCACTTTGAATTCGGCTTCGACAGCGAGCGAGACTTCGTCGAGATCGTGCACCCTCGGGGTGATCTTCAACACAAGGCCGAGGTCCTCGAAACTGATAGTGGGCGGCGGCGTGAAGACCTGGCCCGGCCCCTCGATGGGACCGAAATAACCCATGGTGAGAATGGGGAAACGGTCGCCGAGATGGAAGTTGACCGGCTGGCCGTCGGAGGAACGGAGCGTGGCGCGGAAGATAGTCCGCGTTTGGCTCTCGGACATCGTGGCGAAAGCCTGAGAGCCCACAACGCTGATGCCGAATAAGGTCTTCCCGCCACCGAAGGTAAGGAAATTGAGCATGCCGGCCGGCACCGGCCCTTGAAACCCCGCCGCCTTGCCCAGCCAGAACAGCGAAGAACTGGTCGGCAGGTTGAAGCCGTAGCTCACGTTACGCTGTTCGGTGCTTTCGATGAAGTCGAGGTCGATTTGCACCTCGGGCCGGTAATGCAGCAACTGTTGAAATAGCGCGGCGGCGGGTTCGGCCTTCGACTGGCGATCGCGCAGCAGCACGATCCGGCG
>CAYPUQ010000052.1:0-9746 GCA_964413655.1 uncultured Solibacteraceae bacterium | reverse complement strand
AGCCGGAACCGGACGTTCTGCACCGCTTGGTAGTCGGCGTCGAAAATCGCGTCGATACCCCAGGCTTTGAGGACCTCCTCGAACACCTGGCGGGAGTCGCCGCGCAGATCGAAGTCGCGCGGGCCGGGATCGGGCTCCAAGCGGACCGGTTCGCGAAACTCGCGGGCCTCCTGGAGGTCCTTCTCCGGAATGCGGAACTCTTCAAGCAGGTCCGGTGGTGGCGGCGGGGGTTCGGCAACCGCCTGCCGCAGCACTTGCGGAAGCATGTTGCCTGCCAGGATCGCCTTGCGCCGGGCGGCCAGACTCAGGGCCCAGGACCGCTGGTCGTCCGGATTGAGGGCGGCGGCCTGGGCGTAGAACCCGTAAGCCTGAAGGAGGTCGCCATTCTTTTCGGCCTTGGCTGCTTCGCGCCGCGCCTCGGCGGCGGTTGTGGGCGATTTGTACGCTTCCGGATGCTGGGCTGTGAGGATCACCGCGGCAAGCAGGCCGGGCAGGAAGACACGAGTCACCTGCTCAGATAGACGTACCCGGCCGCGGCGGCGTGCAGTAATCCTTTGCGACCCGGCTGCCGATAGGGTAAGGAGAGGATTTCCGAGCGCGATGTCGATCACACCAGTCAAGCGGGCCGCATTTTCCCCTGCGATTCCGCAAACTTATGAACAGTTAGGACTTCCCCAGTCGCTGGTGCTGGATCTGGTCCTGCGCCGGCTGCTGCTCGAAGGCTTTAGTAGTCTGCACTCGCTGAGCCAATCGTTGAAGCTGTCGGTGCCGATCGTGGACGCGGCGTTCCGTCATCTGCGGCAGCAGCAGTTGGTGGAAGTGAAAGGGATGATCGGCAACGACTATACGTTCGTGCTGTCGGCCAGCGGCAAACAACTGGCGTCGGACCGGTTTCAGATCTCGCAATACGCCGGCGCGGCGCCTGTCTCGCTCACCGATTACGTCGAGGCGACGCGCCTGCAAGCGGCGCGAGTGAACGTCGGCCGCCAGTCGCTACAGTCCGCGTTCTCCGACCTGGTCGTCACCGACTACCTGCTGGACCAGCTCGGCCCGGCGCTCATCTCTCAGAGCAGCATCTTCCTCTACGGGCCATCGGGCAACGGCAAAACGAGCATAGCCGAACGCATGCTGCGCATCTATGAGGACGCGATTCTGATGCCCTATGCGGTCGAAGTGGATAACCAGATCATCAGCCTTTACGATCCAGTGGTCCACCAGCGGCTGGAGTTGGACGAAATGGACCTCGATCCGCGCTGGATTCTGTGCAAGCGGCCCTGCATCGTGGTCGGCGGCGAGTTGACGCCCGGCATGCTCGAGCTGCGGCTGGACGACGCGTCCGGAATCTATGCCGCGCCGCTGCAGATGAAGGCCAACAACGGGATGTTCATCATCGACGACTTCGGCCGCCAGATGATCTCCCCGCGCGACCTGTTGAATCGCTGGATCGTCCCGCTCGACCGGCGGATTGACTATCTCACCTTGCGCTACGGCGTGAAATTCAAGATTCCGTTCGAGTTGATGGTGGTGTTCTCGACGAACCTCGATCCGCACCAACTCGCCGACGAGGCGTTTCTGCGGCGCATTCACAACAAGATCTACGTGGAGCCGGTGGACGCCGAGACGTTCGACGCCATCTTCCACCGGACGGTGGCCGCGCGGCAGGTTCCCGCCGAGCCCGATAGCGCCGAGTTTCTGCGCAACCTTTGCCTCTCCGAGGGGCGGTCCGAACTGCGGGCTTGCTTCCCCCTGGATATCTGCAACATTCTGATGTCGATCAGCCGTTACGAGCAGCGGCCAGTGCGCATGACCAAAAACGATATCGAGCGCGCGGTTGGTCTGTACTTCGCCAAGAGCGAGAACCACCTGCTTTAGCGCGCCGCCGGTGAGATCCCTTGGGCTGCGGCGGGGGCTGAACTGGCCTCTAATCTAATTCGCTCCCGCGCCAGCCGCCAGGCGCAGGGCGAGGCGCATGGCAGCCTTGAGGCTGGTGGGGTCGGCGAGGTTCTTGCCGGCGATGTCGAAGGCGGTACCATGGTCCACCGAAGTCCGGATGATGGGGAGACCGAGGGACACGTTGACGGTATTCTCGAAATCGAGGAGTTTCATTGGGGCGTGGCCCTGGTCGTGGTACATCGCGACGACGAGGTCGTATGCGCCACGGCTGGCTTTCATAAAAAGCGTGTCGGCGGGGAGCGGACCGTAGCAGTCGATTCCCTCCTTCCGCGCCGCTTCGACGGCCGGAGCGATGAACTCGGCGTCCTCGGAACCGAACAGGCCGTTTTCGCCAGCGTGGGGATTCAGCCCACACACGGCGAGGCGCGGACGGGCCAAGCCGAGCCGCGCCATGGCTTCGTGGCCGAGGCGAATGGTGCGAACGATGCGCGACGTGTCGAGATTGCACGCCTCGCGCAGAGAGCAGTGCGTACTGACGTGCACCACCGACACGCGCTCGTTGTAAAGGAGCATTCGCGTGTCCGGCGTACCGCAGAGTTCGGCGATGTACTCGGTGTGCCCGGTGAAGTGTCTGCCACCCAGGCTGACCGCTTCCTTGCTCACCGGAGCCGTGACCATCGCGGCGGCCCTGCCTTCCAGACAGAGCCGCGTAGCCTGCTCGATGTAGCGCAGGGACGCCGCGCCCGCCGTGCCGTCTACCTGGCCGAACGCGAAGGGCGACGGTAGCGGCGCGTCGCTCGCGACCAGTTCGACGTTGGCGAGACTGGTCAGTTCGATTCCCGTGAGTTTCTCGACCGGCGCCCAAACCTCTGGGCTGGCAACGAGCAGCCACCGGGCCGCCGAAGCGAGACCTCCGTCCGCCAGGGCCTTGAGAACCACTTCGGGGCCGACTCCGCATGGGTCGCCACAAGATACCGCGATTGCTGGTTTCATTTGCCGTTGAGGAACCTATCCACCTCTACCAGACTATCCGGCCCGCCGAAGCTGCCGGACTTCGTCACTACCGCCAATCCGTCGAAAACGCCGCCCACGAGCGTCCCCCAGGGAATGCCCGGCCGGATCAGCCCGCGCAGCCGGATTCCCTCCACATCCAGCGCGCGCAAGACCAGGGCAGCAGTTTCGCCGCCGGTGATGACGAACGCCCTGGGTTTGCGGCTCGCGAGTTCCTCGGCGGCGAGGCGAATGTGGCGGTCTTCATCCGGACGGAACTCCACCGGCACGACTTGGCGGCGCGATGGCTCGACTTCATCGAGAAGCTTCGCCACTTGCCGGAGACAGGCCGGGTGGACCGAACCAATCCAATAGACGACAGGACCACCCTTCGCCGGGCCGTATGGTTCGTCCCGAGGCGCACCTAATTGGGCCGCCAAAGCGGCCGCCAGTCCGGCCGAGCCCGCCAGCAGGCCGTCCGGAGCGGATTGCAGCGCGTAGGCGGCCAGTTCGGATAGGTCGGATGCCGACTCCGTATCGATCAGCAGCGAGCGCGGCTCCGGTACGTTGAATCGCCACTTCCCTTCCCACAGTTCGGAGAGAGTTAGGGACGTGGCATGGTTTTGTACGGCGCTCCGCAGCATTGCCAGTGCGTCGATCTCGGGCAGGTTCGAGCCGGGCGGCAAACGCACGCGTCCGCCCGCAAGGGACCGTCCAAACGCCGGAAGCGTAGGGCTGATGAAGACTTCGCTTCGTCCGCAGGCGTGCGCAACGGCTTCCAGTTCAGCGACCCAGTGGCCGCGCAATGCGGAATCGACCTTCTTCAGCAGGATGCGGTAGCCCGAATCCTGAAGCAGGCGGCATCGCGACACCACCAGTTCGCGGGCAGTCTGTTCGTCGCATTCGCGGCTGTCGGAGCTGAGGGCAAGGAAGCCAGTCTCCGGCGGCGGTGGGCAGCCGGTGTTCAGCCAGAAGTAGACGCCGAAGCCGACGCGCGCGAACTCGGCCGCCGAGTCGCAGGCGCCGGTGATGTCGTCGGCGAGCAGTGCCCAGCGGGGGTGGTCCATAATTGGCAGCCGCTCGATTTTCCCACAACGGCGCCCGGCGGCTCGCGCCCGGCTGACGGGTTTGGTGACGTCGTCGTCGATACCCGGCTTCTAGGCAACGCTCGCAATCGCCCTTCAGCAACGGCGCCAGGGTGCTTCCCGGCAGAGATCAACGATGAAGATATAATTCGACTGCTACCTCGCTTTCGATTCGGAT
Source organism: uncultured Solibacteraceae bacterium (assembly GCA_964413655.1). GTDB lineage: Bacteria > Acidobacteriota > Terriglobia > Bryobacterales > Bryobacteraceae > CAYPUQ01. The sequence continues at coordinate 5,600 of CAYPUQ010000052.1, read as the reverse complement.
CGCGTCCTGCGAGCAGTACGACGACCAGGAGGAAGCGAAGTAGGAGAGCACCTTGGATCCCGTCCCGCGGTCGTGCGTGTTCAGAACGCGCCGCGTGGCGGCGGTCACACCTCGCGCGCGCGTCTTTTTGCGGTAGGTGTTGAGTATAATTCAAGTAAATGAGATCGTTATCAGCAAATATGCTCTGCGTTCCATGAAAGGAAGGCTCAATCATGGGCGCGAAAAAGCGTAAGCTGACGGCGCCGGCAGACGCCCGGAGTCCGGTCCCTCCCGATCTGCCCGCCGCTGCCCAGTCCCCGAGCTTTCCCGTCGTTGGCATCGGAGCATCGGCCGGCGGGTTAGCGGCATTCGAGGCCTTTTTCTCGGCGATGCCCGTGATCGATCCCGGCATGGCATTCGTCCTGGTCCAACACCTCGCTCCCGACCACAAGAGCATTCTTACGGATCTCGTGAAGCGTTATGCGCGGATGCAGGTCTTCGAAGTGGAAGACGGGATGTTGGTGCAACCAAACTGTGCCTACATCATTCCGCCGAATCACGACATGGCGTTTCACAATGGCGCGCTGCAGTTGCTGCCGCCGTCGGCGCCGCGCGGGCACCGCCTGCCGATCGATTTCTTCTTCCGGTCGCTGGCTCAGGACCAGCACGAACGCGCGATCTGCATCGTGCTGTCTGGTACCGGGAGCGACGGTACGCTGGGCGTGCGAGCAGTGAAGGGCGCGGGGGGCATGGCAATGGTGCAGAGCCCCGATTCCACTGAATACGACGGGATGCCGCGAAGTGCTATCGCCACCGGGCTTGTGGATTACGTGCTTCCGCCGGCCGAGATGCCGGCCCAACTCGTAGCCTACGCTGCACACGCATTCAACAGAACGGCGCGCCAGGTTTCTTCCCCTGCGCCGCGGGTGGAGGGCCTATTGGCGAAAGTCTTCGTTCTCGTCCTCTCCCAGACTGGCCACGACTTTTCCGGTTACAAGCAAAGTACGATTGCGCGGCGGATCCAGCGGCGCATGGCTGTCCACCAAATCGAGCAACCCGACCGCTACTTGGAGTACTTGGAGCAAAACCCTGCCGAGGTGGATGCCCTTGCTCGAGACTTTCTGATCGGGGTCACCAGTTTCTTCCGCGAACCCAGCACGTTCCTCGCATTGGAAACACAAGTGATTCCCCGGATGTTTGCCGGCAAGCCCACCGGTTCGCCGGTCCGCGTGTGGGTGCCTGGCTGTTCCACCGGCGAAGAAGCGTACTCCATTGCCATGCTGCTTCAGGAGCATGTGGAAGAGATCCAGCAGCGGTTCCAATTGCAGGTGTTCGCCACCGATATCGACCGGCGCGCGATCGAGGTGGCGCGTGCCGGATGCTACCCGGCCAGCATCGCGGCGGATCTCCCGCCGGAGCGGCTGGCACGCCATTTCGTTCCCGACCTGGACGGCGCCTCCTACCGCGTGACCAAGTCCATCCGCGACATGATGATTTTCTCCGAGCAGGACGTGGTCCGGGATCCGCCTTTCTCGCGGCTGGATCTGGTGAGTTGCCGCAACCTCCTGATCTACATGGGCGCGGACTTGCAGAAGAAGTTGATCCCGCTGCTCTACTACGCGCTGAAGCCGCGCGGCTTTCTCACTCTTGGCACCTCGGAGAGCATCGGCGAGTTCGTCGACCTGTTTGACGTAGTGGATCGTAAGTTGCGGATCTATCAGCGCACTGTAGACACGTACGGCTTGTACCATCCGGCCATGAGAAGGTATCAGCCCCCAACGGTCGAGCCGGAGGTGGCGACGCGCGCCATTGGAAAGCCGCCCCATGAAGGCAGTGTTCCGTTGCGCGAGTTGACCGAACGGCTTCTGCTCGCGCACTACGCCCCGGTCGGCGCACTGGTCAATCAAAGCGGCGAGATCTACTACCTTCACGGACGAACCGGCCTGTATCTCGAACCGGCCCCGGGTGAAGCCAGTATGAATATCCTCAAGATGGCCCGCGAGGGACTGCGCCGGGATCTATCCATGGCCCTGCACACGGCGGCAGCCCGCAAGAAGAGTGTTCTCCGCAAGGGAGTGCGCGTCAAGACCAACGGCGGCCATACCTTAGTCCACCTCGATGTGCAACCGGTGACGGGCGGCGAGGCCGGCCGGCTCGGGGACGGGTTGTTTCTGATCCGGTTCGAGCAGGCGCCCGCCCCGGATGGTGAAGCAAACGGGCAGACGGCGGCCCGCGCGGGCATGGGCAGCGCGGAGGGGAACGACTCGGATGCCAACGCCCGCATCGCCGCGCTGCAGCAGGAACTGCGCGCCAAGGAGGAATACTTGCAGTCCACGATCGAAGAGATGGAGACATCCGGCGAGGAACTGCGGTCGGCCAACGAGGAGATGCAATCCGTCAATGAGGAACTGCAGTCGGCTAACGAGGAACTGGAAACATCCAAGGAGGAACTGCAGTCGGTCAACGAGGAACTGGCCACGGTAAACGCCGAATTGCAGCAGCGGGTGACCGATTTGTCGCGAGCCAACAACGACATGAACAACCTGCTGGCCGGCACCGGTATTGGCACCATCTTCGTCGATCATCAACTGCGTATCCAGCGCTTCACGCCGGCCGTGACCCAGGTGATCAACCTGATCCAGACCGACGCCGGCCGGCCGGTTGGCCACATCGTCAGCAATCTGACTGGCTACACTCGCCTGGTGGAAGACGTGAAGGTCGTGTTGGACACCCTCAGCCCCAGGGAAGTCGAAGTCGAGACGTCGGCCGGCAGCTCGTACGTTCTGCGAATCCGTCCCTACCGTACTCTGGAAAACGTCATCGAGGGCGCCGTCATCACGTTTTTTGACATCACCGAGATGAAGCGCATCCGCGAGGAACAGCGGCTGAGCGAAGCCCGGGTTCGGCAAATTGCCGCATCGCTTCCGCACCTGGTATGGACTTTCGGCGCCGATGGAGTCTGCGACTCGCCCGGGCCGCAATGGGTGGAATACACGGGCGTTCCGGAAGCCGAGCTACGGGGACAGGGCTGGCTGAAGCACCTCCATCCCGAGGATCGCGATCCAACCATCGCCGCATGGAGTCATAGCATCGGCAGTGGCACGCCGTTCACCATGGAATTCCGTATCCGCCGCAAAGACGGCGTCTATCGGTGGTTCCGCGGTCACATTGCGCCGATGCGCGATGGCGACGTGGAGATAGTCCGGTGGTTCGGCGCCGCCTCCGACATCGATGACCAGCGACAGGCCGAGGCGGCGTTGCGGGACAGCGAGGTGAAGTGCCGCCGCCTGATGGAGGTAGTTCCGCAAGGCGTTCTGCTTCAGGATCGCGAGGGGCGCATCACTGATGCGAATCCCGCCGCCGAGCGAATCCTGGCGGTCGCTCTCGAACGGATGCGGAATAAACAATTGGCCGGCCTTCTCCCGGAGGCCGTTCAAAGGGACGGGTCTCCGTTTCCCTGGGAGAACAGTCCGGAGCGGGCCGCGCGAATCACCGGCCACCCGGCAGATGCGGTCGTCCTGGGCGTATCGTGCCCCTCCCAGGTGGCGATGACATGGCTGCGGGTCAGCGCCTTTCCGCTGTGCAAGGCAAGCGAATCCGCGCCTTATCCGGTCTGTACGTTTGTCGACTTGGACGTGCCCCTGCCAACGGGCTCCCCTGGCGCATCGGCGTCTTCCGATGCTGCCAAGGGCCCCTCATGACCCCCCGGAAGAGCAAGCGGGCCAGCTCCGCCGATCTCCGCCGGGAAGCGGAGTGGAAAGCGCTAAACGAGGACGCGAGAACCCTGGACGCCCTGTCACCGGAGGAGGTGCGGAAGGCGTTTCATGAGCTCCGTGTGCATCAGATCGAACTGGAGATGCAGAACGAGGAACTGCGTCGGACACAGGAGGAACTGGAATCCTCGCGGGCGCGCTACTTTCATTTGTACGATCTGGCGCCGGTCAGCTACTTCACGCTCACCCGCGCAGGGGTGATCGTGGAAGCGAACCTGGCCGCGGCCACCTTGCTGGGAGTACCAAGGAGCGCCCTTGCGAAAAGACCGCTGACCCGCTTCCTCGCTTCGACGGAGCAGGACATCTACTGCCGGCTTCGCACGCGGCTGCTGGAAACAGGGTTGCCGCAGACAGCCGAACTGCGGTTGTCGGCAAAGACCGCCAGGGACCGCTGGGTGAGGCTGGAGGCAACGCTGGTTCCGGACGATGGCGCGGCGCCCCATTGCCGTGTCGTGATGGTCGACGTTACAGCGCGCAAGGAAGCGGAGGAAGGGGTCAGCCGCTATCTCGAAGAGCTGGAATCCACCCGGGCGGCGCTCGAAGCGAAGAGCCTGGAACTGGCGCGCAAAGTGGCGGAACTGGAAGTCGAGAAGCAGCGCGCCGAGGCGGCCACCCGCGCCAAGAGCGAGTTTCTTTCGACGATGAGCCACGAGATCCGCACGCCAATGAACGGTGTCTCCGGCATGACCGAACTGCTGCTGGGCACTGACTTGACGGCCGAGCAAAAAGGATACGCGCAGACTGTTTGGGACTCCGCGCGGGCGCTGCTCACAATTGTGGACGACGTACTGGACCTCGCCAAGGTTGAGGCGGGCACAGTGGACATCGAGACGGCGCCCTTCAGCCTCCACGGCGCACTGGAAGACGTGGTGGAACTACTGGCGGTGAAAGCCCGGGAGAAGAAGCTGCAGGTTCTACTCTGGTACGCCGATGGAGCGCCGCGGGAGTTCCTTGGGGACCGGGGCAGGATCCGGCAGGTGGTGCTCAACCTGGTTTCCAATGCCATCAAGTTCACGGAACGTGGCCATGTGCTGGTGGAAGCCGGCGTCAAGGAAACAGCCGGAGAGTTCGCTAAGATCCGGATCGCTGTCATAGATACGGGCAGTGGCATTTCTGCCCAAGCCCAGGCGCTGCTGTTCCAGAAGTTTCAGCAAGTGACCAGTTCGGCAACGCGAAAGTCGGAAGGCGCTGGGCTGGGGCTGGCCATTTCGCGGCAGCTTGCCGAACGGATGGGCGGGACGATCGGCGTCCTGAGCGACGTGGGAATCGGTTCCACCTTCGTCTTCGAGATCCCTCTCCGTGTGAGTCCGTCTGCCCACGCGGAGCCGCATCCGCCGCTACAGTTCGCCGGATTAAAAGCGCTGGTGGTTGGCTCTCATCCCATCAGCCGGTTGATCGTCGTGGAGATGTGCGGGCTATTGGGCATGCAGGTGGACGAGGCCGCATCGGGCGAAGAGGGGCTCCGGATGGCCGCCGCTGGGAACTCGTACCGCCTGATCTGCCTGGACGACGTCCTGGCGGAGATGGATGGAGTCGCAACGGCCAAGCGCCTTCGCCAGGTGTGTACTGGTACAGCGCCTGCCATCCTCATGCTGACATCCGACGAACGAATGATGGCGGTCGAGTGCGACGCGCGTTTGTTGAAACCGTTTCGCGAAGCTCGTTTCGCCGGCGCACTCGAAGGCATTCTGCATCCCGGCGCCGCCGCGACTGCGCCCGTTGGTGCGTCCAAAATCACGACGCCCACGGACGGGAAATTCCTTTTGCCCGGAGCAGCCAAGCGAGTCCTGCTGGTGGAGGACAACGTTGTCAACCAAAATGTCGGGGTTGCGCTGCTGAAGAAGTTCG
>CAYPUQ010000051.1:4775-21408 GCA_964413655.1 uncultured Solibacteraceae bacterium | reverse complement strand
TTCGCCCACCTGCCACCGGCGCGGGCACGGGGGCCGGCGCGCGTAATGCTGATCGACGACGAGGGCGTGCTGCTCGAACCGCGCGGCGACGTGATGCAGGATCTACCGGTGCTCGCTGGCATCCGCCAGGACCAGAGCCGTGCCGAGCGGGCGCTGCGGGTCCGCAAGATGCGGTATCTGCTCAACGAAGTCGGCAACCTCGGCCGGGAAGTTTCCGTCATTGACGCCCTCGAACCGGACAATCTCAAGATCACCATGCGGGTTGAGGACAAGCTGCTGGTTCTGATCCTCGGTCCGGACGGTTACGCGCGGCGCCTGACGCTTTTCCTGCGGCACTATCCCGAGATCCGCGGGCGCGTCTTGACCGGCGCCGTGATCGATCTGCGGATCGAAGACCGCGCGACGGTTGTGAAAGAAGGCAGGCAGGAGAGTACGGATGCCCGCTAGCACCGGCGCTAACCATCGTGGCGCATGCACTCGTGCGTGCCGAGCCGGCACTCGTGCCGCCAGGACCCACACGCCTGCCCCACAAGGGAGTATAGATGGCCGCTAAACCACAGATCGCGGTCGGTATCGATGCGGGCAGCGCGCGCACGCGGTGCGTGATTGCGTTGGCGGAGGATGGCTACCTTCGCTTCCTCGGCGCCGGATCGGTCCCGTCCACGGGCTGGCATAAGGGCCGGTTGGCCGACGCCGGCGAAGTGTCCAGCAGTATCGCCCGTGCCGTCAAAGAAGCGGAGACGAACGCCCAAGTGCTGGTCGAGTCCGCGGTGCTCGGAATCGGCGGACCGAGCATGGAGGGCGAAGAAGCCCTGGGCATCTACGAGTTCGGCCGGCCGCGCGCAGTGGGCGCCGACGACCTCTCCTACGCCGTGAACCGCGCGGCGATGGGCCGCATGGCGGACGACCGCATCCTGGTTCACGTGCTGGCGCAGGATTTCATTCTCGACGGGCAAGCCGGATACCGCTACCCGGTCGGCGACCGCTGCTCGCGAATCGAGGCCAATGTCCTGCTCGTCACGGCGTCGTCGCGGGAGCACCAAGCGCTCGTCACCGCCGCGCATAAGGCGCATATCGCGGTCGACGAAACTGTCTTCGAGCCGGTGGCCGCGGCGTACGCGGCGACTCTGCCGGAACAACGCGAAGGCGGACTCGCCTTGATCGACGTCGGGCTCCACTCCACCGGCCTCGTGATTTACGACGGCGACTCGATCCGCGGCGCGGCCAGTATACCAATCTGCGCCGACCACCTTACCCGGGACCTCACGCTCGGCCTGCGCGCCGCCTATGGCGTCGCGATCTCCTACGAGGACGCCGAGATGCTGAAACGCGAATATGGCTGCGCCATGCGGGGCTTGACGGCGGAGAACACGCTCATCGACGTTCCCTCGGCCGACCGGCGCACGTCGCGCGAGATCACGCGCAAACAGATGAACGAGATTTTGGAATCCCGCGCCGAGGAGTTGTTCCTCTACGTGAAGCGGGAACTGCGCCGTTGCGGCATGGAGCAGTCGCTGATGGAGGGCATCTTCCTCACCGGCGGCGGCGCCCGGCTCAACGGCATGTGCGACATGGCGGAGCACGTGCTCCATTGCCGCGCGCAATACGGGCTGGCCATCGGCATCGAGGCCTGGCCCCAGAACTTCGATGATCCGGCGTGGAGCACCACGGCCGGGCTGTCGATGTACGCGGCGCGGTTAACGATTCACAAATCGACCCGGCGCAGAGCGCCTGGACCACTTGCCCTTCTTGGGCTGAAAAGCAGCTAGAGGTGAAACCATGCTGGACCTGACGGCAAATCTGCAAGAGATCAAATTCGAGATGGCCGACGACCTGCTGTATGGAACGCGTATCAAGGTCATCGGTGTCGGCGGCGGCGGCTCGAACGCCGTGGCCCGCATGATGCGCGCCGGCCTCGGCGGTGTCGAGTTCTATGTCATCAACACCGATCAGCAGGCGCTGAACTCGTCGCCCGTGCCCAACAAGCTCGCCATCGGCGGCAAGATGACACGCGGACTGGGCGCCGGTTCCAATCCACAGATCGGGTACGAAGCGGCGCTGGAAGACACCGAACGGATCATCGAGATCCTGGAGGGCGCCGACATGGTGTTCGTCACAGCCGGTCTTGGCGGCGGCACCGGTACTGGCGCCGCGCCCGTGGTCGCGTCGCTATCGAAAGGACTGAACGCGCTCACGGTGGCCGTCGTCACCAAGCCATTCAGCTTCGAAGGGCCGCGCCGGAGCAAACTCGCCGAGATGGGCCTCGGCCAACTCGCGCAGACGGTGGACACCGTGATTTCGATTCCCAACAGCCGGCTGCTCGACATCGTGCCGCGCGGCACGAGCATCATGCAGTCGTTCGAGGTGGCCGACGACGTGCTGATGCAGGCGGTGCAGGGGATCAGCGACATCATCACCACGCCCGGCCTGATTAACCGCGATTTCTCCGACGTGCGCGCCATCATGGTGAACATGGGCTACGCCATGATGGGAACGGCGTCGGCCAAGGGCGAGAACGCCGCGCTCGAAGCAGCCAAGAAGGCGATCGACTGCCCGCTGCTCGATGGCGCTGGCGTGAAGGGGGCCAAGGGCATCCTTATTAACATCACAAGCTCGTCCGAACTCCAGTTGCACGACGTCGACGAAGCCTGCTCGCTCATCCGCGACGCGGCCCAGTTCGACGACCTGCAGCTTAACTTCGGCGTCGTGCTCGACGAGTCGATGGGCGACGAAGTAAAGATGACCGTCATTGCGACCGGCTTCGACCGCGACGGCGCGCCGGCCATGATCACGATGCCGCAGGTGGATCGCAGCCGGATGGATCCTTATGGCGGGCAGGCCGCACAGGTTGCGGCGCCGGCGCCGGTCGAACCGACTATCACCGAGCGGCCGGTTGAGACTCCAGCGCCGGCTATGGAAGAAGCGGCGGTGGAGTTCGAAAACGCCATCGAGGCTACCGCAGAAGACGGAACGCCGGTTGAGGACGAGACGGCAGAACTGGAGCAGCCCATGCCGCTCAACGATCTCGACACCCCAGCGTTTCTGCGGCGCGACCGGCGGATGTTCCAGTAGGGACAGGTCCAATCACGTCCTCCTTGGCCCGGGCCGTTCCGGGCCCCTTTTTTGTCGATCCTTCCACGGCACTGCTAGAATCGTATCTTTTCCCCAATGCGCGATCTCTCCCGCTTCAAGCATCTCAATACGTGCATCCATGTTTTCGTGGTCGTGCTGATGATCTCGAACCTGATCGGCCAGAAGATCGTCGCGGTGGGGCCGTTCCGGATCAGCGGCGCTCAACTGCTGTTTCCGGTCACCTACATCTTCGGCGACATCTTCACCGAGGTGTATGGTTACGCAGCGTCGCGCCGGGCCATCTGGATCGGTTTCTTCGCGTCGGCGCTGCTGGCGGTGATGGGGATGATCGTAGTAGCGCTGCCACCCGCACCCGAGTTTAAGGGGCAGGACGCTTTCGCGTTCGTCTTCAACTTCGTGCCGCGCATGGTGGTGGCGAGTCTGCTGGCCTACTGGGCGGGCGAGTTCTCCAACGCCTATGTGATGGCCAAGATGAAGCTGTGGACCAAGGGGCGTTTCCTGTGGTCGCGAACCATCGGCTCCACCGTGGTCGGGCAGTTGGTGGACAGCATCGTCGTGATGACCGTTGCCTTCGCGGGCGTCGTCTCCGTGGGCGAGATCGTCCGCCTCATCTATTCCGGGTATCTCGGCAAGGTGCTTTACGAGGCCGCCATGACGCCGATGACCTACCTGGTCGTCAACTGGCTGAAGAAGGCCGAAGGCGTGGATGTCTTCGATCAGAACACGGACTTCAACCCATTCCACTCGGGCACCGAAGGAACCCGTGACGTCGAGGTTCGCTAAATCGGATACAATCCATCCGTGCGAACCTGGATCGTCCCGATCACGCTTCTAGCCATGACCACTATCGCCCTCCCGCAGAAGCGCGTTGTCGCCGTGGGCGGCATCATGCACGAGTCGAACTCCTTCAATCCCGCGAAGACCACGCTCGACGATTACCGAGTAGACGATCCTGGCGCCAATCCCGAGGTGCTGGACCGCTGGCGTCAAACGAAGAACGAACTGGGCGGCTACCTGGCCGGCGCAAGCGGCGCCGGCTTCGACGTCTTCCCTGCCCTGTTCGCCAACGCGACTCCGAAAGGCCCGCTCACCGACGAGTGCTTCAACACGCTCACTGGCCGCCTGCTGGAGCGGTTAAAGGCGACGCCGAAACTCGACGGCCTGCTGCTGGCGCTGCACGGCGCGATGGTGGTGGAAAGCTATCCGCACGGCGACGAGGAGATTGTGCGCCGGATGCGTGGGCACTTCGGTCCGGACTTCCCGATCATCGTAACCCACGACTTCCACGCCAACGTTTCGCCGGAGATCGTCCGGCTGTCGACGGTGCTGATCACGTATAAGCAGAATCCGCACCTCGACACCTACGATCGGGGTCTACAGGCGGCCCGGCTGATGGGGCGCATCCTTCGCGGCGAGATCCGTCCGGTGCAGGCGATCGTGAAGCCGGCGATGGTCTACAACATCGTGTTCCAGGACACGCACAAGGAACCGCTGCTGCCGATTACGCAGGAGTCGATCCGGATGGAGGAGGACCCACGGTTTCTCGCCGTCAGCGTGTCGGGAGGCTATCAGTACGGCGATGTGCCGTACATGGGACCGAGCGTGATTGTCGCCACCGATGGCGACGCCGAGTTGGCTCAACGCGAAGCGCTGCGGCTCTCCGACCATCTGTGGGCCACGCACGAACGGATTGTGCTGCGGTTGCCGGACGCCGCCGCGGCGGTCCGCGACGCGATGCGGGCGGAGAAGGTCCCGGCGGCACTTTTCGACATGGGCGATAACATCGGCGGCGGTTCATCGGGCGACAGCACGTTCCTGCTGGACGAATTGGTTAAGCAGAAGGCGCAGGGCTGGGTGGTTGCGATTGCCGACCCGGCCGCGGTACAGGCGGCGGTCCGCGCGGGCATTGGCGGCGCGTTCGATATGCCCGTCGGCGGAAAGACCGACGACATGCACGGCAAGCCGGTCCGGGTGCGTGGCCGCGTGAAGTCCTTGCACGACGGCAAGTACATCGAGACCGCGGTCCGCCATGGCGGGGGCCGGTATCACGACCTGGGCCTCGCAGCGGTAATCGAAGCCGAGGGTTCAACGCGGGATCTCGCGAATCTGTTGCTGGTGACGACCCGGCGGTCCAGTCCGAACAGTCTTCACCAGCTTATTAGCGTGGGTATTTACCCCGAGCGGCAGCGCATCCTAACCGTGAAGGGCGTAATCGCGCCGCGCGCCGCTTACGAGCCGATCGCCGGGCAGATTGTCATGGTGGATACGCCGGGCGCCACGGCGGTCAACCCGGCCCATTTTCGCTTCACGCGGGTGCGGAAGGGACTGTGGGGTATGGAGTAGCGCGGCGGGCACGCCAAGAGGCGGAATCGATGCAACCCAAATCTTCATCCCCGTGTTGGAGTGGCCCTTCGGTCTACTTCCCCGGCTGCGCGGCCAGCGCCTCCTCGACGCGGACTAGTTGAGCGCGTACTTCGGCGGCGTCAGCGGCGTTGGGCGCGTGCTCCAGGTAAGCGCGGATCTGCACGGCGCCGGCCGCCAGGTTCCCCTTTTTCACCAGAATGACACCGAGCACGTGGAGCGATTTCGGCATGCGGTAGTCGGGGTCCAGATCGACCGCGTGGTGCGCGCTTTCCTCGGCTTCGTCGATCCGGTTCAGGTTCAGCAGCGCCGTCGCCAGATAGAGGTGCGCGGCCGGGAATTCTACCGGGTTGAGCCGGACGACCGTGCCGGCGGCCTGAACGAGAGCGGGCCAGTCGGCTTGACGCAGCGCCATGGTGGCCAATCCCATGTGTGGGGGAGCGAATCTGGGGTCGGCGCGGGTCACTTCGGCGAGGGTTTGGCGAGCCTCATCGTAGCGCTGCTGTTCCATATAGACGGAGCCGAGGGCACTCCCAGCTTCGGGGTATCCGGGATGCAGCCGCAACGCTTCCAGCAGATGGGTCTCCGCCTTCTTCCAGTTCTTCTTCGCGGCCTCCTTCTGGCCAGAATCGTAAGCCTTGCGGGCGGGCTTGGATGCCTGGAGGCCTGTGACGCTGACGATGGTGCCTTCGATGTTTTCCAGCCGGCGCATGACGATCGTGCCGGCATCAGCGAAGCCGGACGTCCGGTTGATGCCCACCTTCGTGGACGAGTAGCCGGCGAGGAACGCTTGCACGGAGCAGCCGAGCAACTGATTTTCGAAACTGGAGCGGCCGGACGACCCGGCGCCGCCCATGCGGTCGTTACCGCCCTGCGTGCCGAGCTGGAGGCTGAACTTGCCATCCGGGCCTGTCTGGACTCGCTCGCCGCAGCCGCCGACCGGGGTGCCGACTGGTACGGGTTCGCCCCCGTCGAAGACGACCCGGCCTTGAATGGTCAGCCACTGGGGCAACTCGCGGACCTGCGCGGACGCCACGGGCGATGGCCCGGCCAGGAGCAGGATCGATGAGATCAGCGCTGCATGGCGGGAACGGTTGGAGAGGCCCACGATGCTTACCTTCTGCCCCTAGTGTCTTTGGAAATGGACGTGGCGTCAAGCTTTACCTTCCAGCAAGGTTTGCGCTAACTTGATCTCTACTCATGCCTTACTGCCGCCGCTGCCAGCGCAGCGCGAACGTTCGTTACTGTCCGTCATGCGGTATCGATATGTTTGGTCCGCAGACCGAAGCGCCGCCCAAGTTCAAGCCTTCAGCGCCGGCGCCGCCCACGAGCAAGCCCGCCGCCGCGAAAACGGCCGAGTCGAAGCCGAAAACCAGGGGCTGCCGCCTGGGCTGTTTTTCACTAATGCTCGTCCTCGCGGTGCTGGGGCTCGCGGGATGGATCTTTATCGATTGGTTCGGCGAGTTCGCCGATAACCCGTCCCTTGCCGCGGCGAAGATACTCATGGCGCTGGACTCCGATTTGGAGCTAGTGTCGGTAGACGAAAAGACCGGGGCGGTCCAGTTGCTCGACCGCCCGAGTGGGGAAATCACCACGATCGATTTGACATCGTCCAGCCCGAGCGAGGAAATACAGCCGGAGCTACAGGAACAGGCCGGCGGCGGGAGCGGCGAGCCATTGTTCGACGAGTGGGCCGAGTACCCAGGCGAGGTTACCACTCGGGCGGTCAGCATGGAGGCGGACGGTAAGCGCGGATCGATCTCCTTCCGCACGCCGGACGGCGTCGATGAGGTGGTCGCCTTCTATGAGGGGAAGCTGCCGGAGAGGCAGTTCGAGTTGACTACGAGCCGGACGGCGGCGAGCGGACGAGCCATTGCGCAGATCACGGGGAGGGCGAGCGACGGGAGCATGCGGCTGAGCGCCGTTCGTCTCGAGCGGGAGACGGTGGTGACGATTACTTGGGAGTTGCAGTGAGAAGCGGGGGCCACTCCCAGTGCATGGTGGGGCAAGCGTCCACGCTTGCGAGCCGGCCTGCTGGTCGGCTTTCCGGTTCGAAGACGCTTACGGGGCGGAGCCTCTCTCCCGGTGGAGTAAAATCTAGAGTTTGGTGTTCCAGCAATTGGGCCGGTCGTTAATCCTGGTGGGTGCGCTGCTGATCGTGGCGGGGCTGCTGCTCACCTATGGTGGCCGGTTGCCGTTTCGTCTCGGCCGCCTGCCCGGCGACATCGTCTGGGAGGGAAAACACGGCGCGTTTTATTTCCCGCTGGCGACGGGCCTGATCCTCAGTGTGCTCTTTTCGTTCGTGCTGTGGCTGTTCAGCCGCCGATAGGTGGTCGAGGCGTTAGTAGGGCGCGACTTCAAACGCCGCGCGCTTGTGTTCGCCGCCGCTGTAAGCGTTGACCACCAGCGTGTACTGTCCCGGTTTCAGATTCTGAAGCGGTACCAGAACTTGGAGCAGGTCGCCATCGGGGTGAATCGGTCCCGCGATGCCAACTACCTCCGTGCCACTCTGGTCGAGAATCGCCACCGAAAACTCCCGGTCCGCTCCGGTTACGTCCACCGTAGTCTCAAGCAAAAGATCCCGCCCGGCGGCCGCTTCAATCGTGGTCGCGGCGGATCGGGTGTCGCCCTGGAGGACGTAGCGCACCGGCACGCGCGGGCTATTCGCTTCGGACAACTCGCGGCGCAAGGCCGGAACCTGAACCAGGTTCTGGAAACCGATTACCGCCAGCAGCAGGCCGCCGAAAACCGGACTCGCCACGAGCGGGCGAAGCCACGCCCAGAAGCCACCGCGAGCCGGTTGGTCCACCGGCGCCCGAACCGGCGCCGCAACCGCCTCCGGCTCTTGCAGGCGTATCGTCGCCACTAGGCCGGCCGCGGCTTGAATCGCCTCGGCGCATTCCTCGCACGAGAAATAGTGTTCTTCGAACGCGTCCCGCTCGGCGGGGGACATTTCCTCAAGCAAGTACCGCTCGACTGCTTGGGTTCGGGTTGCGAGTTCGTGGTCCATGGGAATCGCTAACCTCTAGTGAATTACACGATCACTTCGTTACAGACGGCCGCATTACTGGCCCGCTCCAATGCCGTGATGATTCTTGAGAAGGCCTTTCAGACGTCCTAAGGCGCGGTGCAGAAGCACCCGCAGGTACTCCCGCTCAACGCCGAACTCCTTGCAAATCAGATCTTTGTCCAGATCCTCGAAGAAGATCGCGCGGATCAGCCGCCGGTCGCGCACCGGCATCTCGTCCAGCACCACCTCTACTCGCTCGCGAATCTCCAGCGTCGCCACCTGTTTTTCCGGACAGGCGTTCGGATCGGTCGGATCGGGCGCGTCTTCCGGGATCGGGCTCGTACGGGCCTCTTCGCGGAACAACTCGCGGGTGACGTTCCGGCACACCGAGTGAACAAAGGCCGGAAAGCGTTCGGGATGCTCCACGGCGTTGGGCCGCTTGACGATGGTCAGCACGCGCAGGAACGTTTCCTGCATCGCTTCGTCGATGAGATGCGCCGACCGGACGTGGCTCCGGAGCCGGACGTAGAGGATCGGGCGGAAGTACTCGTAGAAACTTTCGTGCGCCGATGGGTCACCGTCCCGCAGGCGGGCGACGTACTGCGCGTCAAAGACGGGGCGGTCCAACAAGCTAACTCCGTGTCTCACTATGGTATTACACGCCACCAAATGGAACGCGCCGCCGGACCCTTGCCGCGCGTGAATAAATACGATATTTTAGGATCGTAATATCTGTTTTTTACAATCCGCGAAGAGAGTATTCCAAATGACCACCTACGGTTGGCTGTTCGATCCCAAGCGTTGCATTGAATGCAGGGCCTGTGAATCCGCCTGCAAGCAGTGGAACGATGTCCAAACCGGGCTTCAGGTTCGCTACCGCCTCGTCGACGTCCGCCGTGAGGGCGTCTTCCCCAGGCTCACCACGCTACCCTACTCCAGCACCTGCAATCACTGCGAAAACGCGCTCTGCGCCAGAGCCTGTCCGATGAAGGCCATTTCGATCCGCGCCGACGGAATCGTTCTGATCGACCGCGAGCGCTGCGCCGGTTGCGGCTTCTGCCAGAAGTTCTGCCCCTATCACGCTCCGCAACTCAACACAAGCCTCCAAAAGATGGAAAAGTGCACCATGTGCGCCGACCGGATCGACGCCGGGTTGAAGCCGGCCTGCGTCACGCTCTGTCCTACCGGCGCCCTGCAATGGGGGCCGTGGGAGGAGATCCGGAACAAAGGCGCCGACCGCATGTCTGGATTCTCTACCCCTGCCACCACGCGGCCGAGAATCCGCTTCGACACAACCGCATGGCCCACCCGCTAAAGGAAAGGAGTACAGACATGGCACTGACAAGAAGATCCTGGATGCAGTTGACCGGCTCCGGTCTGCTGGGCAGCGGTAGCCTGAGCGCAGCGTTCGAGCAATTCTTTGGACCGGCCCGCCACGCGCTGGACGGCAAGGTTTTGACAACCGCCTGCGGTATTTGCAGCTCCACTTGCGGTGTTCGCGCGACGGTGCAGGATGGCATCATCCGCTTCCTCGAGGGATTGCCGGGCGACTACGCTGGCAGCGGCCAGTTGTGCGCCAAGGGCGCGGCCGGCGCGGCGTTCGTCTACGACCCCGACCGCTTGAAGTACCCGATGAAACGGACCAACCCGCGAAAGGGTCTTGATGAAGACCCCGGCTGGATTCGCATCTCGTGGACGGAAGCCCTCGATACGATCGCCGCGCGCTTCGACGACAACCTCCGCCAGTTTGGTCCCGAGTCCCTGCTGTTCATCACGAGAAACAGCCCCGATGTCTGGACCCGCTTTATGCGCGCCATCGGCGTCGTCAACCGCGTCGACCACATCGACATCTGCTACCAGACCGACTCCGTCGTCCTCAAATACGCTTGGGGCGGCAAGATGTGGGGCCACGACTTCGACAACTCCCGCTACATTCTCTCCTTCGGGTTCGACCTTCTCTCGAAGGCCAAGCTTGTTTACTCGCAGCCGCTGGTGCGGGCCAAGGAGAAGGGCGCGAAGATCGTCTCCTTCAACCCGGCCTACAACCCGATGGCACGGTTCTCCGACGAATGGTACCCGATCCGCCCCGGCTCGGATCTTGCCGTAGCCCTAGCAATCATCCAGGTCCTACTCGCCGAGAATCTATACGACCGCGACTTTGTGGAGCGATACACCAACTTCTCCGAGCACGAATCGCGCATCCGGAGCCACTTCGAGCCGTACACGCCAGAGTGGGCCGAGACGCTCAGCGACGTTCCCGCCGGCGACATCCGCCGCATCGCCCGCGAGTTCGGCGCCACCCGTCCGGCCATTGTGCCGTCGCACAAGAAGAGTCTCTGCGCCAATTACATGAACGCCACGCAGTTGACGCATGCCATCGCGATCCTCAACATACTGGCCGGCACGGTCGACCGGCCGGGCGGCCGCTACTGGGCGCGGTCCGTCTCGATCCCCAGCGCGGATGCCGTCTATCCGCCGCCTTCGTATCCGAAACCCGCCGGCCGTCGCGTCGACGGGCGCGACAAGCTTCCGCTGGCTGATGAAGCCGACTACGGCGTCTTCGCCACGCTCGCCGACGGCATGCTGAACAAGCATCCGGGTCTTATCAAGGCGGCTTTCATCAATTCCTACACGCCCGGCGCTTTCCCGAATCCGCCGCACATTGTCGAAGCCCTGAAGACGGTGGACTTCACCGTCGTCTACGACCTTCTGCCGACCGACAGCAGCCTCCTGGCCGACATCGTTCTCCCAGGGACCAGCTATCTGGAAGGCTCCGACCTGGTTGGCCGATCCTATGGCAGCATTACTCCGCAGGTGGTGGCTCGCCAACCGGTGATTCCGGCGATGTTCGAGGCCCGCGGCATGGCCTGGGTTGCTATTGAACTGGGTAAGCGCCTGACGCCGGATTACTTCAGGACGCCGGAAGGCGCCTGGATCGCTTCCGGAGCGCTGCTGAACGAGAAGACGAAACGGGCCGGCTTGGGCGCCAGTTTCGCCGAGTTTGCCCAAAACGGCATCTACACCAAGGAGCAGGCTTTTGTGCCTCGCGAAAGGTTCGCCACCGCGACGGGGAAGTGCCAAATTCTGATACCGGAATTCGAGACTCGCGGGTACGACCCGCTACCGGTGTGGAAGCCCAAGGCCGAAGAACCCGATGCCCAGTATCCCTATTACTTCCTGACGTTCATTCCCGCCGTCCACCGGCGCAACGGGTCGCAGAACAATCGCATCCTGCACGAGATGATGCCGGTTAATCATGCGATTCTCAACACCGCGCTAGCGGCCCGGCTCGGCGTTCGTGAAGGACAGATAGTCCGCGTCGTGTCGCGGGTTGGCGCGATCGAACTGCCGGCCCACGTAACGGAAGAGGTCCGGCCCGACTGCGTCATGGTGGCCCACGGATTCGGTCACCGTTCGCGGGACCTCAGCCTCGCCGCCGGCCGCGGTGCGCGCGACGCCGACCTCGTTCCCGACCGCTCGATCGACGAACTGGTCACCGGCGGCAACTTCGGCGCGTCCGGCTGCATTATGGACGCCGTGGTGAACCTCGAGCCGCTGTAGAACTGGGCGGCGCACATCCGGCGCGTCCGGCTTTCCTGTTGACACTCTACCCAAGCTGCGCTATCGTTTCAGGTAGACACTCGACAGGAAACCCATGCCGGACGATCGCCTCGAACTCCTCCAGGGCACCTTGGACCTGCTGATCCTCAAAACTCTTGTTCTCGGCCCCCAGCACGGACAGGGGATCTCCCAAGCCATCCAGCGGCATTCGGACGATGTCCTGCTCGTTGAGCACGGCTCGCTGTATCCGGCGCTTCAGCGCCTTCTCGGCCGCGGCTGGATCCGGGCGGAGTGGGGAACCTCGGACAACAATCGCCGCGCGCGCTTTTACCGCCTCACCGCCGCGGGCCGCAAACAACTCCACGCCGAAGCGGGGAAATGGAAGAAGTTCTCACAGGCGGTGAGCCGTGTCCTGCGGGCCGCCGAAGGAGCTGAATCGTGAACCCGGACGAAGAATTGGCCGCCGAAATCGAATCGCATATTCGCATTCAGGCCGCCGAGCACATGGCTCGCGGCATGAACCCGGAACAGGCCATGCGCGCCGCCCGCCGCGACTTCGGTAACGTCACCGCAGTCCGCGAGACGTGCTGGGAAGCCCGCCGCCTTCCCCTCTGGCACGGACTCGCGCAGGACCTCCGCTTCGCCATCCGTCTCACCCGGCGCAACCCCGGCTTCACCGCGCTCGCCGTCCTGCTGCTCGCGCTGGGACTCGGCGCGAACACGGCGCTATTCACCGTCTTCGATGCGCTCGTCTGGAAACCACTCCCCATTCACAACCCCGGCGAGTTGGTGATCGTCAACGAGGGAAGTTTCTCCTACCCCGTGTTTCGTGAACTCCGCGAGGCGTCGCGTGACGTCTTTTCGGGGATCTACGCCACCAGCGGCGAGTTCGGCATTTACCGTGTACGGCTAGAAAGCGCCCGCGATACCGAAGCCCCCCACCGTGTCTTCGGTTGCTTCGTGTCTTCCGAGTTTTTTTCGGTGCTCGGCCTGAAACCCGTTGCCGGAGGATTCTTCACCGGCCCGGATGACCCCGCTTCCCCGGCCGCCGTCGTCAGCCACGCGTTCTGGGAGCGCCAACTGGGGGCCGATCCCGCGGTCGCCGGCCGGCGCATCACCCTCAACAACGCACAACTCACCATCGTGGGCGTCGCGCCCCGAGGCTTCCTGAGCGACACCCCTGGCCAAGCTCCGGATGTGTGGATTCCGATCGCGATGAAGCCCGCGGTGCATGCAAGCGGTTATCTCGAAACGCGCAATTTCTACTGGCTGAACGTCTTCGCCCGCCTGCGTCCCGGAGTGACACGCGAGCACGCCGAATCGGTCCTGCGCCCGCGGTATATCGAGATTGCCAAGGAGAACGATCGCATCCGGAATCGCGGCGGCGACGAGGCCGCTCAGCCGCCCGTCTACACTTTTAATCTCCTGCCCGGCGGGCGCGGCGGTGCTGGTCTTCGCAACTCAATCGAACCGGCGCTGCGCGTGCTTTTCGCGATGGTCGGCCTGGTCCTTCTGATTGCCTGCTGCAACGTGGCCAATCTCCTGCTTACCCGTGCCGCTGCCCGCCACCGTGAAACCGCGATTCGGCTCGCCATCGGTTGCAGCCGGCCGAGGCTGGTGCGCCAGTTCCTCGTCGAATGCCTGCTTCTGGCGGCGCTGGCCGCGGCCGCCGGTTGCGGCCTTGCGTACCTCGGCGTCAGGCTCTTCGTGTACCTCATCTCGGCGCGCATCCAGCCCGGCGCGCTGCCGGTCGAACCGGATTTCCGTACCTTTGCGTTTCTGCTGGCCGTCGCGATGGCCGTGGCCATCGCGGTAGGGCTCTATCCGGCACTGCGGGTGACCGCTCGGCCCGCACATCAGTCGCTTCACAACACTCTGTCGCCACTCACCGCCAGGCGCTCCCGCCGCCTGCTTGGCCGTGCCCTCGTGGCCGCCCAAATTTCCCTCTCGCTCTTCCTGCTGGTGGCGGCCGGGCTGCTCACCCGCACTGTGCTGAATCTGCGCTCCCTGCCCGCCGGATTCCAGCCCGATCACGTCCTTCTGGCCGCGGTCAATGAGATGGACGTATTCAGTCAGCCAGACCCGTCCAACAACGCAAAAGCTTTTACGATCCACGAGCGTCTCGGCGCCCTGCCGGGCGTGCGCTCCGCCAGCCTCTCCAGCTTCCGTGTTCTGAGCGGCTACGAATGGACCAGTCGCCTCGCGGTCGAAGGCCGCGCGCCACAGCCCGGCGATCGGGGTCCTACCGTGCTGCGGGTCTCACCCGGCTACTTTCGCACCCTTGGCCTGCCGCTCCTCGGCGGCCGGGATTTCACGGCACGGGATGCCACCCCGCCGGCCCGGTTTGCCATCGTTAACGCCACCCTCGCCCGCCGGTTTTTTGACGGCCTCGACCCGGTCGGCCGCCGGATCAGTCTGAGTAACAGGTTCGATCCCAAGGAGACATGGGAGATCATCGGCGTTGCCGCCGATTTCCGGTTCAACGACCTTCGCCAGGAGCCCGAGCCCATGCTCTACCTGCCGCTGTTCGGCAGCGGCAGTATCTTTCACTCGGTTGAACTGCGATTCTCTGGCGATCCGGCCGCGGCAGCGTCCCTATTGCGCCGCACCCTCGCCGAGGAGAAAGTCGTCGTACGCGAAGTCCGGACGCTCGCGCGGCAGATCGACATCGTGCTCACCAATGAGCGTACCTTTGCCGCCACTGCCGTTTTCTTCGCGGTGCTCGCTGCTCTGGTGGCGTTCATCGGACTCTATGCCTCGGTCGCTCATACGGTCGCCCAGCGCACGAACGAATTCGGCGTCCGTCTGGCGCTTGGCGCCCAACCCCGAGCCCTCCTCCGCGCGGTGTTCGGCGAAACGCTGCGCCTGGCCGCCGCTGCCATCGTCCTCGGCGGCGCGGCGGCTCTGGCCGTCTCGCACCTCCTCGCGAGTTTCCTCTACGGCGTGGAACCGAACGACCCGCTGACGCTGGCCGCGGCCGCCCTGGCCGTGTTCGCACTCGCTATTGTGGCCGCGCTCCGCCCAGCGCTCCGGGCCACGCGAATCCAACCGGCGGATGCGCTGCGTTGTGAGTGAGCCCTCGCGGTTCCGCGGGAGTGAGAGCAAGACTATACTGAGGCATGCCCACCGCGCTTCTGTGTGTCCTGCTGCTGGTAGCCGGTTGTGTCCCGGCAACGGCTCAGGATAAGACAGCGCGAATCGAAGCGCTGATTCAGCAGTACCACCACCTGCGGCTGTTCAACGGCAGCGCCCTGGTCGCCGAACGCGGCAAAGTCATCTTCAAGAAGGGTTACGGCTCCGCCAACCTGGAGTGGAACATTCCCAACACACCCGCCACAAAATTTCGCCTGGGCTCCATTACCAAACAGTTCACCGCGGCACTGGTGCTTCAACTCACGGCGGAGGGCAAGATCCGGCTCGACGGCAAACTGCGAGATTATCTGCCGGACTACCCGGAGGAAACCGGACGGCGGGTAACAATCCGGCAACTTCTTCAACATACCTCGGGTATTCCCAGTTACACCGGCCTGCCCGAATTCTGGGAGCGCGTCCGGGAGCCGTTCACTCCGGATGCTCTGATCGGGGTGTTTGCCAGGATGCCGCTGGAGTTCGAGCCGGACAGCCAATTCCGCTATAACAACTCGGGCTACTTCCTGCTCGGCACCATCCTGGAGAAGGTCACCGGCCAAACTTACGAGCAACTCTTAGAGGAGAGAATTTTTGGGCCGCTGGAGATGAAGTCGAGCGGCTACGATCATTCGGAGACCGTACTCGCCAACCGCGCGGCCGGCTACGACAAAACACTCGACGGTTACCGGAACACCGCGTACATCAGCATGACGGCGCCGTCTGCGGCCGGGGCGCTCTACTCGACCGTGGAGGACCTGTACCGTTGGGACCAGGCGCTGTATACGGACCGCCCGCTTCCACCCGCGCTTCGCGAACAGATGTTCACTCCGGGGAAAAGCGACTATGGGTACGGCGTGTCCATCTATCGCGAAGAAGCTTACGAAGGTGGCCCAAAGATCACAGCCGTCGGTCACGGCGGCGGCATCAACGGCTTCAGCACCATCATCCAGCGGCTGATCGAGGATCGCCACTTGGTCGTGCTTTTGAACAACACCGGCGGCGCGCCGCTGATGGACATGTCGCGGGGAATTCGCAACATCCTGTACGGCAAGGACGCGCCCGCGCCGAAGAAACCGCTGGCCGAGGCGCTGTACCCGGTTTGGAAGGAGAAGGGTCTCGACGGAGTAATCGAGCAGTACCGAGCCTGGAAAGACACCAAGCCGGCGCATCTTGACGTTCAGCCGCGCGGCCTGGGCGGCCTGAGCGGGCACCTCGCGTCAATCAAGCGCTACGAGGATGCCATCCGGCTCCTGACACTCATTCTCGAAGAAGACCCAAAGGCTATCTGGGTGCATGGAGCGCTCGGCGACGCCTATCGCGATTCGGGCGAGCGGGAAAAGGCGATCCGCAGTTATGCAAAAGCGCTGGAACAACAGCCCGGCGACCGGCGCATTGCGTCGGAACTGGGGAAGTTAGCGAGGCAGTAAGGATCGGCGCGAACACTGGGTCATTCGGCGCAGTTGGGCCAAATCTCGCCGG
>CAYPUQ010000051.1:2148-4675 GCA_964413655.1 uncultured Solibacteraceae bacterium | reverse complement strand
TTTGTGAGTCCGCCCGAAGTGTCCGAGGCTCCCGTGAATGAGGTGGGAGCGGGCAAAACGGACGAATTGCTTGTCAACGCCGCCAAGATGGTGCGCTTCGGCAGCCGTCCGGTTCTGCTCATCCGGACCAGCGAAACGGAGTGGCGCGCCTTCGACGGCACCTGCACGCACCTCAACTGCACGGTGCAGTACCAGCAGGAAGGCCGGCAGATCTGGTGCGCCTGTCACAACGGGTTTTACGACCTCAACGGCAAAGTGGTTTCGGGGCCGCCGCCCCGCGCACTTCCCCAGTACGAAGTGCATGTCCGGGGCGAAGAGGTTGTCATCTCGAAACGCAGCTAACCGCGGCACGGGAGAGTACTCTTGCACCTGAAGGCACGGACATTGGCCGGCTGGCAGTGGCTGGACGAGCGGCTGGGTCTTGAGCCGGTGCGCACGTTCATGGCGCACAAGACTGTGCCGAAGCACTCCGCCACGGTCTGGTATTACTTCGGCGGCATCACGCTGTTTTTGTTCGGGGTGCAGGTCGCGACCGGTATGCTGCTGCTGCTCTATTACCGGCCGACCGCGACCGAAGCCTACGAGAGTGTGCAATTCATCGTGACCGAAGTTCAGTTCGGCTGGCTGATCCGGTCCATCCACAGTTGGTCGGCCAACCTGATGGTGCTGGCGGCGTTCATTCACATGTTCAGCGTGGTGTTTCTCCATGCCTACCGCCGGCCGCGCGAACTCACGTGGCTTAGCGGCATCGCCCTGTTCGGTCTGACACTCGCCTTCGGTTTTAGCGGTTACCTGCTGCCGTGGAACACGACGTCGTTTTTCGCCACCAGGATCGGGTCCGACGTGGCGGCGAGCATTCCGCTCCTGGGCGAACCGCTGAAGCGTTTCCTGCTTGGCGGGAGCGACGTCGGCGGCGCCACTTTGACGCGCTTTTTCGGCTTCCACGTGGCGATCCTGCCGGGTATCACGACCATGCTGCTGCTACTCCACCTAGCGTTGGTGCAGCGTCACGGCATCAGCACACCTCAGCGCGTAGAGGCCGAACACCGCGGCAATGCGTCCAAGGTTCCGCAGGTTCCATTCGTGCCGAACTTCCTGGCGCGCGAGTTGATGGCTTGGTACGCGACGCTGGGTGTGCTTGGGTGCCTGGCCGCACTGTTCCCGTGGGAACTGGGCGACAAGGCCGACCCCTTCGCGCCGGCCCCGGCCGGGATTCGCCCCGAGTGGTATTTTCTGGCGCCGTTCTACACGCTAAAGCTGATCCCAAGTCATGTGTGGGTGATCGAAGGACAAGTAGTCGGCCTGTTGGGTTTTGGTCTGCTGGCCGCCTGGTGGGTACTTCTTCCTTTTTGGGCCACCGATCGGAGCGGAGCGTTACGGGTGCGGTTGGTCACGGGAGCTGGGGTGGCCCTGATCGCTTACCTGGCTACCTTCACGTTCCTGGGGTACACGCGATGAAGGCGCTTCTAATGGCGGTTTGCATGGCTGCCTGTCTGGCGGCCAAGGACTCCTGCGTCGAATGCCACGGAGCGCTGGAGGGTGTTCAAGGAGAACCGGTCCGGATGTTCGCACGTGACATTCACAAGCGTCACGGTTTTAGTTGCGTCGACTGCCACGGCGGGGACCCGAACCGCGACGACGCCAAGGAGTCGATGAGTCCGGCGCGCGGATTTCGCGGCAAGATCGCGCGCACGGCGGTGCCGCAACTGTGCGCCCGCTGCCACAGCGACGCGAACCTGATGCACAAGTTCAACCCGCGCCAGCGGGTGGATCAATATGCCCAATATCTGACGAGCGTTCACGGCAAACGGCTGGCCGCCGGCGACACGACGGTGGCGAACTGCGTCGACTGCCATAGCGTTCACGACATCCGCACCGGGAAAGATCCCTTGTCGCCGGTGCACCCGTTACGGCTGCCGGACACTTGCGCGCGCTGCCATTCCGACACGGCGAAGATGGCGAAGTACAACCTCACTGCCACCGAGTACGACGACTACCGCACCAGTGTTCACTGGAAGGCGCTGGCCGATCGTGGAGACCTGTCGGCTCCGAGTTGCGCGTCGTGCCATGGCAACCACGGCGCGGCGCCGCCGCATGTCGGTGAGGTAGCAGCCGTCTGCGGCACGTGTCACGTCATGATGGAAGACCTGTACCGCGAGAGCCCGCACAAACCGGTCTTCGACGCGATGGGCGTGGCGGGCTGCGTCGCCTGCCACGAGAACCACGCCGTTCTCCATCCAACTCCGGAGATGCTGGCGGGCGAAAACGCGGTCTGTGCCCAGTGCCACGACGCCGATTCCGAGGGCGGCCAAACGGCTGCAGCGATGTCGAGCCTGATAGCGAAACTGAACGAGGGGCTGGAACGTTCCGGCGAGATCCTGGGCCGGGCGCGGCGGTCGGGCATGGAAGTTTCGGACGCCCTGCTCCGGCAGACCGATGCCCAGGAACAGTTGGTCAAAGCGCGCGTCGCGGTGCACGCCTTCCGTGTGGACGCCGTGGCCGCGCCGGTACAGGAAGGGCTCAAGGT
>CAYPUQ010000051.1:0-2048 GCA_964413655.1 uncultured Solibacteraceae bacterium | reverse complement strand
CAGGCAAAATCCGACGCCGATCTGAAGAAGGCGATCACGGCGGGCGTTGGGAAGATGAAGCCAGTGAAGATGTCCGACAAGGACGCGGCGAGCGTCGTGGAGTTCCTGCGAACTCTGAAGAAATAACCGGGCCGCGCCGCCGGAGCAGCGCGAGGAGAAAGGTTATGCCAGAGCACGAGAGTCATGCTGGCGAACCGCGGTGGATCGCACCGGACGAACTGGTGCGGCAGCTCCGGAACCTTGAAGAACGCATTGCCAGGATCGAGGACCGGCTCAGCGCATCTCCTTTGCGGCCTACCGCAGAGGCCAGTGTCGAGTTGCCCGCGGGCGCCACTGCGGAACTCGCGGATACACTGGCCAACCCCGGGACGGCCTTGCCGGCTTTCGGTCGGGCGCTGCTGGGCATAGCGGGCGCTTATTTTCTCCGGGCGCTCACCGAAATAGGCGTGTTGCCGCTGGGGGCGGGTGTGTCGGCGGGCATCGTCTACGCCATCGTCTGGCTGGGCCTCGCGGCGAAGACGCCTTCCGAGCGGCGCCTCGATGTGACGCTGCGCGCCGTGACCTCGGTACTGGTGCTCGCGCCGCTCATCTGGGAGGCGACGGTCCGCTTCCAAGCCGTTTCCACCTGGACGGCGGCGGCGGTGCTGAGTTGTTTCACGATTCTCGGCCTGGCGGTTTCCTGGCGAAAGAACGTCACGGTCATCGCCTGGATTGCCCTGCTGGCGGGCGTGTTCACAGCCTGGGGCCTGGTGCTGGGGACGCGCGACGTGTTTCCCTTTGCGCTGGCGCTGTTGGCGATGGCGGCGGCAGTGGAAGTATCGGCGTGCCTGGAGCACTGGCTGCCAGAACGATGGGTGGCAGCCGCCGGCACGAACCTCGGCGTCTTGTTGCTGACATATCTGGCCGTTCAGAAAACGACTCCGGAAAGCTATGTGGCTTTGCCGGCGTTCGCCGCGCCGGCGGCGCAAGCCGCTCTGCTCGGCATCTACCTGACCAGCACCATCGTGCGAACCCTGTTTCGCGGCTTCCCGTTCACGTCGTTTGAGACCACGCAGTGTGCCGCGGTGTTCCTGATCGCGGTCGGTGGCGCGATGACGGCCGGCGAGGGGCCGGGCGCAGTCGCGGTGGCGATGCCGGCCTTTACGCTGCTGTGCGGCGCGGCCTGCTATGTAGTAGCCTTCGTCCATCTCGACCGTCACGGTGAACACAACCGCAACTTCTACACCTATTCGGTTTTCGGCCTGTTGTTGACGTTGACGGGTAGCTGGATGCTGCTCGGCCCGGCGGCGCTGGCCGTGACCTGGTCGGCGCTGGCGCTCTCGTGCATCGTCGCGGGGGGACTGTGGGACCGCCTCACCTTGCGCTGGCACGGGGTCCTGTATCTGTTGTTCGCGACCCTGGCGTCCGGCGCCGCGACCGGGGCTGGCGCGATGCTGCTGGGCACGACAACCGGCGTCGCCGGGGTTTCGGCAAGCGGTTGGACGGCCGTTCTCGCCGTTCTGTTCTGCTATGCCGCGGCCCTCCGCTACACGCGGGACGCGATCCACACCAGGATGTACCTGGGTTTCTCGTTGGCAATGTCCGCGATGCTGGTTTGGCACATCGCAGGCCTGGCGGCCGGCGGGCTGACGGCTCTCGTGCACAGCATGGCCGACCCGGCGGCGCGAACTGCCTATTCCGCCACGGCGCGGACGGCGGCCATCACGCTGGGCTCCATCGCGCTCGCCTGGAGCGGCGCCCGCTGGCGGCAGCCCGTGCTATCGCGGCTGGTCTACGCATTGATGTTTCTAGGCGCGTACAAACTGGCCGTCCAGGATCTGAGAGTGGACCGGACCATGGCCCTGTTTCTGTCGTTGTTTCTGTACGGAGGATCGTTGACGCTCCTGCCGCGGTTATTGCAGCGGGGACGCTGACGTCCCCTGGACCGCCGGCCGCCTACTTCCGTTGCGGCCGCTGCTGGGGCCGCGGCCTCGGTCGAATATCCGCCCGTCGGCGCTGAAGCTCGCGCCACTGGTCCGCGTCTAGCACCGACCGCAACCGCAGACTCA
>CAYPUQ010000050.1:3098-21423 GCA_964413655.1 uncultured Solibacteraceae bacterium | reverse complement strand
CCCGGACGCTTTCCGTGGCCCCGGCCCGGTAGCAACCGTATCGCTAAAGAAAACCGTAGTCCGGTCGATACGAGTCTCAAAGGCAATTCCCATGAGCGTATTCGCGAAGACCGAAGTTAGAGATCTACGGACCGCTCTGGATCGGCTGCCGGCCTTTCCGCGGGTGGCCCACGAGTTGATGGAACTCGTGATTCGTACCGACGTGAATCTGAAGGAAGTCGCGCGGCTGGTGGAAGCCGACGCGGTTTTCTCCGGCGAAGTGTTGCGGCTTGCCAACTCGGCGCTGTTCGGGTTGCGGTACCGGGTCGACAACACGTTGCAGGCGATTGCGATTCTGGGGCTGAACCGGCTCCAGGGACTCGTGATCACCATCGCCATGCGGAACTTCCTGCATCATCGTCGCGTCTCTGAGCACCTCACCCAGATATGGCGGCACAACCTCGCCTCGGCCGTCGCGGCCGAGTGGATTGCCGGCTGCAACTGGTACGACAAGGCGGCCGCTTACACGGCCGGCCTGCTGCACGAGGTGGGACTGCTCGGCGTTGTCACCGTGGCCGAACCCGATTTCCTCCAGGCCCGCGAACGGGCGTGGAGCGAAGGCCGCGACCTGCTGGAGTGCGAGCGCGAACTCTTCGGCATGGACCATGCCGATGCCGGCCTGCACCTCGCCCAGATGTGGAATCTGCCTACGTCGCTGCTCGATGTCATTACCCCGACGCCCATTGGCCGCCGCAGCGCCGGCCTGACACTTCGCGACATTGCCTGGTCGGCCTGCACCCTCGCTTCTCATTGCGGCTTCCCGGCCGGCCTCACGCCTCCGGAAGCGAAACCAGGCCCGCTGCGCCTGTCCGGGAACCTCGACCCGTCGGTGTACAACAATCTGCCGGATCTGCGCGACGATCTGCCCCGGCGCGTCAACCTGTTCGAGTGTAATCTGCTGCCCTGAAGTTTCTGCCCACGCGCCGTCTGCTGTAGCATAGTTCGCGTGCAGGCTCCGCTGTGGTCCCCTTCGCCCGAATGCGTCGCTCGGGCCAACCTCACCGCCTTCCGCCGGCTCGCCGCAGATCGCTACGAGGTTTCACTTCCTAGCTACCCGTCGATCCACCGCTGGTCCGTCGATCACCCCGAGCAATTTTGGCCGCTCGTCTGGGATTTCTGCGGCGTCGCGGCCTCCCACCGCTGGGAGAGCGTCCTCATTGACGGCCACCTCATGCCCGGCGCTCGGTGGTTCACCGGCGCTGTTCTCAACTTCGCCGAGAACCTTCTCCGTGAACCGTCCGCCGCCGAGGCCCTGGTCTGGTGGACCGAGGCGGGACGCCAAGCCGCGCTCACGAGGGCCGAGCTTCACGAACAGGTCCGCGCCCTCGCTGCGTTATTGCGCCAGTGGGGCATCCGTCCGGGCGATCGCATCGGCGGTTACCTTCCGAACCGCCCGGAAACCGTCGTGGCGATGCTTGCGGCCACGGCCGTTGGCGCAACATGGTCGAGTTGCTCGCCCGATTTCGGCGTCCAGGGCGTGCTCGACCGTTTCGGCCAGATTGAGCCCCGGCTACTTTTTGCCGCCGAAGACTACATCTACAACGGCAAGCGGCACGAATATGCCAGCCGGGCCCGGCAGGTTCGAGAGCGGATTCCCTCGATTGAACGCCTGATCTTCGTCTCGGAAATGCCAGGGCTGCTCGCGAAGGCGCCGGCCGACACGCTGCGATTCGAGCCTCTCCCCTTCGACCACCCTCTCTACGTCCTCTACTCCTCGGGTACGACCGGAGTGCCCAAGTGCATCGTCCATTCGGCGGGTGGCACACTCGTTCAACACCTGAAGGAACTCGCTCTGCATGTTGATCTCAAGGAACATGATCGAATTTTCTACTTCACTACGTGCGGCTGGATGATGTGGAACTGGCTGGCCAGCGCCTTGGCTCTGCGCGCCACCGTGGTGCTCTACGACGGTTCTCCATTCTCACCGCGCGAAGACATCCTCTGGGACATGGCAGCCGCTGAACGGCTCAACGTCTTCGGAACTTCGCCCCGCTACCTTGCGGCGGCCGAGAAGGCCGGAGTGCAACCGGTCGGAAGCGATCGGTTGCAGTCGCTCCGCACGATCCTGTCCACCGGATCCCCTCTCGCTCCGGCGAGTTACGACTACGTCTACCGCTCAGTGACGCACGACGCCTGTCTCGTTTCGATGTCGGGCGGGACCGATCTCATCTCCAGTTTCGTGACCGGCAATCCGCTTGGTCCCGTCTACCGCGGTGAGATCCAGGCGCCAGCGCTCGGCATGAAGGTCGAGATCTTCGACGAGGAAGGGCGGAGCCTGCCGGCCGGCCGGCAAGGAGAACTTGTCTGCACCCGGCCGTTTCCCTCGATGCCGCTCAGTTTCTGGGGCGACGCGGACGGTTCGAAGTATCGCGAGGCGTACTTCGCGCAGTATCCGAACGTCTGGCGGCACGGCGACTGGGCCGAGTTCACCGTCAACGGCGGCGTCATTATCCATGGCCGCTCCGACGCCACCCTCAACCCTGGCGGTGTGCGCATCGGAACAGCGGAAATCTACCGGATCGTCGACCGGATTCCCGAGGTACTGGAAAGCCTGGTAGTGGCGCAGAACTGGGAAAGCGACGTGCGTGTGGTCCTGTTCGTTAAACTGCGCGACGGCCTCGAATTCACGTCCGAACTCGCCGCCATGATCAAGCAGCGCATCCGCGAGGACGCATCGCCGCGGCACGTTCCGTCAAAGATCCTCGCCGTGCCGGACATCCCCCGCACGGTCTCCGGCAAGATCTCCGAGTTGGCGGTGCGGAATCTGATTCACGGCCGTCCGGTGAAGAACACGGAGGCGCTGGCGAATCCCGAATCGTTGGCCTACTTCCAGAACCGGCCGGAGTTGGCGGAGTAGACCGCGGAGTCCTGGACGAAGAGGAAGAGAGCCGCGGCGAGCGCGGCCCTACCCCACGAAGAAGTCCACCGAGGTGCCGAAGTACCTGGCCAGCCACATGGTGGTGTCCGGCGTGGTCCCGTGTTTGGTCTGGATGATGCTGGGGATCCGATTCGCCGGTATACGCAGCCGCCTCACTGCTACCGCTTCCGCCGCTCCGATTCCAGCGCCTCTAACAGCTTCCCCAATTGCTCGGACAGTTGCGCGTGCTCCGGGCGATCCGCGTCGAGCGCCGACAGTGCGCGGCGATACAGCGACTCTGCCTCGTCGAGGCGGCCTAGGGCGAGTTCGAGGCCCGCCTCTTGCACCAGTCCCGTTGCGAAGAAGTGGGCACGGATGGCGAGCGACCGCGCGGCCGCCTCCTCCATTTCGTCCCAGCGCTCCTGCTCGCGGTAGAACACAGCCATCTTGTCGAGGGTTACCGCGACCATCGGATGTTCCGCGCCCGCGGAGCGTTCCCACAACGCCAGAAGCCGCTGGTAAACCGGTTCGGCTTCCGCGAACTTCTTCTGCCCGAAGCAGGCGTAGGCCAGGCCGTCGAGTGTCGCGAGCAACTCGGAATCTGCCAGACCAAAAGTGCGCTCCCGAATCACCAGCGCCCGGCGGTACGCCTCTTCCGCTTTCTCGTACTGGCGCAGGCTCACCTCTACGGTCGCGAGCCGGTCCAAGTCGGGCAGGAGCGAAATGTGCAGGGCGCCGGCTGTCCGCTCGCGAAGCCGTATCGCGAGGCGTAACGCTTGCACGGCCCTTTCGGGCTCCTTGTTTTCGAGGTGCAGCACGGCAATGCGGCTGTGATCGTCGGCCAACAGCGGGTTTTCCATGCCACCATCTCGCAGCCGCAGGGAAACCACCTGCCGCATCACCGTCAGGCCCCGCGCGTATTCGCCGAGGCCCCGGCACAGCATGGCCAAGTCGACGAGGTCGCCCGCCAGCGCCGGGTTGTCCCTACCATCCTGTGCCTCGCGCCAATGAATTGCCAGTTGAAGGTAGTTCTCCGCTTCAGCATGCCGTCCGAGACCCGCCAGTGACCGCGACAACAGTCGGAGCGCTTCGTACTCGCCGGCATCGCTCGCGGGCCGATTCTCCAACTTCCGGCGCAAGGGATCGAGCACTCGCTCCGCACCCGCGTAATCGCCAATGGCGTACATCGCGCGCGCCTCGCGCAACCACTCCTCGACCGGCTCCTCCGCCGTCACCAGTCCCGCCACCACAAGCCCCAGCAGAAGCTCGCGACCCATGAACTCTAACCCGCCGCCATCGAAACTAACGACACCCGAAACCACGGAAAGTGCCGGCGAACCTTGACCGCCCTCAAACCGGCGCGCGCCGCCAGTCCGGCCAGTTCGCGCCCTCGGAAGCCGGCTTGCACGGACAACTGCCCGTCGTGGACTGTGAGCGGCGACCAGCGAAACAGCGGCCGCGTCGCGGGCAGAAAGTGGTACGCCAGTCGCGAGCGCTCAAGATCGACGATCACTAGCGCCCGTCGCGCCAAGCCGTCCAGCAGTCGCAGCAGACCGATCGCTTCGTCGCCGTCGAAGTGGTGCAGGAACAACGAGGCTATCACCACGTCAAAGGTCCGTGTCCCAAACGGAGGCGCGAAAGCATTGGCCACCACGCGCGGATCGGGCGCTTGTCTCATGTTACGAGCGCGCAGATCCATCGACACCACCTCGGCGCGCGGGTAGAGATCGCCCAGATCGCGCGCCGTGTCGCCCGACGCCGCGCCGACATCCAATATACGCAGCGGTTCTTCGCGCGCGGCCAGCGGCGCAAGAACCCGCTGCAGCACCCAACGCCCTCCCAGCCAGCGATGGATACGGCTGAGATCGGCGAGATTCGGCGCGGCAATCTCGTCCGGAGCCAGATCGAGAAGCTCCGGCTCCACGAGACGATGCGAACGAAACGCCACCGGCCGCCTCAATGTCCGGCGCGAAAGGCCACCGCGCCGAAACTCACAACGCTCTGCTCGTCGATGTTCCATTGCTGGTAGCGGCGGAGTTCGCCCCGGGCCTCGGGGACCGCCCGCAGAAACGAGTAGAACGGCGCAGACCCGCACCACTTCAGATCGTCCCTGCCTTCTTTCACCTGTTCCCAAAAACCCCGGGCATCGCCGGCGCCAATCGCCTCCAGCCGCGAACGGTCGCGCTCCGCCACGCGCGACATCTCGTCCCGCTCGGCGACCGCCGCGAAACCATCGCCGTAGCGCCGGCCCATGTGCGCCAGATCGACGCCCAAGACCCAGAACAGCCGCTCCTTCTCGCGTTGATAGAGTTCACCCACTGCACCGAGGAATCGTTGGACATTGGAATCGTCTTCCGGGTCGCCGCCCTCGTAGATGCTGTGAGCGTAGGGGCCGCAGAGGATCGGCAGAATACGGATCTCGGGACCGAAGAGGTGTTGGAGAAAAGCAACCTGGAACTCGATGGAATGCTCGTT
The DNA here is from genome assembly GCA_964413655.1 of uncultured Solibacteraceae bacterium. Lineage (GTDB taxonomy): Bacteria > Acidobacteriota > Terriglobia > Bryobacterales > Bryobacteraceae > CAYPUQ01. Next base: position 16,052 of record CAYPUQ010000050.1, on the reverse strand, counting down.
AGCGTGGCAGAAATCTTCCATCCGCACCGCGCCCGGCGCGTCCGCTTCCAGCCGGTCGACCAGTCCTTTTTCTGTTCGCGCGACACCATACGGCGTCGCGAAGTCTTTCCGAGTCAGCCCGAACTTCTCCGGTTCGCCATAGTGCGATGTCCCGAGAACCACGAAGACCCGATCCTTCAAATCCGGCGAGAGCGCCGTGTAGGCGTCCCGGTAGGATTCCCACCCGCCGAACGGGCTCACATGCGGCGCCGCGATGCCAATCAACCCGTCGGCGGCGGCCGCGCGCTCGGCCTTGTCCAGATATTCGTCGAAGACTTCCTTGAGTTCCGCCGGTTCATCCGGATAGGCCGACCCGGCGTGCGCTGCCTCCCGCACCGGCGCTTCGGCGAAGGCCCGGATACACGTGTCGCGAATCTCGATGAACTTATCATCCTCCAGAAATCCGGCCCGGCTGAGGCTGCCCGTCAGGCTGTCGAGGAGGTCGCCAACCTCGATCGTGCCGGCAATCTGCACCAACGCTTGCCGCAGGTCCAACTCGGAAGCTTCGCCATCGAAGAACCGCAGCGCCTCCACCAATGGCGGCGGGATGATAAGCGTCACGTCGGAAAACTGATGCGGATCGCGAATCAGCAGCCCCGGACGATCGGGAACCGGACTCGGCATGAAATCGAGATCCATGCGAAGGCGCGACAGCGGCATGCCACCCAGCATATCGGAACGGCGGCCGGAAGCACATACACTGGAAGAATCGGGCCACCGGCCGCCGGGCACGCCACGCGGTCCAGTCGTGTCCCGGAACACTCGACGGAGTCCGCGCGTTGGCGGCTCAACGCGACGTGCTGCTTAGGAGGCAAGTGCGATGGGTAAGCGAGACATCATGACAAACGAAGAACTGCAAGCGGCGCTGGCCGGTCTGCCGGGTTGGTCCACCAGGGGAGGCAAGCTTCATCGCGACTACAAGTTCGCCGACTTCGTACACGCATTCGGCTTCATGGCCACCGCGGCGATCGCGATCGAGGCGATGAACCATCACCCGGAGTGGAGCAACGTCTGGAACCGCGTTACGGTGGACCTCACGACGCACGACGCCGGCGGCATCACGCCAATGGATGTGCAACTCGCGCGGAAACTGGAATCGCTGGCGGGGAAGCTGCTTTGAGGAGATTCTTCGCCACCGCCGTCCTCTGCGCCGCCGCCGTATCGGCGCAGGAGTTCCCAGCCGCCGATCTCGATCGGGCCATCGAAGAAGCCATCGCCGGCAACCAGATTCCCGGCGCCGTGCTGCTGGTGGGACACAAGGGCCGCGTCGTACACGAAAAGGCCTATGGCAGCCGCGCCCTCGAACCGCGGAAGGAGCCGATGACGCTCGATACGATCTTCGACGCGGCCTCGCTCACCAAAGTAGTGGCCACCACGCCAGCCATCATGAAGCTCTTTGAGCAGGGCAAGATCCGGTTGAACGACCCGGTCACCGCCTACCTGCCCGACTTTCAAGGCGGCAGCAGTGGCATCACCGTTCGCCACCTGTTGACGCATTACTCCGGCCTCCGGCCCGATGTCGATCTCAAACCCGAGTGGAGCGGATACGAAACCGGCATCGGTCTGGCGCTCATCGACAAGCCACGCGCCGCGCCCGGCGAACGTTTCATATACAGCGACATCAATTTCGTCCTCCTGGCCGAGATCGTGAGGCGCATCACCGGCGAGACCGTGGCGGATTACGTCCGCAAGGAGGTCTGGGAGCCGCTTGGGATGCGGGAAACCATGTTCCAGCCGCCCGCTCCGCTCCGCCCCCGGATCGCCCCGACGGAGCGGCTGCCCGGACAGGCAGCTCCGCTCCGCGGGATTGTTCACGATCCAACGGCGCGGTTTATGGGCGGCGTCGCCGGCCACGCCGGGATGTTCACCACCGTCCGCGACGTGGCCCGCTTCGCCGACATGATGCTCGGCGATGGCCAGCGCCAGGGCATCCGCGTGTTCACACCGCTAACGGTGGAAAAATTCACGTCGCCGCAGAGCCCGCCGGATCAGCCGGAGTTGCGCGGTCTGGGCTGGGATATCGATACTCGCTTTTCCTCGAATCGCGGCGAGCTTTTCCCGGTCGGCTCTTTCGGCCATACCGGTTTCACCGGCACATCGCTCTGGATCGATCCGATTTCAGATACTTACGTCATCCTGCTGGCCAACAGCGTCCATCCTCGTTTGCGGCCGGCCATCAGTTCCTTGCGGTCGCGGGTTGCCACAACGGTGGCCGCGGCCGTCGGCGTACGCGCGCCAGGAGTCGCCATCACCGGTTACAACGAAACCCTCGTGGGCGCGCGGCGAACCGTCGCGCGCGATGGCCGCGTCCTCACCGGACTGGATGTGCAAGTCCGCGACGGATTCCCGGCCCTCCGCGGGAAACGGGTGGGCTTGGTCACCAATCACACCGGCATCGACCGCGAGGGCCGGCGGAACATCGACCGGATGGTCGAGGCCGGCGTCCGCCTCGTCGCGCTGTACTCGCCCGAACACGGGATCGCCGGCACGCTGGATACCGACGAAATCGCGAATTCCAAGGACCGCGCGACCGGAATCCCGATTTTCAGTCTCTATCAGGGGCCAAACCGTCGGCCAAACGAGAGCATGCTGCGCGACATCGACATCCTGGTGTTCGACATCCAGGACATCGGCGCGCGGTTCTACACCTACATGTGCACGATGCTGAACGTGATGGAGGAGGCCGCTCAGCGGAAAATCCCGTTCCTTGTCTTCGACCGGCCCAACCCGATCAACGGCGCGACGGTGGAAGGCCCCGTGCTGGACCCGGACCTCGAAAGCTTCATCGGTTGCGCGCCGTTACCACTTCGGCACGGTATGACGCTGGGCGAGATCGCCACGATGATGAATACCGAGCGAAGCACCGGCGCCACGCTCGAAGTCGTGAAAATGGAGGGCTGGGAGCGTGGCGACTGGTTCGATTCCACCGGGCTGGTCTGGGTGGATCCTTCACCGAATATGCGCAGTCTCACCGCTGCCGTGGTCTATCCCGGTGTAGCGATGCTGGAATCGTCGAAAAACTACTCGGTTGGACGCGGAACGGACAGCCCGTTTGAGGTGATTGGAGCGGACTGGATCCTTGGCCGCGACCTGGCCCCCTACCTGAATCAAAGAAAGATTCCCGGGGTGCGATTCTATCCCGTCGTCTTCCGGCCCGCATCTTCCAACCTCGAAGGCAAGCGCCTTGAAGGCGTGCGGCTGGTGGTGACGGACCGTGACCGCCTGCCAAGCGTTCGTCTGGGCCTGGAGATCGCCGGGGCGATCGAGAAGCTTCAGCCCGGTCAGATCTCCTTCGACGTCAACGAACGGCTCATCGGAAACCGGGCCGTTATCGAAGCGCTGAAGTCGGGGAAGGATCCGCGGCTCATTGCCGAAGAGCAGCAGGAAAACCTGGCTGCCTTTCTGGCGCGTCGCGATCAATATCTGCTCTATCGCTGACGGGACCGGCCCAACTTACCGGCAGCGGACTCCAGGGCAGAAGGCCGCTGCCGCTGTCCCGAACGACATTATGCGTTGGCGGCCGACTTGGACGATTCCGCCGATTTCTTTCCGCGTCCCGTGGTGGGCGCGGCCGGTGTCGCTCGCTTTTTTGCTTCCTGGAGCCAAAGCGGAGGCCGGCCCCGGCGCTTGCCGCGATTTCGCGCCAGCCGCTCCAAGGTGATGATGGCTTCCTCGATCTGCTCCCGCTCCTGGCGTAATTCAGCCAGCATTCTCGTCACATCCATATTCCATTCCTTTCATGGCTCGAAAGATTAAGCCTGTTCCGAATTCGGAACAGGAAGTGTGCGTGGTTCGCAACAACTTCCTTCTTATAACCGATTCTGCCAAAGGATTCAACCGTTTGTTCAAGGAACATGTTCCAGGAACGGAACAGATTTGCCACCGTACTAGGACCACCGGCAGGCGCAGCAGGGCCGGCCGGACGACCCACCAGCCGCCGGTTTCAGCAGGACGGCCGGCGTCTCCAGTAAAAATAAAACGGAAGACCGGCGATAATCAAGCCCAAACCGAGCAGGGATTCCCGCGGGTGCTGTTGCAGCGTAGAGACTAGCAAACCCACCGTTACGAGCACAAATGCCACCGGCACCACCGGGTAGCCAAGCGTCCGGTATGGCCGTGGTAAATCCGGCCGCTTGAAACGCAGCACGATTACCGACGCCGCCGCCATGCCATAAAGAATCCAACTGGAAAAGATCACAAACCGGAAAAGATCCTCGAAACGCCCGCTGAGTACCAGGACTGAAGACCACAGACTAAGCAACAAAATAGATGTTGCCGGCGTGCGGTGACGCGGGTTGACGTCGCCCACCGCCCGGAAGAAGAGCCCGTCGCGGGCCATCGCGTAGGGCACCCGGGCGCCGGCGAGCAGCGAACCGTTCAGCGCCGCGAAAATCGAGATCATCGCCACCAGGCTGACGGCGCCGGCGCCGCTCTCGCCGAAAATCTTACCCATCATCGATGCCGCCACCCGGTCCGACCCGGCCACTTCGCCGGCCGAAAGCACATAGAAGTACGCCAGATTCGTGATCAGATAAACGAGCATCACCACCAGCGTTCCCAGCGTCAGCGCGATCGGCAGATTTCGCTGGGGGTTCTTGACCTCGCTCGCCACCATGGCAACGTTATTCCAGCCATCGTAGGCCCACAGCGCCGCCACCAGCGCGGCGAAAAAACCCGCGATTCCCGCCGTGGACGGAATCGACGTGGACAAATTAGCCGTGCTGCCCACTCCGGCGGAGAGTCCCGCCACCACCAGGCCGCCAATCAGACCGAGCTTCAACACCGTGATAGCGACCTGGATATTGCCGCCCACGCGCACACCGAAATAGTTCACCCAGCCCAGAAACAGGATCACCACAATTGCCAGCAACTGGCCGTAGCGAATTTCGAGAGGGGCTCCACCCTGCCCGAGCGGCACCGGAATATGGAACCAAGGCTGCTCCAGGACCGGGTAGAAGTTCGCGAAATAGTAAAAGAAACCCGTCGCGAGCGTCGCTACCGAACCGCTCTTGGCCACCCACAACTGCGTCCAGCCGTAAACAAAGCCGAACATCGGACCATAGGCCTCGCGGAGGTAAATGTACTCCCCGCCCGCCTGCGGCATTGCCGCCGCCAGTTCGGCGTAGGTGAGGGCTCCGGCCAGCGACAGCAGCCCGCCGAAGATCCAAACGAAGAAGACCATGCCGGGCGATCCGGTATTTTCCACCATCGTCTTCGGCACCAGGAAGATCCCGCTGCCGATGATGGTGCCGACGACAATCGCCACCGTGCTCCAGACACCGAGCGCCCGTTCGAGTTCCACGCGTTGAACGGTCAAGAATGAGCCTCCTCACGGAAAATCAGCGACATCAGCCACGCCACGAGAAACGTCACGCTGGTGCCAATCAGTACGTACCAGGTCCAGGCGATCTGCGTCTGCGTCTTCACGTACAGCATGGTGAGGAGTCCGGCGACCATGCCCGCCATCGCCGCCCGCTCCTGCACCCGCGAGGTGAGCACGCCGAGCAGAAACACCCCGAGCAGCGATCCGTAGACCACCGAAGCGATCGAGAGACCGGCTTCGAGCACCGATCCCCATTGGCGCGCCACCCAGGCCACGCCGATCAGGACAGTGCCCCAGAACAGCGTCGTTATGCGCGCGATACGCAGCCAGCCGGCGTCGCTGCGCGTGGACGACGACATCGGGCGGTAGAAGTCCATTACGGTCGTGGAAGCCAGCGAGTTCAGCGCCGCGCTTAGGTTCGACATCGCCGCGGCGAGTATAGCGGCGATCACCAATCCAGCGATGCCGGGCGGCAACTGCTCCCAGATAAAGGCCGGGTAGATCCGGTCGGTCTGGGCCGGCGGTGGGAGTCCGGTGTGCTGGTAGTAGGCCCACAAGATGACGCCGATGACGAGAAAGAGCGTGAACTGAAAGAAAATCACCACCCAGCTTGCGTACAGCGCCAAGCGGCTCTGGGCGAGGCTGCGAGCCGATAGCAGCCGCTGAACCATGAGCTGTTCGGTACCGTGGCTGGCGGTGGTGAGAAAGCAGCCGCCGAGGATGCCGGCCCAGAAGGAATAGGTATGAGCGAAGAAGTCACGCGAGAGGGAGAAGCCGAAATCGAAGATCTGGAATTTCCCGGCGGGCGCGGCCATTGCCACCACCTGGTCCCAGCCGCCGGGAATGTTCTGAAGGATCACGAAGAAGCTCAGGATGGCGCCGGCCACGTAGAGCACCATTTGGACCACGTCCGTCCAGATGACGGCTGTCATCCCGCCTTCGAACGTGTAGAAAATGGTGAGGCAAACGATGAGCATGATGGAGGCGGCCTCGCCGGTGTCGAGCACGATGGAGACGACGATCGAGATCGCGAACACCCGAACCCCCTCGGCCAGCGCCCGCAGGATCAGGAACGCACCCGCCGTCAGCCGCCGGATCCGGTGTCCGAATCGCCGCTGCATCACTTCATAGGCGGTGTACATTTCTCCGCGAAAGTAGTGCGGCATCAGGATGAAGGAGATGACGACACGCGCCAGCAGGTACCCGAACACCACCTGCAGGAAGCCGAGATTGCCGTTAAAGGCCAGTCCGGGCGTGCCGATGACGGTGAGCGTAGAGGTTTCGGCCGAGACAATCGACAGGGCGATGGCCCACCACGGGGCATCGCGGCCGCCAAGGAAGTAGTCCTTGAGGCTCTTCTGCTTGCGGCGGAACTGGGCGCCGAAGATCGTGATTGCAATCAGATAGAAGAGGATGACCCCGAGATCCAGCAGGCGCATGGAAGCGGCGATGATAGCACAACGGCGGCCGTGAAACCCGCTGGAACAAAAAAGCGCCGGGCGGCATCTACAGTTTCAAGAATGCGTGCCGCTGGCGCGCCGTGGTGGGGTGGGTAAAAGGAATGCAATGCGAAACTTGCGGCCACAGGATGGCTTCCGGTATACTCCGCATTTGCGCCATGGCGGCTGTGCCTGGCATGAACAAACGTGTATCCTAGGTGGTATAAGTCTCTGTGTTGCGAATTCTTAAACCTTGGTCGAGGAGGTCAGGAGTGGCTCACCCCCCTTTCACCCGAATGATTGCGACGGCCGGCGTGCTGGCGCTGTGCTTCGCCGGATTGGGCTTGGCCCAAGAGAAGAAGGTCAAGGACCAGGCTGAGTACGACCTTTTTACGGCCGTGCAGAAAGAGGCCGATGCAAAGAAGAAGATCCAGCTTCTGGACACCTGGAAGGAGAAGTACCCGGATTCCGACTTCAAGGACGACCGCCTGGTGATCTACATTCAGACGTACCAGGCGGCAGGTGACGGCCAAGGCATGTTCCGCTCCGCCAAGGAACTGCTCGACCTGAATCCGAAGAGCGTCCCGGCCTTGTACTACCTAACGCTGCTGACGGTCAGCCTGAACGATACGTCGCCGGAGCGGTTGGACATCGGCGAAAAGGCGGCCAACGGCTTCCTCGGCACGCTCGACGAGACGTTCGCGGCCGACAAGAAGCCGCAAAACCTCACCGCCGATCAGTGGCAGGCCGAGCGCAAAAAGATGGAAGCGGAGTCGTATAAAGCGCTCGCTTTCGTCGCCGAGGGCCGCAAGGACCTTCCGAAAGCCGAGGAGATCTACCGGAAGATTCTCGAGCTTCAGCCCAACGCCGCGTTGTACTCCTATAAGCTGGCCGCCAACATGGTGGCGCAGAAGGATCCCGAAAGGCAGCGCAAGGCGTTCTACCACTTCGCACGCGCGGGCCATCTGGGCGGCGACATGCCGTTGCCCGCCGAGACGAAGCGCCAAGTCCAGGCCTATTTCGAAAAGGTCTATACGAACTTCACCGGCCGCAAGGACGGCATGAACGAAGTGATCGAAGTGGCCACGAGGGGAGGCCCATTCCCGCCCGCCGACTTCACCATCGAATCCGAGCAGGAACGCATGGTGCGCGAGATGGAGCGCCTGCGGGTGGAGAACCCGCAGCTCTACCTCTGGTCCCAGGTCAAACAGCAGCTCATCGGACCCGAGGGCGAGGGTTACTTCGATTCGAGCGTGAAGGGAACTGGTTTGCCCAAACTGAAGGGCAAGGTAGTCGAAGTGAGCCCGGCCGCGCGGCCACGGGAGATCCGTATCGCGCTCTCGACCGACGATGTCGCCGAATTGACCCTGAAACTCGACTCGCCTCTTCCAAACGCCGCCGAACCCGGCACGGAGATCGAGTTTGCAGAGGCTGTACCGCAGGAGTTCACGCGCGACCCCTTTATGGTGGTCGCCGAGATCGAACGCGGCAAGATCGAAGGATGGCCAGCAGCCGCGCGGCCGAAGCCGGCTGCCAAGAAGGGCGGCAAGAAGAAGTCTTAACGAATACGGCGGGGATGCCCGCCGCCTCAACCAAGGAAAGGGGCCGGATGTTCCGGCCCCTTTCTTATTGTCCGGGGAACGGCCGCGATTCCCGCGTCGTCGAAAGAATGAAGCTGTAGACCAAGCGTTCACGGACCGAGAGATCCTTGGTCGCTTCCGAGGCCTCCAGGTAATGGAGGAAGAGGTTCGCGCGGCAGACGAGGCCGCGATTGGCCGACGCCCACAGTCCCCCGGCAAATAAACCCATGAGGAGGGTAAGCGATAGCACTTTCCGTCCCGCTCTCTTCTTCCAGTTGCTCATACGCCTGTTTAGACGAGAAACCTGACCGGCATGTCACGCCGAACGGGTAAATTTGTGTAAAGGGCCGGTTAAGATTCGAGAGCGACGTGAAGGTCGGCCGCAAACCGGCGGAGAGAGGCCACTTGTTCCTCCGACGCGGCCTGTTCAAAGCCGCGGCCTACGAACCACGGGCGTTCCTCGCGCCAAACCAGCGCCGCGAAGCCGCCTCCGGTTACCAGGCCGGCGGCGCCGATCTGCCCGAAACCGTCCGTCCGCCGTTCGACCAGGGAAGCGTATCCGTTGCGGGCGAACACGACGTGGCGTCCCATTCCGGGTACCGGCACCAGTTCGATCTCAAAGGCTGCCAACCGCTCCAGCTTGGCCAGGATCGACGGGGGGATCTCCATCGGCTACATTTTGTAGCGGCCGAGATCCTCGTCGTTGAGGTTTTCCAGCCACCGCCGCAGTTCCTCGCTGTTGACCTTGTCGGAAATCGATCCGGCCATCTTGGAGGTTTGCAGCACGGTTTCCTCGACGTAGATGGGGCAGTCCAGCCGCAGCGCAATCGCGAGCGCGTCACTCGGACGCGAATCCACGCTGATGAGATGGCCGTTCTTCTCCAGCCAGATCACCGCGTAGAACGTGTCCTCCTTGAGTTCGTTGACCACGACGCGCTGCACGCCCGCTTCCAGCCCCTGCAAGAGCGTCTTGATCAGATCGTGCGTCATCGGCCGCGGCGTGCTGACTTTCTCGATCTCCAGTGCAATCGCGTTCGCTTCGTAGATACCCACCCAGATCGGGAGGATCGTATTACCGTTGACATCCTTAAGGATGACGATGGGCATGTTGGTAACGGGATCCATCATCAATCCGCGGATTTTCATTTCGACTTCCATCTGGCGACCTCCCTTCGCTCCTAATTCATTCCGACCGCTTCGCCGGCCAGCGAATTCGGTCCGGCGCGCGTCACCCGGACGTCGAGGTACCGGCCGGGCTCCGGGGCCATTGCCGTATCCGGCTGCGTGAAGTTCAGCGTGCGGTTCTGCGCCGTCCGGCCGATCCACTGTCCGGTTGCTTTGTTGTACCCCTCTACCATAACCTCCTGGACGGCGCCGATGAGCGCCGAGTTCCGGCGCAACTGAATGGCGCGCTGCTTCTCCTGGAGGATCGTCAGCCGCCGGCCCTTCTCGGTCTCCGCCACATGGTCGTCGAGCGCGAGCGCCGAGGTGTTGGGCCGCGGCGAATATTTGAAGCTGAACAGCGAGTCGTACTCGACACCGTCCAGCAACCGGAGCGTTTCCTCGAAATCCGGTTCCGTCTCGCCGGGAAAGCCGACGATGATGTCGGTGGTGATGGCGATCGAACGCGGCGAGTTCTTCATCCACTCGATCCGCCGCATGTAATCGTGGCGCGTATACAGCCGCTGCATCCGCGACAGGACGCGGTCCGAACCGGACTGCACCGGCAGATGCACATGATTGCACAGGACCGGATTCTCGTCGATCGCCTCGATGATCTCCTTCACGAAATCGCGCGGATGCGACGTGGTGAAGCGCACGCGCTTCAGCCCGGGAATGGCGCCGATGCGGCGCAACAGCGCCGCGAAATCCCAGCCGGCCGGCGACGGATCGCGGTAGCTGTTTACGTTCTGGCCGAGGAGCTGGATTTCGGTGTAGCCGTGTTCGACCAGTTCGCGCGCCTCGCGCATCAGGCTTTCCGATGTACGGCTCCGCTCCGGCCCGCGCGTGAACGGCACCACGCAATAGGCGCATGATTTATCGCAGCCCTCGATGATCGTCATGTAAGCGCGGTAGGGGTTGTCCCGCCGCGTGAACGGTGTGTCGAAGGTGTCGTCCGTGTCGAGATGCAGGCCCGTCACGCGGCCGTTGCCCGCCTCCAACTGGACCAGCATCTCCGGCAGCTTCGTGTAGCTCGCCGAGCCGCACACCAGACTGACGTGCGGCGCCCGCTCGAAGATCCGCTCGCCTTCCTGCTGGGCCACGCATCCGAGCACGGCGAAGACCTTGCCCTTGCCCGCGTCACGCTTGAACTGTTGGAGGCGGCTGAAGACTTTCTGCTCGGCCTTGTCGCGGATGCTGCACGTATTGTAGAGAACGAGGTCGGCCTCCTCGGGGGATTCGACCTGCGAATAGCCCTCGTGGAGCAGCGTTCCGGTGACCTTCTCGGAATCGTGCACGTTCATCTGACAGCCGAAGGTCTCGATGTAGAACTTCTTCATTGGCGAGCTTCACTCCATTATACGAATGCGCGCCGGATCACCCCGCCAGCGGCAATCGCACTGAGAAGACCGTGCGGCCGGGCGCCGACTCCACCGCGATGCGGCCGCCGTGCCGCCGGGTCACGATGCGATGAACCACGTCCAGCCCCAGCCCGGTTCCCGCGCCCACCTCCTTCGTCGTGAAGAACGGCTCGAAGATACGGTTGCGGATCGCCGGAGGAATCCCATGCCCGTCGTCGGCGATCTCAACCAGCAGGCAGTCGCGTTCACGCCGCGCCCGTACCCCAAGCTTGCCGCCGTCGTCCATCGCGTCAATGGCGTTGTCGATCAGGTTCGTCCACACCTGGTTCAGTTCGCCGGGCAGCCCGGTCGCTCGCGGCAGGCCGTCCTCGTAGTCCCGCTCCACAAAGAGCGTCTTCTTTTTGATCTTGTGGCCCAGCATAACCAGCGTGCTGTCCAGGCCGTCGCGCACATCCACGGGCTGCTTGTCCTGGGCCTGGTCCATGTGCGTGTAGGTCTTCACCGAGGCAACCAGTTCGCCGATCCGGCCGGCAGCCGATTCGATCTCGCCGGTGAGCGCCTCGGCCGCGAGCGTGGACTCGATCCAGCGCAACACGTCGGGCAGCGCTCCGGCGGGCAGGCCTCCGGCGATTTCGTCGAGGCAGGAGATCGTCATGCCGTTATCGACGAAGGTCGCGGCGAGCAGGTAGGCATCTTCGACGCCTTGGTCCTCGAGCCACTCGGCAATGGCGTCTTCTTTTTCGCTCCGATCGAGCGCCGCGAGCGGTTCCGGCGGGTCGATCCTTTCGCGGACGTGGTCGGCCGACCGCAAGACTTCCTCCGGCACCCGGTGCGTGGCCACCCGCACGGCGAGATCCGGCATCGCCCGGAGCCGATCACGCAGTTCCGCCGCCGCGCGCCGCACCGCGGCCGCCGGGTTGTTCAACTCATGCGCCAGGCCGGCCGAAAGCTTCCCGAGGGCCGCCATCTTTTCCCGCTGCTCCGCCTGCCGCGTGCTCTCCCGCACGCGGTCGCTCATCAGCGCTACGAGCCGTCCCACCACGTCCGGCATCCGCGTCTGAAACTCCGCGAAGTGCCGCCGGTGGAGCATCAAGAGCAGCGAGTCCTCGATCGCGATCGCCCGGCCGGGGTACACGGTCATGCGCGAGTAGGGAAGTACTCCCAGCACGCTCCCGGCGCTGAAGGTTCCGAACGGGATCATTTGTCCGCCGATCTCGACCCGCACCTCGACCGCACCGCGCAGCAGCACCACCATTTCGTCGGCCATCGAGCCGGGTTCGACGATCACCTCGCCGGCTGCCCTCCGGCGAGCTTCGGCGGTCTCGACGAGCCAGCGCAGGTGTTCCAGGGCCACCCCTTCGAAGTACGGAACGGCGCGGAGGGCCGCCAAGGGCTCAGGCGTGGGTGCGGTCACAGCATTTCCTTGTCGACGTAGCACCAGCCCCAGCTTTCGCCCGGTTCGAGCGACCGCACGATGGGGTGTCCCGTGTCGTGGAAATGTCCAGTGGCATGTTTGCCCGGTGAACTGTCGCAACAGCCGACGTGGCCGCACGCCATGCAGATCCGCAGGTGGACCCAGCGCCCGCCGTGGCGCAGGCAGTCCTCGCAGCCTTGCGCGCTGGGCTTGACGGGGTGAACCGCCGACGCGTGGGAACACGACGCTCCACCGTCCGGCCGAAAGTGAATCGTTCGCTCGAGATCGATATAGGACACAGGCTCCATTCCTTTCCGCGCGCCGTCGCGCCGCAATAGATCCAGATGCTCGCGGACACGGCCTGGATCGGTAACGTATTCCGCCAGTACCGATTCGCAGAGGCCAACCGTGCTCTCCAGTTCCTCGCTGAACACGGCGTCGGCGCCCGAGTGAACCAGGTGCTGGCGGTCCGCTTCGAATCGCGTCCGCGTGAGGATTCGCAGTCCCCGGTTCGCGCCGCGCGCCAGTTCAGCTATACGGTGGGCCGTCGCCGGATCGTCGTCGGCGATCACCAGCAGCCGGGCGTTTTCGATGCCCGCCAGTTGCAGGGTGCGCAGCCGGGTGGAATCGCCGCGCA
>CAYPUQ010000050.1:0-2998 GCA_964413655.1 uncultured Solibacteraceae bacterium | reverse complement strand
CCGATCTTAAGCAGGAGCGGCGTCAACGCCATTAGTGTCACCGTCGCCGCAATGAAAGCCTGCGAGCCCTGTTCGTCCAGGCCAGCCGGATAGAGACCCGAAGCGCGGCCGGCGCGTTCGAGGACGAACGAGAATTCGCCCACCTGCGCCAGCATGAAACTCGACGCCGCGACTGTGGCCCGTCCATAGCCGAGGATCGCAACGCTGGCGCCGGTGGTTAGCAGTTTCACTATCAGCGTTCCGGCGATCGCCGCGGCCACCATGAGCCAGTGGTCGGCCACGAAGTTCAGGTTGAGAAGCATTCCAACCGAGACGAAGAACGTCGCGCTGAACAGGACTTGCAGCGGCGTGATCTCGCCGAGGGCGTGCTGGCTAAAACTGCTTTCGCTTACGACCATACCGGCCAAGAAGGCTCCCAAGGAAACGGACAGCCCGGCGAGGCTCGTCATCCAAGCGGTGCCGAAGCAGATGGCGATGACCGACAGCAGGAACACTTCGGGCGAACAGGTTTGCGCCACCTTCTCCAGCAGAGGCGGCACCGCCCGGCTCGCGAGCAGCAGCACGCCCGCGATCACGAGCGCCGCTTTGCCAAGCGCCCAGGCAATCGCCGCGGTGCTCCCTCCCTGCCCCGCGAGGAAGGGAATCAGCAACACCATCACGACAATCACGAGGTCCTGAAAGATCAGGAAGCCCAGCCCAATCTGGCCGACCTCCGACCCTGTCTCACCGGACTGACCGAGCAGCTTGAGGATGATCGCCGTCGAACTGAGCGCTACAAGAAACCCCGTGAAGATCCCGGTGGCCCAGTCCAATCCGAACCCTCGTGCAATCGCGGCCGTCGCCAGGGTCGCCAGCGTGACCTGGAGGGTACCGCCGACAAAGATGATTCGCCTGATCCGGAAAATCTTCGCCGGGCTAAACTCAATACCAAGGGTGAACAGCAGCAGCATCACTCCGGCCTCGGCGGCGAAGTCCACCATTTCCTGGTTGCCCACGAGCGAAAGAGCGTGCGGCCCGATCAGCACGCCGGAGAGCAGAAAGCCGACGATGGGCACCAAGCCCACACGCGCCGACATGTAGGCGATCGCCGCCGCGGCGATTACCAGGATCGCCACACCGGTCAGCGCTTCGGGCGCTTCGCCGGCCAGCAAGGCCAGAACGGGAACCGTTTCCGCCATCGCGTCACACGGAGGCCAAGTATTGGTGAATGAAGTGTACCGCCACCGAGCCCTCACCCACCGCCGACGCGACGCGCTTCACCGACTCGTGCCGGACATCGCCCGCCGCGAACACTCCGGGCACATTCGTTTCGAGCAGGTAAGGATCGCGGGGCAGCGGCCAGGCACGCAGGCGAGCGTCGCGGTTGAGTTCCGCGCCTGTGAGGACGAATCCGCGCTTGTCCCGCGCCACGACGCCATCGAGCCATTCGGTGCGCGGCGCAGCGCCGATGAACACGAACAGGTAATTGGCCTCGACCGTCGCGGTTGCGCCCGTGGACAAGTCGCGGATTGCGATTCGCTCCAGGTGGTCCGTGCCTTCGCAGGCGGCCACTTCGCTTTGCAGGCGCACGTGGATGTTCCCGGTGGCGTAGAGCCGGTCCACCAGGTACTGCGACATCTTCGCTTCGAGCGAATCGCCGCGGACCAGGATCGTCACAGACCTCGCGTAGGCGGAGAAGTACATCGCCGCCTGTCCGGCCGAGTTCCCCGCGCCGACGAGGTAGACATCTGCGTCGCGGCAATGGATGGCTTCGGTCAGCGCCGCACCGTAGTAGACGCCGCGCCCGGTAAGCGCATTGGCGCCCTCGGCCGGCAGCCGCCGCCATGCGACGCCCATCGACAGCATCAGGGCGTGGCAGGAGATCTCGCGGCCGCCGTTCAAGACGACGTGTTTGTAAGGCCCTTCCACGCGCAACGCCGTCACCTCCTGTGGCGCGAGGATTTCGACGTTGAAGCGCCGCGCTTGCGCCAGCGCCCGCCGAGCGAGATCGGACCCCGAGAGCCCCGATGGGAAACCGAGGTAGTTTTCGATGCGGCTCGACGTGCCCGCCTGCCCGCCGGCCGCCTCGCGTTCGATCATGACCGTACTCAGTCCTTCGGAGGCGCCGTAGACGGCCGCCGCCAAGCCAGCGGGGCCGGCACCCACGATCGCGAGTTGGTAGAACGGCTGCTTTGCGTCGACACTCAACTGGAGCCGCGCCGCCAGTTCCGCGACGGTGGGCTGAAGCAGACGCTCACCCGTCTCCAGTACGACCAAAGGCAGGGCTTCCCCGGGGCCGGCGATCTCGCGTGCCTCCGGGTCCGACTCGACATCCAGGAACCGGTAGGGGACATGGTTGCGCGCAAGGAAGTCCTTGATCTGGTGCGAAGCGGGCGACCACCGGTTGCCCGCTATGCGGACACCGCCATAGCCGGGGCGGAAGGAGGCGCGCCAGTCTTCCAGGAGATCGTCAAGCACGGGGTATAAGCGTTCCTGTGGAGGATCCCAGGGCTTGAGCAGGTAGTAGTCGACCTGCGAGCGGTTGATGGCAGCGATGGCGGCGTCCGTGTCGGCGTAAGCGGTGAGCAGGACACGCTTCGAGCCGGGGAACATCGGCCGGGCGTTGCCGAGAAAGGTCACTCCGTCCATTCTCGGCATGCGCTGATCCGAGAGAAGCAAGGCGACATGCGCCTCGCGGGTCTGCAACTGCTCGAGTGCCTCCAGCGCTGACGCTGCCGACTCGGCGCTGAGTATGCGGTATTCTTTGCCGTATTGGCGCCGCAGGTCGCGCGCAATCGACCGCAGCACATCGGGGTCGTCGTCCACCGTCAGGATTACCGGCTTGTCGGTGGCAGTCATCTTCCATTGGTAGCACGGCCGTCAAGCGGTATGGACGGGTTCGCGCGGCCGGAGTTCGGTTGGTTCGTTTTTGGTTTGTTATTGGTTCGAATTCGGTTCGTTCTTGGTTCGTTCTTGGTTCGTTTTCGGTTCGTTCCTTGGTTCGTTTCAGCATGGACAC
>CAYPUQ010000049.1:3730-21765 GCA_964413655.1 uncultured Solibacteraceae bacterium | reverse complement strand
CGGCCGGCGGCGCCGTCTCCGTCTCACGCGCCGCGTACATCTCCCGAATGGCGTTGACATCCTCGGGCGTCAGTTGCCCGGCTTGACGGTAGAAGGCATACATGACGGCATTGGGATCGTCGGAGTGGCCCAGTCCGAGAGCATGTCCCATCTCATGCAGCGCGACGCTGTAAACATCCACCCCGCCGCCAGTCTGCCATGCCTCGTCCTCGTCGAAATGCATGTCGCCGGCGATCGGTTCCGGGTTCGGCGGCGCCGGGTAGAACGTGTGGGCCAGCGTGCGGCCCGGCCCGTCGAATGGATAGGCGTCCCCGTGCGGTCCCGCCGCAAAGAGAATGTTGATGTGGCGCGACGCGCGGTTCTGGCCCGGCCGGTGCAGAAAATCCACCGCCACATACCGCGACCACTCCGCGAACGCCCGCCGGATCTCCGCCTCCACCACCGCGGCCGGAAGCCGGTCCGTCAGCCGCTCGAACGAGTATCCGAGACTGGCCGCGCCCCGGCCTGGCCCGTCCCAGCCCTCGCCGATTCGCCGAATGTATTGCCCGATCGGGCCCAGCTCGGTCAATGCCCCGGCGCAGGCCACGGCCGCGCGGCCGCGCTGCAATTCCTCGGACGCCGGGAACACGTACGCCACTTCGTCCCACTGGGTCAGCGACTCCATCTGCTCCCTGCTTCCCTCCAGCATCAGTTGACCGGGTGCCAGGTCAGGGTGCTCCCGCGGAAGCAGGCCCTCCCGGAGCGCGATCTCGCGCGCATCGCCGGGACTCACGTCCGGGTGAAACTCCGCCAGAAAATGAATGGGCGCCGGCTCCGCGACCGCCACCCGCATAAGCGGGCTGATCTTTGCCTCAAGCGGAAACTCCATTACCGCCGAAGCGGCCAGTGCGTCCGAAGCGAAGTCAACCGGCGCCGAGACCAGCACCGCGTTGTCGGGTACGTAGCGCAGAAACTGGACCCCGGCACCGGCGGCGGCTTCCCACTGCCCCTCCGGCGGCAAGCCGTCGAACTCGACGATCAAATACCTCCGCTCCGCTCGCAGGCGGCGGGGTTCGCGGGCGGCCGTCCGTACTTCGGCCGATTCCTTCCCGGCCGTCCAGGCCTTGAAGCGCAAGGCCGGTTCCGCCACGAGTGGCCACGCGGCGAGAGCGAGAAAAAGTGTTGCAAGGATTAGACTTGGGAATGATTTCGTAAAGCGGCACACAGCTACCACCTAATTGGCTCATCGTCCTCCCGCGAGATTTTACGACCTGGAAAGACACCTATTCCTTGGAGGGATATGAGGAATAGGGCAACTTTCCGTCGGGCCGGCTACGCCCTCCTGGGCCTGCCCGTTCTGCTGGCCGCGGCGGAGCCGCCCCGCTTCACCATCACCACGATTGCCGGCAGCAACGAAGCCGGCGACTTCCGCCTCTCCACCGAAGCCCAACTGGTTTCCGTCGAGGGGCTCGCCACCGACGCGCTTGGCAACCTCTACATCGCCGACACCGGCGACCACCGGATCCGCGTTGTCTCCCCCTCCGGCATCATCCGTACTCTCGCCGGCGACGGCACCCAGGGCTTTGCTGGCGACGGCGAACTGGCCGTCGCCGGCCAAGTTGCCTCCCCCTACGATGTGGCTGTGGATACGGCGGGACGTGTCTTCTTCGCCGACTACCAGAACCTCCGCATCCGGCGGGTGACGTCGGATGGGCAACTAGGCACTGTCGCGGGCGGCGGCGAACGGCCGGGCGACGGCGACGGCCAAGCGCTCGGCATCCGCTTCCTCGGGCCGCGCAACGTCGCCCTCGACGCGGCGGGCAACCTCTATATCGCCGACTTCGCCGATCACCGCATCTACCGCCTCGCCAACGATGGCCACATCGAAGCCGTCGCCGGTAATGGCGTTCGCGGCGAAGGCCGCGATACCTTCGCCGTCGCCAGCGAACTCGACGCGCCGGCCGGCCTCGCCGTCGACCGGTACGGCTCTATCTGGCTCGCCGATTCGGGCAACCGGCGCATCCGCCGCGTGCAGGGCGGCCGCATCTGGACCGTCTCCGTTCAAGTCGACGGCGAGGACGTGTTGCGCGCCCCCGTCGCCGTTGCCTTTCATCCGAACGGCGACCTCTACATCGCCGACTCCGTCCCCGGCGGACCCGACCGCGTCTGGCGCTACACGCCCAGCGGCGCCGTCGACCTGGTCTTCGAAACCGGCGCGGACCTCCCGGAACTGGCGCGCATCCGCGCGCTGTGCGTCGATGCACAAGGGAATCTCTACCTTGGCGGCGGCGCCTACGTAGCCCGCATCGGCGCCGCCGGGCAACTCGCGCGTGTCGCCGGCGGCGCCGACTTCCGGGCCGCCGCCAACGGCTCGCCAGCCTTCCTTTCCTACCTCGCCAGTCCGCGCGGGCTCGCCCTCGACCGGTGGGGCTCCATCTACCTCGCCGAAAGCAGCGAGAGCCTTGTCCGCCGAATCGACACGGCCAACCGGATCTACGCCTTTGCGGGCGGCGGCTCGATGGCCGACGGCAGCGCGGCGCTGTCGGCGCGGCTCATCTCGCCGGTGGCAGTGGCCTACGCTCCCGACGGCAGCGTCCATATCGCCGATGCCCTCGCCCATCGGGTCCGCACCGTGCGCCATCCGCTCGGCATCATTCAAACGTTGGCTGGAACCGGCAATGCCGGTTACTCCGGCGACACCGGCAACGCCACCATTGCTTCGCTGAACCGGCCGAGCGGCTTGGCGATCGACGCCGAAGGCAACGTCTATATTTCCGACCAGGGCAACCTCCGCGTCCGCCGCATCGGCCGCGACGGCCGCATCGTTACCTGGGCGGGCAGCGGAGTGCGGGGCTACTTCGGCGATGGTGGCCCGGCCCGCGACGCCCAACTCAACTTTCCAGGCGCTCTCGCCGTGGACGCCGCCGGAAACCTGTACATCGCCGACACCGGGAACCACGTAGTCCGCCGCGTGACGCCCGATGGCATCATCGCCACTTGGGCCGGCAGCGGGGTCCGCGGTTACGGTGGCGATGGCGGACCGGCCGCCTCCGCCGCCCTGAACCTCGAAAACCCCGGCGCGATGGCAGTCGACGCCGAAGGCAACCTATATATAGCCGACTCGTTCAACCACCGCATCCGCTGCGTTACCCCGAACGGCATCATCTATACGGTTGCCGGAACCGGCACGGCCGGCTTCCGCGGCGACGGCGGCTTGGCCCGCGAAGCAAGGCTCAACACGCCGGCCGGACTCGCGACCGATCCCGACGGCAACCTGTACGTCGCCGATACGAGCAACCACCGGATCCGCCTGCTCCTGCGGGCGCCGCTGCCGCCCGAACCCATCGAAGAGCCGGAACCCGTCACCGTCCTGCACGCCGCCAGCTTCACGCCGGGACCGGTGGCGCCCAATCAAATCGTCTCTTTGTTCGGCCACCGCATCGGCGGACCGGAGACCGAGGTTCGCTTCGACGGCCTCGCCGCGACGGTGTTTTTCGCGGAAGGCGACCAGGTCAACGCGCTCGTACCGTCTCAGATCGCCGTGAAGGATCGCGTGACGGTCGAAGTCTATCGGGACGGACGCCTACGCGGCCACGCCGCGGCTGCTGTTACTGCCCTATCGCCGGGGCTGTTCACGCTCGACGGCGGCAAGGGGAACGTGATCGCCATGCACGAAGATGGAACCCTGAACTCGCGCGACAATCCCGCGCCGCGCGGCTCCATCGTGACGCTGTGGGCCACCGGCGAGGGCGTCGCCAAACTGCCCGTCAGCGTTCGCGTGGGGCTGTCGTTCGCCGATCTCCTCTACGCCGGACCGGCCCCCGGATTCCCCGGCCTCATGCAGATCAACGCGCGCTTGCCCGGCCCCTTCTCGCCGCCCGGCGAACACTCGCTGCTACTCCACGTCGGCAACACCCAGACCCAACCCGGCGTTACCATCTTCCTGAAGTAACCCGCCCGGCGGCTCAAACTGAAGAATCCGGAACGTCGCCATCCCCTGCCGGTCCCGGAACTCGCGCGCTACTTCCAGCCGCCCGCCGTGAGGGGCAGCCGCCTCCGCCAGCTTCCCGTTGATCGCCTCGAATGCCTCGTACGGCGGTGCGTGGACCACAATCGGACGGTCCGGTTGAAATGCCTCCTGTAGCATCTCGTCGCCGTGCTCGGGGTTCAGGATTGGTTCGTAAACGCGCCTCACCCGAATGCGCCCTTCGGAGAGCAGGAGAATCGGCTCGGAGATGCCCCAATCTCCGGCCCACACCTCGGTCGCACCCGATTTGCGCAGTGCGTCGTGAAGCTCGTAGATCGACTCGCTCCACGGCGGCGCGGCACCGTAGCGGATGAGTTGTGCGTAGTGATGGTTGATCACGGCAAGGCCTCGCCCGGCCACCAGCGTCACCGCGATAGCGGCAACGACAAAGGTGGGCCGTCCGAAGCGGTCGGCGGCGCGCCCAAGCGTCGCGGCCGCGAAAGCGTGCGGCCACGGCCACAGCAGGACTAGGTGATGCGGCGCCATTCCGCCGCCCTCGGTCGCCGCCATCAGTACCCAGGTGAATAGCGACCCAAGCCCGAAGAACGCCGCCGCGCGGCTGCGGGCAACGGCGATCGCCAGAACTACCGCCGTAATCAGCAACCAGCCGTGCCAGTTCGCTCGCGGTTCACCGAGCCAAAGGGTGATGCCCACCGAAGCGCGCTGCGCCCAACCCTCGGGCTCGGCAACCTGGGCGACCGGAGGATCGCGCATCAGGTAGCCGAACAGCGCGTCGCCCTGCACGTTGCGCCAAAGCGCGGGAATCTTGTCCGGCACGCTGGCAATTGAGAAATTGCCTGTTTCCGCCCAAGTTGCCCAACCGTTGTCCAGGTTGTAGCGAAGCAACGGAAACGCTCCGAGCACAAAGGCCAGCACCGCAACGGCCGCACGCCCCGGCGTAAACAATCGTCGGATCGCGCTCCAGTTTGTGATGAGTAACGCCAGACCTAATCCGGCCAGCAGCCAAGCGGTCGTAGCCTTGTCCCAGAGCGCAAGACCGAGCAGAAAGAACCCCGCGGCGAGCGACAGCATCCGCTGGTCTTGCGAGAACCGCCAAATCAGAAACACGGCGCCAACAAGAAGAAGATGCTGAAGCGCGACCGGCCCCCAGTCGCATCGCGTCGTGAACAGGAACGTAGCGTCGGTGGCCAACAGCGCGGCCGCGATCAGACCGGCGCGTACTCCGCTGACCCCTCGCAACAGCACGAACACCAACCCGATCGTCAGAGCGCCCGCCAGCAAAACGGGCAGCCGCAGCGACGCCGCCGACGGAGGCCATAGCGCGAAGATCGGGCGGTACAGCCACGACTTCAGCGCACCCAGATAGGACATCAGCATGAGCGGGTCGCCCTCGCCGTACATGCTGTTGGCAAACAGCGCCTCATCGGCCTGAATCCCTTGCAGGTCGAGCCATAGGCTTCCGGCGCCGAGAAAGAGCCCGCAGAGAAGGAGCACAGTCCGGTTGAGCGGCACTCGTTTCATAATCGCCCGTTCGATAGAATGTGTGCATGCTGGGCAATGCCTCCGCCATGACTCGGCGTGCGCTTCTTCGCCAGTCCGCCGCGGGATTCGGTCTGCTCGGCCTGCAATCGCTGCTGGCATCCGAAGCCGCCAACCCCCTCGCGCCGAAGCCGCCGCACTTCGAGCCGCGCGTCAAGCGCGTCATCTTCCTGTTCATGCACGGCGGGCCGTCGAGCATCGACACGTTCGACCCCAAACCACGTCTCGAACGCGACCACGGCAAGCCGGTCCCGTTCCAGCGCGGCCTCACGTTCGGCGAGGACAGCGTCCGCGGCCTCATGAAGCCGCTGTGGGACTTCAAGAACCACGGGCAAAGCGGAATCCCGGTGAGTTCGCTGTTCCCTCACGTGGGTGGGTGTGCCGACGATCTCTGCGTTGTCCGCTCAATGGTCGGCGACGGCGTCGATCACGGCGCGGCGCTGCTGCAACTCCATACCGGAGTCTTCTCGTTCAAGCGGCCCAGCATGGGCTCGTGGGTTCTCTACGGACTGGGCACGGAAAACCAGAACCTGCCCGGCTTCATCACCATCAAGCCGTCGCTCGGGCACGGCGGTCAGAACAACTGGAGTTCAAGCTTCCTGCCCGGCGAATATCAGGGAACGGCCATCGGCAACTCCGGCATGAAAGTCGCGGAGATCGAGAAAGAGCCGGTACCCTACATGATCTCCCGCGGCCTCACCGGCGACGCCCAGCGCTTCGAACTGGAGATGCTGCAGAAGGTCAACCGCCGCCATGCCGAGCGCAACGAGCACGACCCCGAACTCGAAGCCCGCATCGGCGCGTTCGAACTCGCCTTCCGCATGCAGATCAAAGCGCCGGAAGCTTTCGAGGTCGACAAGGAATCCGAGGCCACAAAGAAGCTGTATGGCTTCGACGACGAAGTAACCCGCGATTTCGGCTGGCAGTGCCTGCTTGCCCGCCGCCTCTCCGAACGCGGCGTACGCTTCGTGCAGTGTTCGCACAGCTACAAGTGGGACCAGCACAGCGAACTCTACACGCTGCACACGAAGAACGCCGCCGAAGTCGACAAGCCGATCGCTGGCCTGCTGAGGGATCTAAAGGCGCGCGGCTTGTTCAAGGACACGTTGGTGATCTGGGGCGGCGAGTTCGGCCGTACGCCGTGGGCGCAAGGCGCGGACGGTCGCGACCACAATCCGTACGGCTACACGATCTGGATGGCCGGCGCCGGCGTGAAGCCGGGATTCATCTACGGCGCGACCGACGAGTTCGGCTATCACGCCGTCGAGGACCGCATGCACCTGCACGATTTCCACGCAACGGTGTTGCACCTGCTCGGCCTCGATCACGAACGGCTCACCCACCGCTACGCTGGCCGCGACTTCCGGCTGACCGACGTCGCCGGCAAGGTCGCCAAGGGAATCTTCGCCTGATATGCGCTGGGCCCTGCTACTGATCCTGGCGGCGTCCGTCGCGGCGTCGGAGAAGGACGAGTTCTTCGAAAAGAAGGTCCGCCCGCTGCTGGCCGCGAAGTGCCACTCCTGCCATAGCGCGAAGATGCAAATGGGCGATCTGAACCTTGCTTCAGCGGAGGGCGCCGCGAAGGTGGTAGTTGCGGGCGATGCGGCGGTGAGCCCGTTGTATCAGGCCGTCGCGCACATGGGCAAGGTGAAGATGCCGCCCACGGGCAAATTGGAAGCGGCCGAGGTTGAGGCGCTGCGCAATTGGATCAACATGGGCGCCCCGTGGCCCGCCGGCGCGGCGAAGGCCGCGGAACCGGCCGAACGCCATTGGGCATTTCAGCCCGTCGGCGATCCGAAGCCTCCCCAGGTTCGCGAGACGGCCTGGGTGCGCAACGACATCGACCGCTTCATCCTGAGCCGCCTCGAAGCGAAGGGCCTGCGCCCCGCGCCGGCGGCCGATAAACTCACGCTGCTGCGCCGCGTGACTTACAATCTCACCGGCCTGCCGCCAACGCCCGATGAGATCGATGCGTTCCTTGCCGACTTCGCGCCGGATGCCTTCGCAAAGGTAGTGGATCGCCTGCTCGCCTCGCCGCATTACGGCGAACGCTGGGGACGGCACTGGTTGGATGTCGCGCGCTACGCCGATTCCACCGGAATGGACGAAGATCACATCTACCCGCACGCGTGGCGCTATCGCGACTACGTTGTGCAGGCGTTCAACGAGGACTTGCCCTACGACCGGTTCGTGAAGGAGCAGGTGGCCGGCGATCTGCTGCCTCCGCGCAAGCCCGGCGCTTCGAAAGAGCCGGGCATCGTCGCGACCGGATTCCTCGCGCTCGGCCCCAAGCCGCTCGCGCAGCAGGACCGCGTGCTGGCGGTCTACGAAGTGGTCGACGAACAGATCGACAGCGTGTCCAAGGCGTTCCTCGGACTGACCGTCGCCTGCGCCCGCTGCCACGATCACAAGTTCGACCCGATCCTGACGAAGGATTACTACTCGCTCGCGTCCATCTTCGCGAGCACCATCAGCTACCGGAATATGGGCCGGCCGGGCGCGGTCTCCTACCTCCACGTCACGCCGCTCGATCCGGATGCCTACGGCCGTTACCAGGCGCACCGCTGGCGCATGTACGGTAAGCAGCTTGAGATGGAAGAGGCGCACGCTCGCGATTCGGCGCGCGAGTGGAGTTTGGAGCGCCCGAAGATCGCCGACTACCTGACGGCGGCCTGGAGGACCTACAAACGCGCTGGCGAGCACAACCTCGACCCGCGAGAAGTAGACAAGTGGCTGTGCTGGCTCCTGTCGACCGGCGACGAGGCGCGGCAAGGCTATCTGAAGAAATGGTTCGAAGCGGACGAATCGACCATCGGCGATGTCGCTCGCGAGTATCAGGAGCAATATCTGAAGAGCGCCGAGAAGTGGGACAACCGGCTCGACGGCTGGCGGAAGCGGTTCGCCATCGAGTTGGTGCAGGAGCGCACGCTGCCCGCCCGGCCGGTATTCAGCGCTGAAGAGGACCCATTCTTCGCCGCCGCGACCTCCGACGGCGGACCCATGGATTTCCGCGACACGACAGCCGTCGCCGTGCTGCGCCGCGAATGGAAGCAGCTTGAAGACACGCTGCCGGAGGAGCCGCCGCTGGCGAACGCCGTCTGCGAGGGGCCTTCGGTAGAGCAGCGCGTATTTGTCCGCGGCGACCTGCACAGCCCAGGCGATCCGGTCCCCAAGAGATTCCCCATCGTGTTGGCGGGCGACTCGCAGCCAACCATCGCCAGCGGAAGCGGCCGTTTGGAACTGGCCCGCTTCCTCACCGATCCCGCCAACCCGCTCACCGCGCGCGTCATGGTGAACCGCATCTGGCAGTGGCACTTCGGCGAGGCCCTCGTTCGCACGCCGAACAACTGGGGGACCACCGGCGAATCGCCCACGCATCCCGAACTGCTCGACTGGTTGGCGAAGCGCTTCATCGAGAGCGGCTGGTCCGTCAAGGCGATGCACCGGCTGATTCTACAATCGTCGGCCTATCAGATGAGCGCCCAGGCGTCCCCGGAAACGCGTGAGGCGGACCCGGCGAACCGGCTGTGGTCGCGTTTCAATCGTGTCCGGATGTCGGTGGAGCAGATCCGCGATAGTTTCCTTGCGCTCGGCGGTTCGCTGGATGCGACAGTCGGCGGCTCGCTGCTGCCTGGCAAGGGCAACCGGCCGAGGGTCGATCCCGACAAGATGACGCGCCGTACGCTTTACATACCGGTGCGCCGAGGCAGCATCCCTACCGTGCTCGCGACGTTCGACTACGGCGACGCCACCACGTCGAGCGAAGGCCGCTCGCGCACGAACGTCGCGCCGCAAGCGCTCTTCATGCTGAACAGCGCGTTCGCGAACGAGCAGGCGCTCGGCTTCGCGAAACGGCTGCTGGACGAGCCGGGGCTCTCCGACCGCAAGCGCGTCGAGCGCGCTTACCGGATTGCCTTCACTCGAAACCCCGACGCCAACGAAATCGACGAAGCGCTCGCCTACACTGCTGAACTCGCCCGCCGCCTCGACCCTGACGACGCTCAAGTCCGAGCCTGGCAGAGTCTGTGCCATGTCCTGCTGTCGGCGAACGAGTTCTTGTACTTGAATTGACACGGGTGGTAGGATACCCCTAGGAGGTATTCCGAAAACCCCATGCGGACTCTGAAACTCGCCATCGATGGCATGCATTGCGGCGCATGCGTGAACCGGGTCACGAAGGCCCTGGCGGGCGTCGAATCCGTCCAGCCGGCATCGGTCGAGATCGGCTCGGCCGAGGTGTCGTTCGATCCGGCAGTGACGTCGGAGGAGGCGATCCTCGCCGCAGTCCGCAAGATCGGATTCGAGCCCCATGCCCCCCGTTGAAGCGCCTCAGGCGGCCGCGCAGATCACGCTCGCGGTTCGCGGCATGACGTGCGCGGCGTGCCAGGCGCATGTGCAGAAGTCGCTCGCGCAAGCGCCCGGCGTGTCGAACGCGACAGTCAGCCTGATGACGCACCGCGCGGCCATCGCGTACGATCCCGCCGTGGTGACGCCCGAGCAACTCATCGGCGTTGTCGCCGATAGCGGCTACGAGGCTGAACTGCCGCAAGCCGGCGCGGCCGCTTTCGCCGAACAAGAGG
Source organism: uncultured Solibacteraceae bacterium (assembly GCA_964413655.1). Lineage (GTDB taxonomy): Bacteria > Acidobacteriota > Terriglobia > Bryobacterales > Bryobacteraceae > CAYPUQ01. The sequence goes on along the minus strand of CAYPUQ010000049.1, from coordinate 11,679 downwards.
CGCAGGAAACCCGCGAGAAAGCTGAGTATCACAGCCTGCGGCGGAAGGCCCTCGTCAGCATGGCAGCCGGCGCGGTCGCCATGTTCGCCTCCATGCCGCTCATGTCCGGAGGCCACCACGCGGGCCATGAGGTGGCCGACCCGCTGCTCCGCTGGTCCATGCGCGTGCTCGACCCGCCGCTCGCCCGCGCCCTGCCCTGGCTGTACGAGGCGCCCGCCGCCTTACTGCGCTGGGGCCTCCTCGCGCTCACCGCCATCATCATGGGCTGGGCCGGCCGCCATTTTTACACCCGCGCCTGGAGCAGCTTCCGCCATCGCGCCGCCGACATGAACACCCTCATCGCCCTCGGTACCGGCGCCGCGTTTCTCTTCTCGGCCGCCGTCACCGTCGCGCCCGGATTCTTCCAGTCGCGCGGCGTCGCCGTCGACGTGTACTTCGAAGCCGTGGTCTTCATCATCGCTCTCGTTCTCACCGGCAATGCGCTGGAGAGCCGCGCCAAGCACAAGACCTCCAGCGCTCTCCGCAAACTGGCCGAACTGCAGCCGCGCACCGCCCGCGCCGTCATCAATGGCCTGGAAGAAGTAGTGCCGCTCGAAATGATCGACTCCGGCATGACGCTGCTGGTCCGCCCCGGTGAGCGCATTCCAGTCGACGGCGCCATCATCGAGGGCGCCAGCGCCGTCGATGAATCGATGCTGACCGGAGAATCGCTGCCGGTCGAGAAACACCCCGGCGACCGCGTCATCGGCGGCACAGTTAACCAAACCGGCGCCTTTCGCTACCGCGCCACCACTCTCGGCGCCGGCAGCGTCCTGGCTCAGATCGTGAAGCTCATGCGCGACGCCCAAAGCTCCCGCGCCCCTATTCAGCGCCTAGCCGACCGAATCAGTGGGATCTTCGTGCCCATTGTTATCGGCATCGCCGTTCTCACCTTCGCCGTCTGGTACACGCTTTCCCCAGCCGACCCGCTGGTCCACGCCATGACCGCCGCGGTCGCCGTGCTGATCATCGCCTGCCCGTGCGCGATGGGCTTGGCTGTCCCCACCGCCGTGATGGTCGCCTCGGGGAAGGGCGCCGAACTCGGTGTGCTCATCAAGGGCGGGGCCGCCCTGGAAAAGCTCCAGCAGGTCGATACGGTTGTGTTGGACAAGACCGGTACGGTTACGGAAGGCAAACCGAAGGTCACCGATGTCGTGCCGCACAGTGGCTTTGACGCCGGCGAAGTTGTCCGCTTGGCCGGCGGCGTCGAGCGCGCGTCCGAACATCCGCTGGCGGCCGCCGTCACCGCCTACGCCGCGGAACGCGGCATCCGCCTCCCGGAGCCCGCCGAATTCCAGGCCACGGCCGGGCGCGGCGCCGAGGCCACGGTGGAGGGCCGCGCCGTCCGGATCGGAACCGAAGAGTTTCTCCGCGAACACGGCATCCAGGCTGAAGCGCTGGCCGCCGAAGCCGCCCGGCTCGCGGCGGCGGGGAAGACACCGCTGTTGGTCGCCGTTGACGGCAGAGCGGCCGGTGTCATCGCGGTCGCCGACACACCGCGCGAATCCTCGCGTGGCGCCATTCAGCGCCTTCACAACCTCGGCCTCAAGATCGTGATGCTGACTGGCGACCGCCAGGGTGTCGCCGAAGCGGTCGCCGCCGAAACGGGCATCGACGAGGTCCGCGCAGGCCTGCTGCCCGATGGCAAGGTGGCCGCCATCGAGGAACTTCAGCGGCAGGGCCGGACCGTCGCGATGGTTGGCGACGGAATCAACGACGCGCCGGCGCTCGCCAAGGCCAATGTGGGTCTGGCCATGGCCGCCGGCTCCGATATAGCCGCCGAGGCCGCCGACGTGTCGCTGATGCGCAACGACCTGAACAGCCTCGCCGACGCCATTGTCCTTTCGCGCCGCACGATGCGCACGATGAAGCAGAACTTGTTCTGGGCGTTCGCGTACAACGTCGTGAGCATCCCGGTCGCCGCCGGCGTCTTGTATCCGATTTACGGCATCCTGCTGAGCCCGATTCTGGCGAGCGCCGCCATGGCCTTCAGCTCCGTCAGCGTCGTTACCAACAGTCTGAGGCTCCGCCATGCCGAAATCCGCTGAAGCCCGTAAAGCCCACGGTGTCGAAGCCGGTTTGAAGACGGCCAACCTGAAACGGTTGCGCCGCATCGAGGGCCAAGTGCGCGGTCTGCAGAAGATGGTGGCGGAGGACCGCTGCTGCGCCGACATCCTGGTCCAGATCGCGTCGGTTCAGGAGGCGCTGCGATCGGTGGGCCGCAACCTGATGCGCAACCATCTCAAGCATTGCGCCACCCACGCCATCCACGACCGAGATGCAGCCGGCGCCGAGGCGATGTACGACGAGCTGATCGACCTGATTTACCGCTACAATCGGTGAGACTCGATGCTGGGAAAACGTCGCGAAGCAATTCCCTACCGAACCCGGTGGCATCACCCGCGCGGTGCTGTAGGCGCTCGCCATGCGGTCCCTTCCGGAGGTGCTCAGTCGAACTGCGCGAAAGCAGCGCTCGGCCGCTCCGCTGGTCGCGGCATTCCGAACACTCGAACTGGAGACTCCTCGACCTTCCCATCGCACTGACCCGGCTGGCGGCCACGAATTTCCCGTTTCGCCGCCTTATTTGCCGCTGCAACCGCTGAGACCCACTTGGGCACACAGCGGTTCAAACCGTTGGTCCGAACGCAATGGGTCGAGCACGGGGGTAACCTTGAGGTACACCATGCTCGATTCCCGCTCTCGCACGGCCTCGCGCAGTATGTTGAAGGCGGCGTCTGAGTCGCCCAAGGCCGCGTGGGCGCTGGCCAGTGCCACGGTCGTTGCATCGCGCGCCATCGGCAGGTGGAGCCGCGCGTCTGCCTCCTGGCCGGTCCGCGCATGCAGCCAGACCCGGAGCGCGGCCATTTCCGGGCTCACCCGCATCGCATCGGACACGCCTTGCGTCGCCGACCAGGCTTCGTCGATCCGCCCGAGGAAGCCCAGCGAACGGGCAATCGTGATGCGGCCGTTGTCGTAACCGGTGTCGATGGCCAGCGCGCGCTGGAGGTGCTGGATCGCCTCTTCGTAGCGCCGGGCGTAATACGCGGTCTGCCCCAGAGTGGCGATCGCCATCACGCTGGTGGGCGCCAAGCCCTCTGTCCGCCGCGCCTCCCGGAGAGCTTCGTCGTGCCGGCCCTGCAACGACAACATCCGCGCATACCGCGCCCGCGCCACCGGATTATTCGGATTCCGCGCTAGACCTTCCCGGAAAAGTTGCTCCGCTTCCTGCCAAGCGAACTCGTAGTCCAGTTTGATCGCTCCGAGAACGGCCAACGGCCCCGCCAGCCCCGGATTCAGTTGCCGCGCCCGTTCCGCGCTCTCAATCGCTCGCTCCAGCGCCCGCCGCTGTTCGGCGCCGCGCCGCATATCGGCCAGCGCGAACCACGCGTCGGCGAGCACCGCGTGGGCCGGCCCATAGTTCGGCTGTGCCTGAACACTCTGTTCGGCAGAGTCGATCGCTCGCGACAGACTCTCTTCGGTCCGCCGCTGCACCAGATAGTTCGCCTGCATCACCAGCGTATTCAGCCGCATCTCCTCGTCGCTGATGTCCGGCTCGAATCGAACGTTCGCCGGCAGGTAAGCGGCCAGCTTCTGTTCCACCGTACGGCCGATGTGAGTTTGCATGCCGAGATCGTCGCCGCGGGGCACGTCGAACGACTCCGACCAGATGTTCGAACCGTCGACGCCTCGAACGAGTTGGACGGTGATACGCAGGCTGTCGGCCCCCTCGCGGACGCTGCCCTCAACGATCGAGTCCACGTCCAACTGCCGCGACACACTCCGCACGTCCGCCCGACTGCCCTTGAAGGAGAACGCCGAAGTCCGCGAGATCACCCGTAGGCCCTGGATGCGCGCCAGCCGGTCGGTCAACTCCTCGGCCAGACCGTCGCACAGCGGGTCGTTCTCCTCCCGGCCAGTGAGGTTTTGAAACGGCAGCACCGCGATGGCGCTCACGGTGTGGTCCCGCGCCGACCCGGGCGAGCGGAACAGGCCCCGCCCGAGCCACGCCCACATTCCGATGGCCGCCAGGGCCACCACAGCGAACACCGCCACGGCCAACCGCCGGCGGTACGGCGCCGGCATCTCCACTGTCTCCGGCTGGTCGTCTTCCAGTGCGTAGTCGTAGACGGGTTCGGGCAGTGCCTTGGTCGCCCACCCAAACACCGGGACATAGCCGCCCTTCGGGAGACGGATCCGGACAGCATCGGACGCTCCCTCGGTCCGGTAGTATTCATCGAGCTTGGCCCGGACCCGCCGCGCCTCCACCCGGACCACCGAATCCAGCCGTGGGTCGAAGTCCGGCCCCTTGCCGAAAACCTCCACCCCGATGAGGTATTCCTTCAGTTCCTGTGCCCGGCCGGCGACGGCGCGCTCCACGACAAAGCGCAGGAAGCGGCACAACCGCTCCGAGCGGTGAAATATTTCGCTGGCGGTGATACGATCCACCGCCGACCGGACTTCTTCAGCCTCCGGTTCCCTCTCATTCGGCAGATCAGCGTCCCTCAAGTCCTCCAAAATTGTCTCTCCGGATAGCCCTCGCCATTATAAACGCCACGGTTGATGATCGCTTAGATCGATTTCAACTCATTGAAAACAATTGGTTGTCACCGTGACAACACCGTTTGCGTGGCTAATTCGCCGCCCGGCTTTCGCTAGTCCCAGTGAGCGGCGGCAAACGGTCGCGGCTCAGACCCAAACGCATCAGAGGAGCTTTGACCACAATGTTGAAACGAATCGCAGCCTTTACTTATGGGGTAGTCTGCTACCTCATCTTCTTTGGCACCTTCCTGTACGCCATCGGCTTCGTGGGCAACCTGCTTGTCCCCAAGTCGATCGACTCAGGTCCAACCCTTCCCCTCACCCAGGCGCTGCTCACCAACGCCGCCCTTCTCGGTCTGTTCGCCGTCCAGCACAGCGTGATGGCCCGCAAATGGTTCAAGGACGCCTGGACGAAAATCGTTCCGGAGCCGGTGGAGCGCAGCACCTATACGCTGTTTTCCAGTCTCTGCCTCATCACGCTGTTCTATTTCTGGCAGCCGATGGGAGGCGTCATCTGGAATGTCGAGAACACGACCGGCCAGGCGGTCCTGTGCGGAATCTACTTCACCGGCGCTTTGATCGTCCTGATCAGCACATTCCTGATCAATCACTTCGACCTGTTCGGCTTACGCCAGCCGTTCCTGTATCTGATCGGCAGGCCCTACACGCACCTGGAGTTCCGGACGCCGTTCTTCTACAAGTACGTGCGCCATCCGCTCTACTTCGGCTGGTTCCTGTTCTTCTGGTCCACGCCGACCATGACAGCGGCCCACCTGGTGATGGCCCTCGCCACCACCGGCTACATCCTGATCGCGATCCAGTTCGAGGAGCGCGACCTGATCCGGGTCCACGGAGAGAAGTACCTCCGGTACAGGCAGAATGTTCCGATGATTCTGCCGCTCGGCACGAAGAAGGGATCGGCCCTGAAGCCGGCCACCAGCGAAGCGGGAGGAATGCAGTAATGATCGACATTACCGGATTGCTGGAACAGAACAAGGGGAAAGCGGCGGCCCAGACGCCGCCTCCCCAAACCGAGGAGAGGAAAGAGGAGGCCAAGCCGGCGGAGACCGGCGGCCTCCTCGACCAAGCCGCGCAAAGGGCGAAGAACTATCTCGATGGCATCCGCCAACGCGCGGTCGCCGCCGATCCGAAAGCGGTCGCGGGCCTCGAAAACTTCTGGCAGCCGCTTCAAGACGACCCGCTCGGGGCCGGCGAGGTGCTTGAGATTCTCGACGACGTGGGTTCCCCCGCGACGGTCGCAAGCGCCGGCGGCCGTTACTTCGGGTTTGTGGTTGGCGGAGCCCTGCCCGCGGCCGTCGCCGCAAACTGGCTCGCCGCCGCGTGGGATCAGAATGCCGGGCTGTGGGCCACCTCGCCGGTCGCGGCCACGCTGGAAGAGGTGGCCATCGGTTGGGTGGTCGAGGCGCTGGGATTGCCGGCCTCGTCCGGTGGAACGCTTGTGACCGGCACGACGCTGGCCAACCTGACCTGTCTGGCCGCCGCGCGCAACTCCATCCTCAAGGAAGCAGGCTGGGACGTCGAAGCTATGGGTCTCTTCGGCGCGCCTCCTGTCACGGTCATCGCCAGTGAGCAGGCGCATGCTTCCTTGTGGAAGGCGGTGCGCATGCTCGGCTTGGGCAGCGAACGCGTGATCCGGGTGCCGGTCGATGCCCAAGGCCGGATGCGCGCGGACCGGATACCGCACATCACGCGCCCGGCGATCGTGTGCCTCCAAGCAGGCCATGTGGATACGGGCAATTTCGATCCGGCCGGTGAGATTATTTCGAAGGTGAAGGAGGCCGGCGCGTGGGTCCACGTGGACGGCGCGTTCGGCCTCTGGGCGGCGGTTTCGCCGTCGAAGCACTACCTCACGGCCGGTTTCGAAGAGGCCGACTCCTGGGCCACCGACGCACACAAGTGGCCGAACGTGACCTACGACTGTGGCCTCGCCCTGGTCCGAAACGCCGAGGCCCTACGGGCGGCGATGAGCGTTCAGGCGCCGTACCTTAGCTTCACCGGCCCCCGCGAGCCGTTGCATTATGCACCGGAAGTCTCGCGGCGGGCCCGAGGCGTGGAACTGTGGGCGGCGTTGAAGTCGCTCGGCCGGCGAGGGCTTACAAACCTGGTGGAACGTACGTGCGCCCACGCCGTTCGCTTCGCGGAGGGGTTGCGCTCGGCGGGGTATGAGGTCCTGAACGACGTGGTGCTTAACCAGGTGCTGGTCTCCTTCGGCAGCGACACCCTGACCCGCCGCGTCATCTCGGCGCTTCAGGACGAAGGGACCTGTTGGTGCGGAGGCACCCGGTGGCGGGGGCGCGCCGCGATGCGGATCAGCGTGGCATCGTGGGCGACCACGGTTCAGGATATTGAGCGGAGCCTGGAGGCAATTCTGCGGGTCGCCGCCCAGTGCCGCGAGGCGAACTAACTAAACTGCTTCAAGCCGGAGCCGGCTTGTGGGGACCCATTCTGACGCTGGCGCCTCCACGCATCGGAAGGGGCAATCCGGGCCATTCCCGGGTCCAATCGACAGGCCCCATTTACCGATTACCGGCCTATCGCTTCGGAGCGATATTGTGATTTCGGCGAAACCGGTTGTCCGGATCGTACTTGGCCTTCACTTCACTCAGCCGTGCGTAATTGCGGCCAAATGCCTCGAAGATTCGCGATGAGTCGTCTTGATCGAGAGCATTCACGTACACGGAACCGGCAGACCAAGGCTGCATGGCCGTGTGAAAAGCCCGCGTCCATTCGATGTGGCGTGTGTCCTCCGCCGCTTCGGTCCATAAACTGATCAGAACGAGATCGAAGCCTTCGGAGCGCATCGCAAAGGCAGTTGCTTCCGGCGGAACCCTGGTAACCGCGCCGTGTGCGTGCTCCAGGATCGCAAATGTCCGGGGCGAAGTGCAGCTTTGGGCGAAGTGTGCAAAAGTATCAATCGCTTTGTCGGGGAGTTCGCGCAAGAAGCCACTCTTCCAGTAGGTGCGCAACCCAAAGGGAGCGGCCGCGTCAATCATCTGCTGCATGGCGACATACGGCATGCAACTGACGAGGTCCACGACGGGGGGGCCGAATTCTCGCAGCGGCCTCAGGATGCGCTCTCCTTCGTCGGGATTGTCCCCGCAATATGCCGGGATGAATGCAATCACAGGAGTACCGTCGGGAGTGGTAATCGCCGCTGCGTACACGATCAATTCATCAGGTAGCCCGGACTGAACGAAATCCCGGTAGAAGCGAAGCGCCTCGCGGGCGCGGCCTATCGGATGGAGAATCATGCCCGAGATGACCGAGGTCACCGGGTGCATGCGATACGTGATCGAAGTAACTACGCCGAAATTCCCGCCACCCCCTTTCAACGCCCAAAAAAGATCGGC
>CAYPUQ010000049.1:0-3630 GCA_964413655.1 uncultured Solibacteraceae bacterium | reverse complement strand
GCATCTCCTCGTTCGAAGGGAAGTCAATTGAGCTTTTTCGTGTTGAGACTGTCTTTCTGTCTGCTAATAACCGGAGGCATTCTCCTGCTGCCGGCGTCTTCGCCTCCGGCCGATGGCGGCGCCAAAGATGATGGCAGCGGCGAAGAACCGGAGGGATTTCGCTGGCGGCCGGCCCTGCTCCAGTCGCTCGCGTTTCTCGCCGTCGAGCACGGCTTTCGCCTCACAACCCAGAAGAACACCCGCCGGAAACTGCGCGGCCCATTCTTTCGCGATTACGCCGACTCGGTGAAGGGACTCTCCGGTTGGGACGACGGCGACCCGTTCGTTGTGAACTATATCGGGCATCCCCTTCAGGGAGCCGTTAGCGGTTACATTCAGGCGCACAATGACCCGCGGGGCATCACCGCGCAGTTCGGCCGGAACAAACAGTATTGGCATAGCCGGCTGAAGGGAATGGCGTGGAGTGCGGCTTACAGCGTCCAGTACGAAATTGGCCCGATCAGCGATGCCTCGATCGGCAACGTCGGCAAAGAGCCGGGCACGAAGGGCGCCGTGGATCTGGTTGTCACGCCCACGCTGGGGTTTGTCTGGCAGATCGGCGAGGACGCACTCGACCGCTACGTGATACTCCCGTTCGAGGGGAAGGTCAAGCACCGGGCGGCCCGGGTGCTGGTGCGTTCGTGGTTGAATCCGAGCCGCAGCTTCGCAAATATTCTCCGCGGCAAAGCACCATGGTCGCGGGACACGCGTCCGGGAGTAACCAGGTACTGATGCGGCGGCTGAACGCGCTCAGCGCGATCGCGTTGTTTCTGTGCGCCGGCGCAGGCGCCTCGGGGCAAGCGCACGACCCCGACGAAGGGTCGCTGTCGAGCATCAAACCCGAGATTCCCGAGCCAATGGTGTTTGACCTTGTACGGCCTTTGGGTGCCGAGAAGGGTGAGGTTGAGGTCAACTCTCTGTTCATTGCCCGGCCAGGCGGACGGGCGCGGCTGAATTGGGCGCCTGAAGTGGAGTGGTGCTTCGCGGAAGGCTATACAGTGGAGTTCGAGCTGCCGATCGAGAATACACGTATCGAAAGCTATAAGTTCGCGCTCCAAGGGATGCTGCCCCGGCCAAAGCGGTCTCAGAGCCGGCTGGTCCACGGTTGGCAAACCATCGTCGAAACCGACGAGCGCGGCAAGCATCCGGAGTGGCCGGACGTGGCAGAACCTCAACCTGGGTCTCGAGTCCAACTACAAGAGTGCCGGTCTGCGTGGACGGAATAGTCTGCTGATGCCCCAGGTGCACTGGAAGAAAACACGGCTTAACATTCAAGCCGGAGCGGGCTTCGGCCGATCGGGTGGCGCCACGTACGGGCTGCTGTCGTGGCGGATCATTCGGGAGTTCTGAACCGGAGCTTCCCGTAAGGTAATTAGACCTGCTGAGTGCCTTAGAATGCCGTGCCTGGGACGGTATCGAACCCGGCGCAAATCGGCATGGTACACTCGGGTTGCTTGACCGCGCTCCGCAGAGGGAGGCGGGAGCACCGGTGGCTTCACACGGTGCAGATCCCAATCCTGCGGTTGGCAGGATTCCTCGCGCTCCTCGCATTCGTGTTCCTCGAGAACGTCGCGGGCGGAGCTCACCCTGGACGGCCGGATCCTGCATGGTTCGCAGCGATCACCCTACTCTATTGTTCTGTCTCGTGGATTCTCCTACGGCTGCTTTTCACCAAGACTGAAAAGATCCATCTGGGCCGCGCGTTTCTGACACTCGACATATTTGTTTGGGTGCTGGCGATCTACTTCACGGGAGCCGAGCAGAGCTGGTTCCTTCCGTTGCTCATCCTGCGCAGTGCCGATCAGATGGGAGCGGGGTACCGCAACGTGCTCTGGTATGGGCACGTCGCCGCGGGGGGCTACCTGGCGCTACTGGGCTGTCTCGCCTTCTGGGAGCACCGGCCGCTGGTGTGGCAGGTGGAGGGATTGAAGGTCGCCGGAATCTACGTGCTGAACTGGTATCTCGCTTCCTGCTCGCGCGCGGCCGAGGCCATGCGCAACCGGTTCCGGGAAGCACGCGAAAAAGCCGAATCAGCCAACCTCGCCAAGAGTGAGTTTCTGGCCGCGATGAGCCATGAGATTCGCACGCCGTTGAACGGAATGATGGCGACGTCGGAGCTGCTGCTGGAAACGGATCTATCGGAGGCGCAGCGCGAGTACGTCCAATTGAGCCGGCAGTGCAGCGCGGAGCTGATGGAGCTGGTGAACGGGTTGCTCGATTTGTCGAAAATCGAAGCTCGCGGAATCGGTATCACGCCGGCGGACTTCGAGCTGCGAGGTCTGGTGGAAGACGTTCTCCAACTGGCGCGCACGGTGGCGAGGAATCAGCAGATCCAGTTGCGGAGCGACTTCGGCACGGGAGTGCCGGCATGGGTGAGAACGGATCGCAGCCATCTGCGGCGGGTGCTGCTGAACCTGGTGCTGAACGCGGTGAAGTACACATCGAGCAGCGGGCACGTAGACGTTCGCGTCGCCGCGGCACGCAGCGATGGCGGTGCGGTGGAACTGCATATCGAGGTGATCGACACAGGCATCGGTATTCCGCCTGAAGCGCGCATTCATATTTTCGAGCCGTATTACCGCGCGCCGGGTTCGAGCGTCGAAATCAGAGACGGAACGGGCCTTGGTTTGGCGATCTCGAAGAGGCTGGTGGAGGCGATGGGCGGACGCATCGGCTTTCGCAGCGAGTCCGGTGAGGGCACGACGTTCTGGTTCGATCTGCCCGTCGCGCAAGCGCAAGCGGGCGTAGTGGCGGCGACCCGACCGGCTGGCGATCCGCAAGCCGCGCTCGACCCAGCGGGCAAACTGATCCTCGTCGTGGAGGACGACCCGGTTAGCCTCAGGGTTCTTGTGCGCCTACTCGAAACGCTCGGATACCGAGTGCAGGCGGTGTCGAATGGAATCGAAGCGGTGAGCGCGGCGTCCCAGAAGCGGTATTCGCTGATCTTCATGGACCGGCGGCTGCCGGGCATCGATGGGCTGGAGGCCACGCGCCGCATCCGGCTTGCAGAGGGCAAGCAACGCCACACGCCGATTGTTGCGTTGACCGCCGATGCCATGCAGGAGGACATCGCGCAATGCCTGGATGCCGGCATGGACGAGTACATGAGCAAGCCCGTGGCCAAGCAGGCGCTGATTGCGGTATTGCGGCGTATCTTCACCGCTCAATCACGCGCTTTGAGCGCCGCCGGGGGGTGAACGCTGGTGCGCTTCGGTCTCAGGTCTGTTGACTTCGGGAAGAAGTCGCTGTCGAGGATCAAGGCTTCTCGCAGCTGTTGTACGACCCACAAGTTCATTGGTTTCGCCCTCGTGAATCAAATGCAGTGATTGACGGCTGCGGTGGACGAAAGTCAGCCACCGCTGCTTTGGATCGGGCGTGCGAACCGGTCCGCCCGTGCGCAGGTACTTTCCTACCGTGCGAGGCGAGACCTGAATGCCGAGCTTCAGTTTCATTTGGGCGTGCCTACTTTGCGACGACGCGCAACTGTTTGCAGATCTGAGACTTGCGCCGCCCGGCGCTGCTCTTGGTCGAAGAAACACCGGGGATATGAAAATATCCGCGGTGGTTGACTCATCTAGCGCGGTGTGTTGG